>JAKISS010000008.1 GCA_021648485.1 Gammaproteobacteria bacterium
CGTGAATTGCCCATTCAGGCCGATGTGGTGGGCAGGCATATCCAACTTAGCGAACACGAACATGTCAAACTCACCGGGCCCGAACCGTTACAACTGGAAGTGGTGGAAACACCGTGAAACGACGCAATCTGCAACTGGATGAACACGGTCGTCTGCGCCACCTGTTGACCATTGAAGGCCTCAAGCGCCAACAGATTGTGGACATCCTCGATACTGCCGAGTCTTTCATCATTGGCGGCGACCAACAGATACGCAATGCGCAAGTCCGCAAAGTGCCTTTGCTACGGGGCAAAACCATCGTAAACCTGTTTTTTGAGGCCAGCACCCGAACGCTGACCACCTTCGAGCTGGCCGCAAAACGCCTGTCAGCCGACGTATTAAAGATCAACATCAACACCTCGGCCACGGTGAAGGGCGAAAGTCTGCTGGACATGCTGCAAAACCTGGAGGCCATGCAGTGCGACATGTTTGTAGTACGTCACAGCGACAGCGGTGCTGCGCATTTAATTGCGCAACATGTGGCACCGCACATCAGCGTCATCAATGCCGGGGACGGCCAACATGCGCATCCCACCCAGGCGTTACTGGACATATTTACCATTCGTCGTCACAAAGGCGAATTTGCACCACTCACTGTCGCCATCGTCGGCGATATTATGCACTCGCGAGTGGCCCGTTCGCAGATTCATGCACTCACCACGCTGGGCATTTCTGACCTGCGCGTGATTGCACCGAAAACGCTGATTCCCCCTCAGGTGGAAGGGCTGGGTGTGCATGTTTATCACGACATGAAAGAAGGTCTGCACAACGCAGATGTGGTGATCATGCTCCGCCTGCAAAAAGAACGCATGCAGGGTGCTCTGCTACCCAGCGAACAGGAATATTTTCAGGACTATGGCCTGACAGAGGAAAAACTGGCTGTCGCCAAAACCGATGTGATAGTCATGCACCCCGGGCCCATTAACCGTGGAGTGGAAATTGACTCCGAAGTTGCTGACGGTCCACGCTCAGTGATTCTCGAACAAGTCAGCAACGGCATTGCCGTACGCATGGCGGTAATGTCCATGGTGCTGGGACGACCGCCCATCGACAAAGAAAGTGAAGGAGTGGCCTAATGAAAATTTCCATTCTGGGTGGCCGCCTTATTGATCCGGCAAACGGGCGGGATCAAACCGTCAACATTCATATTGCCGCCGGTAAAGTGGTTGCATTAGGCGATGCGCCCGCAGGCTTTGAGGCGGGGCAAAGCATCGATGCAAACGGGCAAATTGTTTGCCCCGGGCTAGTGGATCTGCGCGCCTGTCTGCGTGAACCCGGCCAGGAATATAAAGCCACCATCGCCAGTGAAACACGCGCCGCTGCAAAATCGGGTATCACCACCTTAGTGTGTCCCCCGGATACCGACCCGGTAGCGGATACTCCGGCAGTGGTGGACCTGATTCGGCATCGCTCAATGCAGGCTGGTTTTGCCCGGGTACTGTCGCTAGGCGCATTGACACAAAACCTGGAGGGCAAGCAACTGGCGGAAATGGGCGCACTCAAAGCCGCAGGCTGTGTCGGTGTCAGCAATGCACACACGGCGATAAAAAGCACCCAAGTGATGCGTCGTGCCATGGAATACGCCGCAAGCCAGAACTTGCCCGTATTTTTGCATGCCGAAGACCCATCGCTGGCCGATGGTGGCTGCGCGCATGAAGGTGCGGTGAGTGTGCGCCTGGGGTTGCCGGGAATTCCAGAGATTGCAGAAAGCATCGCCGTAGCGCGTGAATTGCAGCTTGTTGAGCAAACCGGGGTACGTGCTCACTTTTGCCAATTATCCAGCGAACGCGCGGTAAAAATGATTGCCCGCGCACAGTATGACGGCCTGTCCGTGACAGCGGATGTGGCTGCACATCAACTGTTTTTAACAGAAATGGACATTGGTTATTTTGACAGTCAATGTCATGTACGCCCTCCTTTGCGCACCCAACGGGATCGTGATGGCCTGCGCACCGCGTTAAAGAACGGCACCATCACTGCTATTTGTTCCGATCACCAACCTCATGATACGGATGCCAAGCTCGCACCATTCCCATCCAGTGCGCCGGGTATCAGCGCACTGGAGACCTTGTTGCCATTGACTCTGCGTCTGGTGGCTGAAGAGGTGCTCAGTTTGTCTGAGGCCATTGCCTGTCTTACCCGTCATCCGGCAAAAATCGCCGGTATGACCAGCAGGCTTGCCATCGGTGACTGTGCCGACGTGTGTATTTTTGATCCTGAACAGTATTGGGAACTCACCACAGAAAGCATGACCAGCCATGGGCATAATTCGCCTTTTCTTGGCTGGGAATTCAAAGGCCGGGTAACACATACATTATTAGCCGGACACACCAGCTTTATCCAGAGAGCCTCTGATAATTTGTGAATTTCAGGAATTAAAAAACCATCATGAGCCAGCCACATCGCGACACCATTTTTATCGAAAACGCCCACATTCTTGAACGCCAGGCACATGCAGGCGATCAGGTTGTTTTACGCCTGCATGCACCCGAAATAGCCGCACACGCCCTGCCGGGTCAATTTGCACATATTCAATGTGATCCAGCCCTGCCCATGCGCCGACCATTATCGCTGATGCGCGTCAATGCTAAATCAGGCTGGGTGGATATTTTATTCAAGGTTCTAGGGGAGGGTACTCGTCTACTGGCCCAGCGCAAAACAAACGACCAACTTTCAGTGATGGGCCCCATTGGCAAACCGTTTGTCTCACAGATGAAATATTCACGCCCGTTGCTGATCGGCGGCGGCGTGGGCATACCACCCATGGTGTTTTTAGCGGATACTCTGCGGGAAGTAAAAGGTGCCTATCAACCCTTTGTGATTATGGGCTCAGAAGTGCCGTTTCCATTTAAAAGCCAACCATCGAAAATAATGGTTCCTGGCGTACCTGCTGAAGTCATCGCTGCCATGCCGCTGATGGACGACTGGGGCATCGCCTCTCGCCTTGCCAGTCAACAAGGCTATCCCGGTTGTTTTGACGGTTACGTCACCGATCTTGCACGTAACTGGCTGGATACCTTATCAGTAGAACAACGCAAAGAAGTTGCCGTATTCGCCTGCGGGCCACATCCTATGTTGGAAGCCGTTGCCCAACTGGCACGGGAATATCGTTTACCGTGTCAGGTATCGCTGGAAGAATTTATGGCCTGCGCCGTAGGCGGCTGCGCCGGTTGTACTGTAGAAGTGAAAACGGCAAATGGCCCAGCCATGAAACGGGTTTGTGTGGATGGGCCGGTGTTTGATGCAAACATAGTGTTTCCACCCATGTAACTTGCCCGGTTTTTTTACTGCACTAAAGCGGTGACTGGGTTCCACTAACGCTGTGACAAACATTACAACTGGCAGATGTGTGGCTAACAACGCCTGGCATATCGCGGGTTGCCCCACCCGGCATGACGACAGTGATGTAAGCTCCTGGACTGAGACCGCTATTATCGGGGGTCAGAATATCAATGGCCGTTACCGTATAGAAATTCCCATAAGCATCAATTTCCAACCTTGCACGTCGATCTGTGCGAGCCATATCTGCGTAATAGTCTACATAACCCCCAACCCCGCCAATGGATGTGCCAGCAGTAACAAAAATCCCGGTACCAGGCCCACTGGTGTGACAGTCCATACAATTTGTGCCCCGTCGGCTGTCGTTGTGGCTATTAGTAGAACCATGCTGGCTCAGACCAACAACACCACCATCATTTCCAAGGTTACTGTCTCCGCCACCACCACAGGCTGTCAATAAAAGCGGTAACATGAAGGTGCTCAACATTAAGAGATAGCGGTAAGTAAAAATTTGAAATAACATAAGTATAAAGCTTCTGGATAAAATTTTAGTGAGTACAGCAAGACTATCAGTTTGCGGCTACATGAAAAACAGCCTCATAACTCAGCCTTAGCCTGCGGCTTAAATTTTGAAAACTTAAGATGACATTTTCCCGTTACGCAATAATCAACGATCATCAACACCCACCAGAGTTACGCCACTCATGGCATCGCCCATTTTTTTAATACCCGCCTTCTGACCCAGTTTGATCATCAACCGCAATTCATTGGCGGAGTCGGCATGATGCAAGGCCGCCTCATAGGATATTTGCTTGGTTTTGTAGAGCTCATAAAGCGCCTGATCGAAGGTATTCATGCCTTGCTGGTTGGATTTACTCATCACATCCTTAAGCTCGGTAACATTGCCTTCGCGGATCATTTGGGACACTAATGGCGTATTAATAAGTATCTCAACAGCCACCCGCCGATCCTGTTTATCCGGGGTGGGAATAAGTTGTTGACCAACAATAGCCCGCAGATTGAGCGATAAATCCAGCAAGGTTTGCTCGCGCCGGTCCTTGGGGAAAAAATTGAGAATACGATCCAGCGCTTGATTAGCATTATTGGCATGCAAAGTGGTAAGACACAAATGCCCTGTCTCGGCAAAGGCAATGGCGTGCTCCATGGTTTCACGAGTGCGTATTTCGCCAATCAAAATCACATCAGGAGCCTGACGCAAGGTGTTACGCAATGCGGCCTCGAAGCTGATGGTGTCAACTCCTACTTCCCGTTGGGTGATGATACAACCATCGTGCTCATGTATGTATTCAATGGGATCTTCTACAGTAATAATGTGGTCATGACTGTTGCGGTTACGCTGGCCAATCATCGCCGCCAGGGTACTCGATTTACCCGTACCCGTGGCACCAACAATAATAATCAGACCCCGTTTGGCCATGGATAAATGAGCCAGCGCGTTTGGCACCTGTAAATCGTCAAAGGTCGGTATTTCTGTTTTGATACGGCGCAACACAATACCCACATGGTTTTTCTGCTGAAACACATTGACCCGGAAACGTCCGGTTCCGGGTGGGTCAATCGCAAAATTGCATTCCAGAGTATGTTCAAATTCGCGCTGTTGCGACTCATTCATCAGCGCAAGTGCCAATTTACGCACCTGATCTGCATTCAGCGGTGCATCAGAAATAGGTGATATTTCACCGTTAATCTTGAAACTGGCCGGAAGTTCCGCCGTAAGAAAAAGGTCAGAGGCCTCTTTGCGGATCATCCTTTTCAGTAAGGATTGAAAGTCCTGAATAACATTAAATGGTTTTGCCGCCATGAGTATAAAGATTGCCCCTAAAGTAAGTCTGCGCTAGTTATACGCCTGCGCATAAAAAAATGATCCGCACATTTAATAACCATTCCCGGCCTGTATGCGGTTTATATTTCCAACCCGCATAATCGCAAGCACCAAAAAATTTCATCTCACTATACAGATCAACAACTTATTGCTATGCAAATCCACGCGCTTGTAGGATTTGGATTACATAAAGGTATCTTTATTCATTGCCTTGGAAGCGGCTTCCTGCTTGGTAATGACACCTTTTTTCAACAATGACTGCAAATCCTGGTCAAGTGTTTTCATGCCACTGCCTTGCCCGGTCTGGATCGCGGAATACATTTGCGCCACTTTGGCTTCACGAATCAGGTTACGAATAGCCGGATTGGCGATCATAATTTCGTGTGCGGCAATACGACCACCACCGACTTTTTTCATCAGCGTCTGCGAGATAACCGCACGTAGTGATTCCGATAACATGGAACGTACCATTTCTTTTTCTGCGGCAGGAAAGACATCAATGATACGGTCAATGGTTTTAGCAGCAGAGCTGGTATGCAGCGTGCCGAACACTAAATGACCAGTTTCTGCGGCAGTCAACGCCAGTCGGATAGTTTCCGGGTCACGCATTTCGCCCACCAGTATCACGTCGGGATCTTCGCGCAATGCCGAACGCAAAGCCTCATTGAAACCCAGAGTATGACGGTGTACCTCACGCTGGTTAATCAGCGATTTTTTGGACTTATGCACAAACTCAATCGGGTCTTCGATAGTGAGAATATGACCGTGGTCGGTATCGTTTTTGTAATCTACCATGGCCGCCAGGGTTGTAGACTTACCCGAACCGGTTGGACCCGTAACCAACACCAGACCACGCGGAGTTTCAGCAATATCCGCGAAAATAGCCGGACAACCTAATTGTTCAAAATTAAGGATGGTGCTGGGGATTGTACGAAATACTGCGCCTGCTCCGCGTTGATGATTAAAAGCATTAACACGAAAACGCGCCAAGTCAGGAATTTCAAACGAAAAATCCACTTCAAGGAATTCTTCATAATCTTTGCGCTGACGATCATTCATAATATCGTAAATCAACGCATGCACCGTTTTGTGATCCATGGGAGGAACATTAATACGGCGAATTTCACCATCAACACGAATCATCGGCGGCTCTCCAGCAGAGAGATGTAAATCAGAGGCGTTGTTTTTGACGCTGAAGGCCAGCAGTTCAGAGATATCCATCAAGGCTCCTACAATACGTTACTGTTTATTTTTAAACGAGGTTTATTGAATATTTATTGTCGGTGGTTAATAGCACCACACTCTATCGCAATTCATAACGACCGGTAGTGTAGAATTCTTGATATTCTGACACGTTGACGCATGTCGCATAAAATACCGCAAACCAAAGTAAATTGACCATGCCTGAGAATCACCTCTGCGGCAAGACAGACATCGAACACCGCTTGCACAAGCTGGTGGCACGGGTACGTCTTGCCGAAAAAATGTACGGACGTGAGCCAGGCTCGGTACAGATTTTACCGGTGAGCAAAACCCGCCCGGCACATAAACTGGCGGAGCTGGCGGCATTAGCTTTGCCCGAGGCTGGCAACGCCTTTGGTGAAAGTTATTTACAGGAGGCCGAGGACAAAATAACACAATTGGCCAAACTGAATGTGCAATGGCACTTCATCGGGCCGATCCAGTCCAATAAAACTCAGGCTATTGCACAGTTATTTCAGTGGGTACACAGTGTGGAACGAATAAAAATTGCCCGGCGACTCAATCATCAGCGCCCCGCCGGTTTACCACCACTGAATGTATGTTTGCAGGTAAATATCAGCGGTGAAACCAGTAAGTCCGGTGTCAGTCTCGACGCACTCCCGGCGTTGGCTTCGCAAGTGGCCACGCTACCAAACTTGCGTTTACGCGGTTTAATGGCTATTCCAGCCGCCAGCAGAAACATGACCGCACAACGGGCAGCCTTTGCTGCGGTACGTCAGGCCTTTCATTCGCTGAACCTTTCGCAGGCTCCAGGAATGGGGGAGCCGGAATGGGATACGCTGTCCATGGGCATGTCCGCAGATCTTGAGGCCGCAATCGCCGAAGGCGCGACCATCGTGCGCATTGGTACCGATATTTTTGGCCCGCGTGTGGCACAAGTTACTGTGGATTAACTTGTTTTTATTCGTCATCTAGTGAACCATTACCCTTATGAAAAAAATCAAACTGACATTTATCGGCGGCGGCAATATGGCAGCCAGTCTCATCGGCGGTCTACTGGCAGACAAACTGCCCGCAAAACAAATTACCGTAGCCGACCCTACGGTCGGCACCCGCGATTCTCTCGCCCAGCATTTTGGCGTGAATACCGAAGCGAATAATGTAACAGCTGCCGCCGGTGCGGACGTGCTAGTGCTGGCAGTCAAGCCTCAGATGCTACAATCAGTGGCCGAAGCACTGGCATCTACCGTACAAAAATACCAGCCACTGGTGATCACCATTGCTGCGGGCATTCGCAGCGCCGACCTTAACCGCTGGCTGGGTGGCGAAACGGGTAACGAGATTGCTGTGGTGCGCGCCATGCCCAATACGCCGGCATTGTTGCAGACCGGGGCCACGGGCTTGTTCGCTAATGCGCAGGTCAATGAAACACAGCGAAATCTGGCCGAATCCATTTTACGTGCCGTGGGACTGGCACTCTGGGTGGAAAAAGAGGATCAGATGGATGCCGTCACCGCCTTATCCGGCAGTGGTCCAGCCTACTTTTTCCGTATCATGGAGGCCATGGAAACAGCTGGCACCCAGCTGGGACTTTCCGCAGAAACTGCGCACCTGCTCACCCTGCAGACCGCGCTGGGTGCCGCCAAGATGGCGCTGGAAAGCAGTGAGCCCGTAGGTGTGTTGCGAGAACGAGTGACCTCGCCCGGCGGTACCACAGAGCAAGGTCTACGGGTAATGGCGGAACAGAATATCGACGGCTTGATGAGTCAGGTACTCAAAGCCGCATCTGATCGCTCCCGGGAACTGGCTAAATCGTTGGGCGAAACAAAATAGTGAGGGAAATATGATGGGAGGCTCCTACGCCGGTAATGCCGGGGTATTTTTGGTGCAGACCTTATTTGGACTGTACATGGGTGCAGTGCTGCTGCGTTTTTTGCTGGCGGTGGTGCGCGCTGATTTTTATAACCCTATCTCTCAGTTTTTAGTAAAAGTGACCAATCCACCATTAGTACCATTACGACGAGTGATCCCCAGCCTGGGCGGCATTGATATAGCCTCGCTGCTGCTATTATTGGTTTTGCAAATTCTGGAATTGCTAGTGGTAGGACTGATCAGTGGAGTCAGTTTTCAGCCAATTGGTCTGGTCATACTGGCCGTGGCGGAATTGCTATCGTTATTATTTCAAATCTACTTTTTCACTATTTTGATTCAGGTAGTCCTCAGCTGGGTAAGTCCAGGTGGCCATAATCCCGCTGTGGCCTTATTGTATAGCCTCAACGAACCCATACTGGGCCGGGCACGGCGTATCCTGCCTCCCATTCACGGTTTTGATTTGTCGCCCATTGTCGCCATGATTGTTATTCAGTTACTGACCATTTTGCTAGTAGCCCCCATCAGAGATCTTGGTCGGGGCCTGGCCTTTGGCTGAAAGCCTCACCTAACCCCTACCCACACCTTTCACATACCCTCGCGCCCACATCAACATGTCGAAAAAATCGACAAAAAATAACCGTTTGTGCCGTATTTTAAGCCACGGGTCGGAACACGGGAAATTCTCGTTTTTCATCAACCACCTGGACTAAACTTCCCCGATCTTTGGCCGTTAATTGATAGCAAGATGTCAGCCGTGTACGGTATTTTCCGCCCTGCGCGGACTTTAAATAAGTCAATTTGGGTAACAACGGGATGGCAAAAGACCAGTTTACAGAACAATTAGAAGCCTATAGTCGCTGGAAAGAAGACATTATCAGCCACATAACGGCCTATCGGGAGTGGCTGTCGGAACACGATATGAGCACCCCGGAAGATGATTTACGCATGTATGAAATTCTTGATGCGCTGGATTCAGACCGCATTACCATTGGTTTTGCAGCAGAGTTTTCGCGGGGCAAAACCGAACTGATCAACTCAATCTTTTTTGCCAATTATCAACGTCGTCTACTGCCCTCTTCTGCCGGACGCACCACCATGTGCCCCACCGAACTGTTTTACGATGCCAAAGCAGAAAAGCCCTATATTCGTATGTTACCCATCGAAACCCGTCTCGAAGACACCAGCATCAGCGAATATAAACAAGACGCCAATAACTGGATCAACACTGATTTGGATGTGGATTCACCAGAGCACATGGTGGAAGCCTTCAAGGAAATTATAAAAACCAAATCAGTACCCGTAGAGAGCGCCATTCAGCTTGAATTGTATAGCACGGAAGAATTTAAGCAGTGTGAGATACCCCCGGTCAGCATTGAAATCCCTGTGTGGCGTCATGTCATGATCAGCTTCCCTCATCCCCTGCTCAAACAGGGCTTGGTGATTCTGGATACCCCGGGATTAAATGCCATGGGTTCCGAGCCGGAATTGACCATGGATATGTTACCCAATGCACAAGCCGTAATTTTTGTACTCTCTGCCGACACTGGTGCCACCAAAACCGATATGGAAATCTGGCGGCAACACGCCCAGGCATTTCGTGAAAATAAGGAAAACGGTGGCCTCATTGTCGTACTGAACAAGATCGACACCTTATGGGATGAGCTACAGGATGAAGCCAGCATCAATGCGAACATTCAAGCGCAGGTGGATAAAACCGCAGAAATGCTCAATATTGAGGCCAGCACAATTTATCCCGTGTCTGCACAAAAAGGATTGTTGGCGCGCGTGAAAGGCGACGAAGAATTGCTGAAAAAAAGCGGGTTGCTGGCCCTGGAGGCTACGCTTTCGGACGACGTGTTACCCGCAAAACAACATCTGGTGCGCGAAAATATCGTTTCACGCATTGGTTCCATGGTAGAAACTACCCGAGGCGTATTAGTGGAGCGCCATGAAGCGGTACAACAGCAACTGGATGAGCTACGTTCCTTGTCAGGGAAAAGTGCAGATGTCCTCATGGAAACCATGCAAAAACTGCGTACCGAACAAAGTATTTACCAAAAAGATGTGGAAAACTTTCAGACCAGCCGCCATGTATTGAAGCGACAGTTAGTGTCACTGATCGAAGCTTTGGGGCTGGATTCCATGGATCACCTGATCACAAAAACACGCACCGATATGGTGGACAGTTGGACTACCCATGGGCTGAAAAATAATATGAAACGATTTTTTGAAGGCACACGGGACAACATGACCCAGGTGAATTACCAAGTCGAAAAATCCAACGGCATTGTGCAATCAATTTATGACCGTTTCCGCGACGAGCACGGCTTCACCGACCTCAACCCCACACTGTTTACCACCGCGCGCTACAGCCGTGAACTGAACCAGCTCTACAAAAAAGCCGCCGATTTCAGAGACAGCTCCATGACGGTTATGACTGAACAAAGTTTTGTGGTGAAAAAATTCATTGTCTCGCTGGTAAGCCATGCACGGAATATTTTTTTTCGTGCCAATCAAGATGCTGAGGACTGGGCCGGTAGCGTAATGCGCCCTCTGGCGGCACGCATTAAAGAACGCAAAATTCAACTGGAAAAACGTCTGGCCAATTTGCAAAAAATTAAGAATTCCCGTGAAAAACTTACCGATAATATTACCAGCCTGGAAAATCAGAGCGAAGAATTAATGGCCCAGCTGGACACTATTAACGGCGTGCTTGAAGCCGTGAATACACCGCTGTCCCCATTACAAGCGATCAGTCAAAAAGCGGTTGCTGCGTCGTGATTTTCACTTTCCGTCTAAACCCTGCCTTTCGTCAGGTATATTGACTTCCTCATTCCAAACCACGCATAGTGGCCTGATCATACATAATCCTAAATTAATCAGTTAAACCTACTGCGAACACCTAATGCACAGAATCCAAAGTGTTTTTCAGAACATGTTGAACTCGCCGTATGGGTGATACGCTTTCGTCCAAAATAACCTGAAAAACGCTTTATCTTCCGCACCTTAGTCGCTCTCGCTACGGTTTAACTGATTAACTTAGGATAATTGAATTAACTTATGTGCAGATAAAAAATTAAGGGAAAATTAAGATCAGTTTTATTCCTGAGAAAAAAACATGGTTGACATTGATGAGATTATTCACGATGGTTAAATCAGGCTTAATAGCCATCAATGCAGTGGGGAAGTCACCGTGAATAAAAATCAGATGCACCAAAACCGTTTTTTCAGCAGCCTGCAAATAACCGGCATTTTTCTTTTGATGTGTGGCCTCGGCCAAGCGGGTGAACCACAGGTTTTTGGTGACTATACAGTACATTACAACGCATTTAATACCGATACATTGCAACCGAAAATGGCTGCCGCATACGATATTGTGCGCAGCAAAAACCGTGCAATGCTCACTATTTCTGTACTTAAAAAAACTGATTCGGGTAACAAGCCGGTACACGCAAAGGTTACCATCAGCGCAAGCAACCTTACGGGACAACTCCGTACCTTAAAGGTCCGTGAGGTGGACAAAAATAATGCAATCTATTATTTAAGCGAATTTCATGTAGCCCATGAAGAAATGCTGAACTTCACACTGAAAATTCTTCCCGAAGGCAGCTCCCAACCCATGACGGTCAGCTTTCGACAAAAATTCTTTACGCAATAACACCCATCAAGCCGTAACCTGTGGTTATGCACGACTACTGGTAAGCGGCAGTAGACTCTCATCAAGCAAGCCTATTTTGGCCCACCTAAGGTTTCAGGCAAAGAGTCCGCTATCTTTATATTAGAGATCGTTATATTTGGCATACTGCCAATAATAAAGCATTTTCGATACTCGTTGGTTGACTGTGAGCAAATAAAAAAATGCGCATAAGATTATCAACCCGACTGATTTTGCTGATTGTAGCACTGCAAATGTTAATGTTGTTTCTATTGGTTTGGAATAGCAGCAGACTAACAACAGACAGTCATATAGAAATGTATGAAGATATGCTGCAATCAGAAAGCCACTTGCTATCAAAGGCACTGGTTCCTGGCCTTGTTTATAATGACGCTGCCGTTTTACAAGACGTATTTAGTCAGTTTGCAGAATTTGACAAATTGATTTATGCGGAAGTCAAAGGACAACAGGGCTACATCATTGCGCGACTGGGAATACCACCGGCCAACAGAAATACTGACAAAAATTACCAATCCGCACTATCAGATGGTGTCTTTGATGTTGAAATGCCACTGCGTTTTGAAGGCAGGATATTGGGCCATTTACGACTTGGTTATTCACTCTCCGCAGCAAAAATATTAATCCAAAAAACACGGTTCCAAAATTTATTGACTGCCTTGTTAGGCGTAGCAATAACCCTGTCAGCAACGTTATTAATTGCTTTATATTTCACACGAAATCTACGCCAACTGGAAGAAGGTGCAAAAGCCCTGTCTCAGGATCAACTGGATTATAGAATTGTATCCAACGGCAAAGGCGGAATAGGGGAGCTGGCCTCTACATTTAATCATCTTGCCCAACACCTCAGCGAAACCAGAGTGGCATTAACAAAAGAACATGATGCTCTGGAGCGCGAAACCCGCTTCATGCAGGCATTGCTGGATGGCATTGATGCAGTGGTAATGGAAGCTCGCCCACCCGGGTATCAATTTACTTTTGTCAGCCGAGAGGCACAAAACCTCATGGGTTATCCTGTGTCAGACTGGTTAAAAGCAGACTTTTGGGCAAACCATGTTTTCCCCGCAGATAAAACCTGGCTGGAAGAAACAATTGCGGTGCATACAAAAAAGGGCGAATCATTTACGGTTGATTTTCGCATGACACATCGCCAGGGACATGACCTGTGGGTACGGGCTATCAACAGTGTTGAACTGGATGAAGAAAATAAACCTATTATGCGCGGCCTGATTCTGGATATTACCGAACAAAAAACCGCAGAAGATCGTATTGTCTATTTAGCTGAACATGATTCATTAACCGGGCTGATCAATCGCCGTCGATTCCAAAAGGAGCTTGAGCGAGCCACTTCTTATTCACAACGCTACCAGCAACAAGGCGCTGTATTATTTATTGATCTCGATCAATTTAAATATGTAAACGACACCTATGGACATCAATACGGTGATGAATATTTGCTGGATGTGTCGCGCAAGCTATCCCAGGTGTTGCGGCGTACCGATATTCTCGGACGTCTTGGTGGTGATGAATTTGGGGTAGTTATTCCTAAATGCAGTTATGAAGAAGTGTATACCGTAGGCATGGCTTTATTAGGCGCATTAACACAAGAAAATATGGAGCATGGTGGAAAAATTGTTCCGGTTAGTGCAAGCATTGGTATTGCCCTGTTTCCCTCACAAAGTGCGGTGCCCAGTGATTTATTGGCAAAAGCCGATGCCGCAATGTACACCGCAAAACGGAAAGGCCGTGGCCAGGTACATGTTTTTAGTGAAGATGATATGGAACTGTGGAATATGCAGGCAAAAATCCATTGGGAAGAACGTATTCGCTGGGCATTAAAAGACAAACGTTTTGAGCTTTATTACCAGCCCGTAGTGGAAGTATGTTCGGGACTCATCACCCATTACGAAGCTTTACTGCGTATGCGAAGTGAAAGCGGTGAAATGATTACTCCCAGTGCCTTCATGGAAACAGCCGAACGTTTTGGCTTAATTCGTGAAATTGATCGATGGGTGGTCAATGAGGCAATAAAAATACAAGCGGACAGCATCAAACAACATAAGCCAATCAGTTTGGCAATCAATTTATCAGGCAGGCATTTCGGTGATGTCAGTATGCTAAAGTTTATTCAGGAAGCCATTCAAACGTATGGCGCTGACCCTCAAAGTTTGATGTTTGAGGTAACAGAAACCGAAGCCGTAGAAAACCTTTCCCGGGCGCGTGAGTTTATTGATGCATTACGAGAGATTGGTTGCAAATTTGCGCTAGACGATTTTGGTATTGGTTTTTCATCATTTCACTATTTGCGAAACTTACCCGTGGACTATATAAAAATCGATGGCAGTTTTGTGCGAAATCTCCACATGGATAGCGATGATCGTTTATTTGTTAAAGCCATTGTAGATTTGGCAAAGGGCTTGCAAATCCCGTGTGTCGCCGAGTTTGTGGAAAATGCTCACATCATTGAAGTTTTATTGGAGCTGGGCGTGGAGCTGGGACAAGGTTACTATATCTCAAAACCCAAGCCCGAGTTTATTGACGGACAAATTGTTGATCTTTTATAGGCAAGGAGCATTACCCCGCCCAGTGATACACAACACGATCAAGTATAGTCAATAATCAGTGGCGCATGGTCTGAAAACCGCTCATTTTTATAAATACTTGCGCCTTTGATCGTATCACGCAACGCTGGCGTAACAATCTGATAATCAATCCGCCAGCCAACATTGTTTGCCCAGGCCTGCCCCCGGTTGGACCACCATGTATATTGCCCGGCTTCCTGATTGGCTACACGAAAAGCATCCACGAAACCCATAGAGCCAAAAAGTTTATCGAGCCATGCACGTTCTTCTGGTAAACAACCGGAATTCTTTTGATTGCTTTTCCAGTTTTTGATATCAATTTCTTTGTGTACGATATTCCAGTCACCACACAGTACAAATTCACGGCGTTGACGACGCATAGCTTTAAGCTTGTCAGTAAATCGATCCATAAAACTGAATTTTATCTGTTGACGCTCCTCTTTGGATGAGCCGGACGGTAAATATAACGACACAACACTGAGTTTGCTGCCATCTTCCCGAGTAAAATCTGCCTGAATAAAGCGTCCTTCGGCATCCATATCTTCAAAGCCTTCGCCCAGGCCTCGAATAATACGATCCGGTTTTTGTCGCGAATAAATGGCAACACCACTATAGCCTTTTTTTTCTGCGTCAAAATAATAACAATGATACCCGGCAGGATAAAAGTCATCGGCTTCCAGCTGGTACTCCTGCGCCTTGGTTTCCTGTAGGCAAACCACATCCGCATCTTGCTTTTTTAGCCAGGTAAAAAAGCCCTTTTTTTCCGCCGCACGGATACCATTAACATTGACAGTAATAACCCTCATACAAACTCCGATCATGTGTTTTGTGCATTATAACCGCAGGCTTGCCGGTATGGGTGGAATATAGGGTATAATTTCGCCCTTTAAATTTCTGTCAGGATCGCGACATGCATGCATATCAACAAGAGTTTCTCGATTTTGCCATCGATGTTGGCGTATTACGCTTCGGCGAGTTCACGCTCAAATCAGGACGTGTCAGCCCTTACTTTTTTAACAGTGGTCTATTTAATACGGGCGAGAGTCTGGCGCGACTGGGGCGTTATTATGCGCAGGCCATCATTAGTTCAGGCATCAAGTTTGACATGATTTACGGTCCCGCCTACAAAGGTATTCCGTTGGCCGCCAGTCTGGCGATTGCCCTGGCTGATAAACATAACCAGGATGTGCCTTACTGCTTTAATCGCAAAGAGGCAAAAGAGCATGGCGAAGGTGGCGTGATTGTCGGCGCACCTTTGAAGGGCCGGGTGCTGATCATTGATGATGTGATTTCAGCGGGTACTTCGGTACGTGAATCTGTAGATATTATCCAGGCTGCGGGTGCCACCCCTGCGGGTGTCGTTATTGCGCTGGATCGTCAGGAGCGAGGTCAGGGTGAAACCTCGGCCATTCAGGAAGTGGAAAAAGATTATGGCCTGCAAGTGACCAGTATTGTACGGCTACAGGAGTTAGCAAAATTTCTGAATGCAAAAGGCGACCAAACAAAGGCATTGCAGGCCATTGAATCATACCGAACGCAGTACGGCGTTTGAAATAATGAATTATCTTTTACATGAGAGTTGTTAATTTTCACAGGAGAAAAAGAGTTATGAATAATCGGCATGTATTATCCGGATCAGCATCGTTACTTTTGCTGGCAGTGGTTTCAACAGGAAATGCAGCAGATCCACAGGTTGCTGATGGCAGTTGGAAGGGTAATGTGGAGCTGGGTATCGTCAATACCACTGGTAACACTGAAACGGAGACCATCAATGCCAAGGCCAAAGCGGTGACTGAACGGGAAAAATGGCGGCATACTGTTTTTCTTGAGTCACTTAACAGTTCCAATGGGGGCGATACCACCGCAGAGCGTTACGTTGTCAACGGCCAAAGTGATTACAAATTTAGCGAACATAATTATTTCTTTGCCATGATTAACTATGAAAATGCCCGTTTTAGTGGTTACGATTATCGTGTCAGTGAAGCACTGGGTTATGGTCGCCGGGTAATTGGTAAGGCCGCCTTGACCCTGGATCTGGAAATCGGTCCTGGTGCGCGGCAAAGCAAACTAAGCACAGGTGGTAACGAAGATGAACTCACCCTGCGTGGCGCAGCAAAACTGGCCTGGAAAATCAGTGACACCAGCACGTTCACGACAGACTTAAGTGTGGATGCGGGCGAAGATACTACCGTCACAAAATCAGTGACTGCATTAACAGCACAGATTAATGGCAGTCTGGCCACAAAAATCACCTACACCATCAAAAATACTTCGGATGTCCCTGATGGGGTTGAAAAAACAGATACTGAAACAGCCGTGACGCTGGTATATTCTTTCTAGCGCATCTCTGACTGACCGTTAACAACAAAACGGCCAACATGAAGTTGGCCGTTTTGTGTCTGAATAAAAATATTGGCGAAATATTCAACCAATAATCAACTTCAGCCCTACCACAAGTGTAATCACTTCAAACACTCGTTTAATCCACCGGTTACCTTTGGTAATGGCAAGATGCGCACCGATATAACCCCCTATCAATGAACCCAGCAATAGTGCAGGCAGCCAGTCCCAGCGAATATCACCAATCAAACCCAAAGTAATCGCACCACTGCCGTTCCAGAACAACCCCACCAATACCAGCGTGTGAGCAACAGCCGCTTTATAATCCAACCCAAACCATCGTACCAGCCACAGAGTCACAAACAGACCCGTACCGGAAGTCAGTGAACCATTCAGAATGCCGATGAAAAACAGCACGGCACCACCCAAAAAATAATGCCCGTATGATTGTTTCGTTTGAGTAACTGACTGCCCCAAACCCGGCTTGAAAACGGAATACAATCCCAATCCTACCGTTAGCACACCCAGTGCAATTTCTGCACTGCGATCCGGCACAAATAAAATGACGCTGGCCCCGATCACCACACCGGGGATGCCAAAGCTGACAATAAATAACGTCAATCGACGTTGCAGGCTGCCTTCACGCAAATTACGAAGGGTGGCACCAATACCCAACGCCACGCTGGCAACTTTATGAGTGGCCAATGCCACGCCAAAGGGCAGACCCAAAAAAATCAGCACCGGAAATTGCAACAGACCCGCACCGCCACCGGCAAAGGCAGAAAAAATATTGGCGATCAGTGAGATCAATAACAACAGAGATTGGGTGAGCCAGTCCATGTTGTATTACGAAAAGATCACGCCCTGGCAGGAAACAGGCTGGCCGATAACAAAACCCATTGTTGGTCCCAACGTTCCAGTGGTGATTGTTTGAATCCGCTGCGCACAAATTGATTCATGCGCCCTTCCGCTGTGGCCAGCAACAAGTTGGCAATAGCCGTGGAAGGATGTCCCACCGGCAATTCATTTTTGCTTTCCGCTTCGCGCAAAATTTGCTTGAGCTGGGTTTCCAGTCGATCATAAAACTGGGTAATGCGCACCCGTAACCGGTCGTGCTCCCCGGTAAGCGCATCGCCCACCAAAATACGTGACAGGCCCGGGTTTTTTGCGGAAAAACCCAACAATACAGCCAGCAATTGCTGGCAGCGATCACGAGCATCGGCATGATCTTCAAGAATGCGATTGATCAAACTAAAAACAGTATTTTCGATAAACTCAATCAACGCCTCAAACATACGCGCCTTACTGGGGAAGTGACGATACAACGCGGCTTCTGATACGCCCACCTCTTTTGCCAGCGCAGCCGTGGTAATACGCTGGCCAGGATTATTTTCCAACTGACGTGCCAATGCCTCAAGAATTTGTTGGGCACGTTTTGATAAAGGTTTTTCAGTCACAGAATATGCTCAGTTATAATTTTAATCAGTATGCTGCATCCCACGCTACTGCGTTATTGCCATCAAGTTAAGTTGAATTTCCTGCTGGTGCAGGTTGGTGGTGGGCTTGCGAACCTCACCAACCTACGGGATATTACAGTGGCGGATAAAAACACCACGGATACAGCATGAGGTCTCCCGGAAAGCCGTAGGGAGCAGAGTCAATACTGTATGGCAAAATTGAGTGTTATTGTATTTTATGCGTTTCTTGCTCGAATCAAAGTACCTACACCCTCATCGGTAAAAATTTCCAGCATCACCGCATGTTGTACCCGTCCATCGATAATATGCGCAGTACTTACACCAGCCTGTACAGCCTCCAGGGCGCAGCGGATTTTCGGTAGCATACCACCGTAAATAGTGCCATCGGCGATCAATTCGCTGACCCGGTCTGCGCCCAGACCAGTGAGCAACTCACCTGATTTATCCAACAATCCCGCGGTGTTGGTCAACAGCATGAGTTTTTCTGCGTGCAGAGTTTCCGCTAGCTTTCCCGCTACCAGGTCAGCATTAATATTATACGACTGGCCATCTATACCGACCCCGATGGGCGCGATCACCGGAATAAAATCGCCGCTCACCAACATATCCACCACCGCAGGATCGATGCTGGTCACTTCTCCAACATGACCGATATCGACAATTTCTGAGGCATTCATCTCTGGTGCAGTTTTTTCAAACGTGAGCTTGTGCGCTCGAATCATGGCACCATCCTTGCCAGTGAGGCCCACAGCATTACCACCCTTTTGATTGATGAGATTGACAATTTCCTTGTTCACCAGCCCACCCAGCACCATCTCCACCACATCCATGGTTTCGCTGTCCGTCACCCGCATACCCTGTACAAAAGTGGATTCCTTGCCAATGCGTTTCAGCAGTTTACCGATTTGCGGGCCACCGCCATGCACCACCACAGGATTGATACCCACGGTTTTCATCAATACGATATCGCGCGCAAAACTGTCTTTCAGATCATCATCCACCATGGCATTACCACCATATTTGATGACAATGGTCTTGCCCGCGAAATGCTGGATATAGGGCAGCGCCTCGGTGAGCACCTGGGCGATATTCATGGCGGAGGAAGCGTTAAGAGTCATGGGGCTATTGTAAATCGACTGGCACAGCTTAGCCAATGCCATTAGGTCATGCTGGTTTTTGCAGAACTCAAAACTGACGATTCTGCGTGAACACTCCTACGATGAGCATTTGACCTGCGCCCATCTTATCTGCAAACATCGGGAACATTAGCGCATTCAGCGAAATGACGTGCATTGGGAGGAGGTCAATACAGAGGTGGAAAACGAGACCATGACTCTCCCAATAAAACACCTTTTGTTGCCACTGTATTCGTTGATACACAAGGTCATCCCATTGCGATGAAAATGAATTCAGGTATCAATTCTCTTGGCAGGATAGATTACAGATTGCTGATGTCTAATTGCGAAGGCACTGGGAGGATTTGTGGGTGAATTCTGTGATGATGGCAATAATACGGCTCCTGTTGCGGACAATCTACCAATCCGGTGCCCGGGGAGTTTTAGTCCTAGTGTAGTGTCCTATGTAAAACGCATATTTAGACTCGGCAAACTTGAAGTAGTATCCAAAAGCCTTGTCTCGCCCTCCGGGAAGCCCGTCAAGGCGCGATTGCCGCGTTGCAGGCTTTGGAAAGGGAGTGGTCATTCCCTGCAACCTGCGCCTTGCACTCACACCTTGACGGGCTTTCTAAATACACGTTTTATATAGGACACTACACCAGCAAACACATCACATGTTAACAGCCCACCCATTGCGGACAGCTCATCCTGGGCTGAAACTCATAAGGACAACTGAGCTATGACATCGATCTTTGGTGACGTCTTCACGGAAATGGCGGTGTTGTTGTTGGTGGCTGCGGTTATTGGTGCCATTGGTCTGCGCTTACGACAGCCGCTGATCGTTGCCTTTATCGCGGTCGGCGTAGTAGTTGGACCCTCTGTGCTCGGTTGGGTGTCCGCAAATGATCAGATTGATCTGCTGGCCAAATTGGGTATCGCACTGTTGTTGTTCGTGGTTGGGCTTAAGCTGGATCTGCACATCATCCGCTCCATGGGGGCAGTGGCACTGGCCACCGGACTGGGGCAGGTCTTTTTTACTTCTGTCGTTGGTTATTTTATTGCCCTTGCCCTTGGGATGACCCCGGTGACAGCGCTTTATGTCGCAGTAGCGTTGACCTTCTCCAGCACTATTATCATTGTCAAATTGTTGTCCGACAAGCGTGAGGTAGACGCACTGCATGGACGTATCGCCATCGGCTTTCTTATCGTTCAGGATATTGTTGTGGTGTTGGTGATGATTGTTCTGACCGCGCTGGGCGAGGCGGGTGAGACCGCTGGTCTGGGCAGGGAAGCTCTCGCGGTATTGATTAAGGGCGGGTTGTTTATTGTTGCTATAGGTTTATTAATGCGCTACGTGCTGACGCCGCTATTGCATCAATTGGCACGTTCACCAGAATTGTTAGTGTTGTTTGCCATTGCCTGGGCGGTGGCTCTGGGAGCAGCGGGGGGTCATTTGGGATTCAGTAAAGAGGTTGGCGCTTTTCTTGCCGGTGTGTCGCTAGCCTCCACACCCTATCGCGAAGCCATCGGTTCGCGCTTGGTGAGTCTGCGGGATTTTCTATTGCTGTTTTTCTTCATTGATCTGGGTTCCGGGCTAAATTTGGCAATGCTCGGCGCACAGGTGATGCCCGCTATTTTGCTATCGCTGTTTGTGCTTATTGGTAATCCATTAATTGTCATGACCATATTGGGTGTTATGGGTTACCGTAAACGTACCAGCTTTCTGGCAGGTTTGACGGTGGCTCAAATCAGTGAATTTTCCCTGATTTTGGGCGCTTTAGGTCTGAGCCTGGGGCATATCGATGCTGACACCATGGGGCTCATTACCCTGGTGGGCTTAATCACCATCAGCGCTTCAACCTACATGATTTTGTTCTCCCATCACCTTTATGAGCGGCTCGCCCCTTGGCTGGGTGTGTTCGAGCGCAAGCGGGCGTACCGGGAAGACGCTCAGAACCGGGATATGGAACAGCACAGGGTTGATGTCATTTTATTTGGTCTGGGACGGTTCGGCACCAGGATTGCGGAGGAGTTGCAACAACGTGGCTACCGGGTGCTTGGGGTTGATTTTGATCCCAACCTGATACATGGGCAAGAAGAAAATGATTTTGAGGTGTATTACGGCGATGCTGAAGACCCGGAATTTCTTGCCAGTTTACCGCTTGAGCAAGCGCATTGGGTTTTGAGCAGTTTGCGAGAAACGTCTGTTAATTTCGCCTTACTGCACGGTTTGCGTGATCATGGTTACAAAGGACGCGTGGCAGTAACGGCTCACACTGCTACTTGTGCCGGACAGTTGAAACAGGCAGGTGCTGACCTGGTATTGATTCCTTACGCTGATGCGGCTGCGGAGGCCGTTGATAATCTGTTTGGCATGTGTGACAGGCAGCCCGCCGGGATGGAAGGTAAGGTCAATACTGACACCAGTACCTCTGATTGATCGCCGCCTGCATTGTGTGCATATGTTTGATTAACGGAAGGTTTTTGACCAGGGTTCGAAACGGCAGAGTAAAGAGTCACTGAAATACCCGTTGTTTCTTTGCTTTTATCCAACCGGAGGAGAATGGAATGAAGAGATTCAATAATATTCTTTGCGTGGTAACGCCAGAAGCGGGGCGCAAACCCGCGTTGGAACGCGCGGTCACGCTGGCTGAAAATAACCAGGCAAATCTGACGGTTGTTGATGTGGTTGAGCGCGTGCCCGTTGGCATTGGGATGCCGGGAGGCGGCCCGATTTTTGTAGACTTACAGACAGCAATTGTCGATGCGCGTGAGCAAGAATTGAATTCTTTGATTAAACCTTACCGCCAGCGAATCAATATGCAGGCCAAGGTGCTGATCGGCACGCCATTTTTGGAAATTATCCGGGAAATATTAGGCAACGGGCGTGATTTGGTAATCAAAACTGCTGAAACCTGGGAGTGGCAGGATCGGTTATTCAGCAGTGACGATATGCATTTGTTACGTAAATGCCCATGTCCGGTATGGATCATGTTGCCGGAGGAAAAACCCAATTACAGCCGAATCATAGCAGCGGTCGATTTTGATGCATGTCAAGAGAGCGCTGAGGGAAATGACTTGAATCGGCTTATTCTGGAGCTGGCGAGTTCGATAGCGCTATCGAATTTTGCTGAATTGCATGTCATCCACGCCTGGGAGCCCGTGACGGAGAGTTTGATAAGGGTATTTAGCAGCGATTTGTCCGCAGAGCAAATCGCTGCCAATGTGGATCGTGAGCGGCGTGACCAGCAGGCTCAGCTTGACCGGCTGACCGGCAGGTTGCGCGACTGGATCGGCGCAGAGGCTTATGACTACCTGTTACCAAAGCTTGATCTCCGTCAGGGCGACGCGCGCAAAGAAATTCCAGCACAAGCTAAGAGGATTAATGCAGATCTTATCGTCATGGGCACAGTAGCTCGCACCGGCTTGGCCGGTTTTTTTATGGGGAATACCGCAGAGACGATCCTCAACCAGATTGATTGTGCTGTACTTGCGGTCAAACCCCCCGGTTTTGTCACGCCGGTCACATTGGAAAATTGGCAAGATGGGGTTGGTTGAGCGCTTACAATGATAGAGACACCACATAGGGGAAAATATCGTGGTAAACACCCTTAACTTAGTGTCATTCTGGCCTGCCCCCTATTTTCTTCCTTTTTCCTTTCTCCTGGATTCATTTGTGCTTGACACAACCCATCGATAACCCTATGGTAATACCATATCCTTATCGATGAAATTTTAATATGCTAGCTGTAACGGTCTCTCCTAAATTTCAAATAGTGATCCCCAAAGAGGTTAGAGAGTCAATGGGCATCGTGTCTGGGCAAAAAATACAAATGCTTACTTATCGCAACCGTATTGAGCTAATTCCTATAAGACCAATGAAAAAACTGAAAGGTTGTCTTAAAGGAATTGATACTGATGTTAAGAGGGATGATGATCGTATATGAATGTCATAGACTCTTCTGCATGGCTATCCTATTTTTCTGGTGACGCTAACGCTGAATCATTCTCTCGTCCAATAGAAAATATTGAAAAATTGATTGTTCCAAGCATTACAATCACTGAAGTTTTTAAGTGTGTTTTGCGTCAACGGGGGGAAGATTTGGCATTGGAATGTGTTGCTCATATGGAGCAAGGCAAGGTTGTGCCACTGGATGGCTCATTGGCCATTAATGCTGCACATTATGGCATCGAGTATAAGTTGCCGTTAGCAGACAGTATCATCTACGCAACGGCACAAAAATATGACGCGCTGATTTGGACGCAAGATTATGACTTTGAACGCCTTGAAAGTGTTAAATATTTCCCCAAGAAAAAATAATATATACGCACATACGCACTCTAACCCTGCCTAATAGGCATGAGCTGTCTGTTTCGGTTCTTTTCAGAACTAAAAATAAAGCGATTAGCAAGATCGAGTCCTTCGTTTGTTATTGTCGCTGCCACGTCAAGACGCTTACTGGACTCTCAGACATATGGGGACGGTCGGTAATTAAATATCCAGATCCAGGCAGCCCTGCGGCGCAGGCAAACCTGCAATACGCGACCCTTGTCGTGACGGCCCTTTGGGAAACAAGCTGTAAAGGTATTCTTTGCTCGCGCGCTCGGAACCAATATCTTCCGCCATGTATCTCATAAGAATTTTTACCATAGGGCTTACACCGTAGGTAAAATAAAACTCCCGTAAAAAATTCAGCACTTCCCAATGTTCTTCGGTAAGCTCAATTCCTTCTTGCTTTGCCATATATTCTGCGAGACGTGAATTCCAGCGGTGCAACTCTACGAGGTTACCGGTATGCGTGACGGCAAAGGTCTCACCATCAAAATCAAACGAACCCATAAAATGTGCGACATTGGGTGCGGCCTTGGCCTGATAAGTTTCTCGTTCCAGTTCCACATCCATCATGGGAACAGGTACACCCGCAATTTTTGAACCCTGCACCAGCACACCGCCGGGAAACAAATTCTGAAGTGTGGCATCGTCAAACACATCAGCCGGGTAACGTTTTTTTAGTTCGCGGATTAACAACTTTTTGATTGGAGGAACATTGAATGCATGATAATAATCACGCATGACATCAATCACCTGCCAATGTCTGTCACCCAGTGCAAGACCATCGCGCGTGGCCAAAGTTTGTGCCACTGACTTATTCCATTCACTCAATTTTGCCAGTCGGCCATCAGCAAGCACTTCAAAACCGGAATCTTCGGTTAATAACATGATTCATTTTCCCTCCAGACTCAAAACGCTGCCACCCACACAGCTCAGTCTAGTTCGAATCTGATGAAATGGCAGCAGTATTTATCAACCGTTTGTTACACATCACCACCACAGCATAGCCGTGACCTTTGTGTAAAAGTGTGTATCATTCACAACCATGAGATCTGTTATATGTATCAACAGTTTGTTTCTACGGCAAAAAAACATGCCATGGCAATTCGCCATTCCATGGCCCGTAACACATATCGCAAGTGTACTGCTCCTGTTATTGCTCAGTGCCTGCACCACCGTTCCAGTTGATAATGATCGACCATCAGCTACAACAAGGCTGGAAATACAACAAAAAATATTCAAACAGGCCAAAGCGCTGTTTCTCAACCAACAATATGCGCAAGCTGCCAATGCCTTGTTAATGTTGGCGAAAGAAGGCCATACCGATGCGCAATATACCATTGGCTACATGTACCACTATGGCTTCGGCGTGCCACGTAACGAAAAGGAATCCATCCGCTGGATTACTACAGCGGCTGCCCGTGGCCATCCGCAGGCAGAAGAGGCGCTGGCGAGAATCAATGCCGCTTACAACCAACCTGATGTGCTGGTGCTGCCAGCCCAGCCCTGACGTAATAAAAACTGCCATCCCGTATCTCTTTTGCCGGAACCCAGAAATTTAACCTCCTCTGGGTAAATGTTTCGATACAGTAGGAGGTTATGTGGTAGTGACGCTGAGCAGTAATGTGTTGCAAACGCAGAGGTCGCGGAGACGCAAAGAGCACAGAGAAAAACACCAAAAACTCTGCGTCTTTACGCTCTCTGCGATGAATACTCCACCCGCTAAAACCGGTAGCTTCGAGTAACGATTAAAAGCCGGATTGAGCGACCCTACGGCCAATTGCCTTCTTTTGTGCCCTGTGGGTACTCCCAAAACTGGGAGAGAATTTATGGATCAGCCTCGATGCACGCTCACCCCTCAAGGGCATAACCATCAAGCCAAAAGAGTAAGCCTATAAATATCAGTCTGGTACAGCATTTTCCGTTTGGTGGAACCGCTGCGCTTGTTCCACCCTACCCAGATACCAGATAGAGAGTGGTGTTGAGGCGTATATCAATTTTTTTAAACAGCGTGTTTTTAACGCTTAATTCACCTTTAATCAGCAACAAACAATGTCAATAAATCATCCAGAAACCGGTGACCCTTTTCCGTCGGCTGGATTCGCTTTAACGTACGTTCAAGTAAACCCGCCTCCTCAGCAGCATGCAGAGGGGAGGCAATCACCATAAGTTGTTGACCCGTATGTGCAGGAAACAATGAAGACTCAAAACCTGCGCTCAAACGCAATGCATTCATCATAAATTCCAGGCCCACATCCTTGCGTGTCAAAACACGCTCACTTTGAATGCCCTGTGCGGTGCCCGCCGTATCCATAAAGGCCTGCGGCTGACGCTGTTTGGCAAGACGTGTAATGGTCTGTTGCGCGGCATCGGTGATTTTGCCATGAGCACCTGCACCCAACCCCAGGTAATCACCAAATTGCCAATAATTCAGGTTATGTACACACTGACGCTTTTCCTTGGCATAGGCCGATACTTCATATTGCCCATAACCCGCTTCGGCCAGTTGCTGTTGTCCTGCCTGTTGTATTTGCCAGGCCAGATCATTATTCGGCAACACCGGTGGCTGCGCATAAAATGACGTGTTGGGTTCAAGGGTAAGTTGGTAATAAGAAATATGTGTCGGCTCAAGGTCAATGGCAGTGGCCACATCTTCAGCTGCTTGCGCCTGTGTCTGGTTTGGCAAAGCAAACATCAGATCGAGATTAAAATTATCAAAGCCAGCGGCATGTGCCATTTCTGCGGCACGAATAGCTTCTCCCCGACCATGAATACGGCCAAGCACCTGTAAAGCATCATCATGAAAACTCTGCACACCGATGGACAGGCGATTAATACCCAGCGCCCGGTATTCACGAAATTTTTCCTGTTCAACAGTACCGGGATTGGCTTCGAGGGTAATCTCGGCATCGGCATTAATGCTCAACCGCGCACGCAGGCCGGATAACAATCGATCCAGTGCCTCGGGAGAAAACAGGCTGGGAGTACCTCCGCCGATAAACACATTCATTACCCGCCGTCCCCAAATGCGCGGCAAATCTTGTTCGAGATCTGCCAGCAAGGCGTTGATATAAGCCGTTTCGGGTATCCCATCTTTCAACGCATGGGAATTAAAATCACAATACGGGCATTTGCGTACACACCACGGCAGGTGAATATACAGGGACAAAGGCGGTAGGGCAGTAAATTGAAACACAGGTATTAAATTCTCAGCGGTGGGGGCGTGCTATGTTATGGCCTGCTTATGATAAAAACCATACCTGTGACCCACCGTAACGCCGCCCTCAAAGACCTGCAACGCATCTCCGGCGTGGGGCCGTCCATTGCCAACAATTTGTGCGGGCCGCGTATTACTGCTGTGCAGGATTTGCGCAACAGTAATCCCAAGGCACTGTATGCAGAATTGTGTGTACAAGCCGGTCAACCGGTGGGTCGCTGCGTATTGTCTGTATTTTGCTGTGCGATTTGGTTTGCGGACCATAGCCCGGCCCCGGAAAAACTCACATGGTGGAACTGGAAAGACTCCACATGAGCGCTCTGAATGTCATTGACTTGCACACTCATGAACGCGGCCCTTATTCCCTGTGTATTGCACCGGGCGAATGTGTCAGCCTGAGGGGTGATTCCGGCAGCGGCAAATCACTGTTGTTACGCGCGATTGCCGACCTCGATCCTCATGACGGACAGGTGTTACTGAATGATATATCTTGCACACAATTCACTGCACCACAGTGGCGCAAACAGGTCGCACTGCTGCCAGCAGAAAGCCAGTGGTGGCAGGATGAAGTAGGCGCTCACTTTCCCATTGAAGAGTGCCCCTGGCTCGAGCCCTTGGGTTTTGACACAGAAACAATGCATTGGCAGGTGAGTCGTCTCTCCAGCGGCGAAAAACAACGTTTGGCACTGGCACGACTACTCATGAACAAGCCTCGGATACTGTTGCTGGACGAGCCCACCGCCAGTCTTGATAACGACAATGTCGTCGCCGTGGAAAAACTCATCGAAAAATACCGCTGCGATACCGCTGCCGCCGTATTGTGGGTAAGTCATGACACCCAACAGGCAGCACGAGTCGGCGACCGTCATTTACAACTCACCACCGAAGGCATCCG
The DNA here is from genome assembly GCA_021648485.1 of Gammaproteobacteria bacterium. Lineage (GTDB taxonomy): Bacteria > Pseudomonadota > Gammaproteobacteria > SZUA-152 > SZUA-152 > SZUA-152. Next base: position 27,870 of record JAKISS010000008.1, read on the forward strand.
GGAATACGCAGCATGATCATGCTTAGTGCCGTGGACCTCTCTCTCGCCGCCGGACTGGTGCTGGCCATGGCTGCACTGAGCTGGCGTATGCAACTGGGACTCAGCGGACAATTACTCATTGCGGGCACACGTACCGTGGTGCAATTGCTGCTCATCGGGCTGGTACTGAAAGCACTGTTTGCCAATGTGGATTTACTCTGGGTAGCCGGTATCTCGCTGGTCATGCTGCTGGCCGCCGGGCGCGAGGTAATGGCCCGCCAGCAACGACGCTTCACTGGCTGGTGGGGTTTTGGCATGGGTACCGGTGCGATGTTTATCTCCTCCTTCGCCATCACCATACTGGCGCTGACCACCATGGTGGCCACTGATCCCTGGTATGACCCGCAATACGCCGTACCCCTGCTGGGCATGTTACTGGGCAATACCATGAGCGGCATCGCGCTGGCGCTGGACCGGCTCACCACCACAGCATGGCAACAACGCGCCATCATCGAACAGCGCCTGATGCTGGGTGCCCCACGCCTGGACGCTATTGCTGAAATTCGCCGCGAAGCCATGCGCAGCGGCATGATGCCGATTATCAATTCCATGGCCGCCGCCGGACTGGTGAGCCTGCCGGGCATGATGACCGGGCAGATCCTCGCCGGCACCCCACCACTGGAGGCCGTAAAATATCAAATTCTGATCATGTTTTTGATCAGCGCCGGCACCGGATTCGGAGTAACAGCTGCACTGTGGCTGGCTTCAAAACGGTTGTTCGATGACCGACATCGACTCCGGCTGGACAAACTCACCGGACCACGTAATTGACGATCATTCCCCGCTACCCTGTGCGAACAAGCAGCAACCGGTAACATAGAAAACCACTATGGAATAACGGTATGATGTCCGCTACCTGTTTCAGCAAGGATGCGAAAATATGAATTCGTAACCAGAATGTAATCAGGAGTATCGTACGTGAATGATGTAAATGACTGGATTGGCCTCGCACGCGAGGAACTGGGAAAACTGAATGTGGACGAAATCCGGCAATCCGGTGTACTGCCCGGCGGAGGCAAACAGTTTTTTCCGGTGATCGGCTACCCGCCACTCACCATGTTTTCCGAAATGGACGACACGGCCCTGTTCGAGAATTTTGCCCAGCGTCCGGCTTCAAAGACCATCGCCTACGGCCACATCCCCTTTTGTCCCTCACGCTGCACCTTTTGTCACTGGATTACCAAAACCAAAACCAAAGCCGAAGAGGTCGATATCTATCTCGACCATCTCGAACAGGAAATGGCCCTGTACCGCAGCAAAATGGGTATGGATGCTATCCCCGCCAGCTCGGTTCTTATCGGCGGCGGCACACCCACCTACTTGTCACCTCAACAAATGGAGCGTTTTCTCGCCGCATTTACCCGACATTTTGACCTCAGCGACTGCACCCAGTTTTCCATCGAAGCCGAGCCCACCACCCTGCTGGGCAAAGAAGGCATGGAAAAACTGGCTATCATGAAAGACTACGGTGTACATCGCATCAGCCTGGGCGTGCAGTCATTTGATGACCCAGTGCTGGCCGCCATGGGCCGCACCCATAACAATGCAGATACGCTGGAATCCATCCAGCAAATGCGCCGTGCCGGTATCGACAATATTTTTATCGACCTGATATACGCCTATCCTGGCCAAACCGTTGAGCACTGGGTAAAAAACATGCTCACCGCAGTCAATCTGGATATCGAAGGTTATCAACTTTACCGGTTACGCATCCGTCCGCACGGAGACCGCGACGGTAACATCCTCAAAGTACACAGCAACACACCGGAAAAATTTCCCGAGCCCGATGACATTCAATTGATGAAATATCTCGGCATCATGATGTCAGAACGCCACGGCTATGGTGAACACCAAACCCGCATCTTTGCCCGCAAAGCGGAAGACATTTCCCACTACCTGCGCGACTGGGCCTGCGACCTCGCCGACGTAACAGGCGTCGGCGTATCCTCCTGGTCCAATCTGCGCGGTGTATTTTCCATGAACGTCGGTGACGCCAACCTGGAGAATTACTACCAGTTAGTACGCCAGGGAAAAGTCTCCGTCAATCGTGGAAAAATTCGCACCGTGGACGACGAACGTCGGCGCTGCTTTATTCTGCCGCTGAAAAATGCACGCGTCAGCAAAGCGCTGTTTACCGAACGTACGGGAGAAACCATCGAACAATGCTTTAGTAATACGATAAACGGTTTTAAAGCACTGGGACTGATGGCAGAAGATAACGAATATATATGGCTCACATCACGAGGCCGTTTTTTTGCCGACGAAATTGCCACCCAGTTTTTTGACCCTGACTACCTGCCCTTCCCGGACGTTACGCGCATCGCCGATACAGCTACTGGTTGAACACAACACCGTAGGGTGGGCTTATACTCCATCTCTCGCACCATGACTGGTAATTATTTGGCAAAGGATGTTATCGGCATCACACGTATAAACAAGTTTGACGCGCCACCCGAAGGCCGTTAGGTTCATACATAAAATTAACGACAAACATACTTTTAAGATTATTTTGAGGCTGACATGAAAAAATATAAAGGGAAATGCAGTTGTGGAAATATAGAATATTGCTTTGAGGGAGAACCCATTAATTCAGCATTTTGCTATTGTAAAGAATGCCAGATACATACCGGTTCTGATAAATGGTTTGGGGTATGGGTGCCTGTCGATAAATTCGAATTTACCAAAGGTACACCGACAAATTTTACCCGCCTTGGGGATTCTGGAAAAAACATGAATCATCAATTCTGTGGTGATTGTGGTGCGACACTATGTGTGGAGGTCACCGTCGGTAATTTTTATTCTGTCGCAGCATCAACACTAAGCGACAGCAATGAATTCTCTCCCCAGATGGCTATTTATACTTCATCAGCCCCTAAGTGGGCAGTATTCCCAGCCGACATCCCAAGGTATGAAATTCTTCCTCCGGGGCTGGGGGATTAAGAAACATGCATATTCTTTATTAATCCCCCAGTTACCAGTCGGCGGCTTTTTGTCACCGATAATTCTAGAAAACTCAACTGGGTACAGGTTTCATTCCACGGTAACTGATTTCGCAAGGTTACGCGGTTGATCGACATCAGTACCTTTAAGTACAGCCACGTAATAAGACAACAATTGCAACGGAATGGTATACACAATAGGCGACATGGCGTCATCCACTGGCGCAACATTTAATACCTGTATGCCTTCGGCCTGTTGTAACTCAGAATGCATATCAGCAAACACCAACAATTCACCACCACGGGCGCGCACTTCCTGTAAATTGGATTTTAGTTTTTCCAACAATTCATTGTTGGGTGCCACTGCAATAATAGGCATATTTTCATCCACCAACGCCAGCGGGCCATGTTTCAGTTCACCTGCGGGATAGGCTTCGGCATGAATATAGGAAATCTCTTTGAGCTTGAGCGCACCTTCCATCGCCACCGGGTATTGTGCGCCACGCCCTAAAAACAAGGCATTGTGTTTGTCAGCAAATTGTTTGGCAATTTCCTGAATAGGTCCATCGAGCTTTAATACCCGGTCAATTTCACCGGGTAATTTTTCCAGCTCGCCGACCATGCGGGCCTCATTTTCTGCTGATAAACCATTACGCCTACCTAAGGCAATCACTAACAACATCAGCGCCACCAGCTGTGTGGTAAACGCTTTGGTGGAAGCAACACCGATTTCCGGGCCTGCCCGCGTTAGCAACACGAGGTCAGACTCCCGTACCAACGAACTTTCTGGCACATTACAGATTGACAGGGAATGACCAAAGCCCAGACGTTTCGCTTCTTGTAACCCGGCCAGCGTGTCCGCCGTTTCGCCTGATTGTGAGAGGGTGACGATAAGCGAATTATTGCGCACCACCGGTTTGCGATAACGAAATTCGCTGGCAACTTCAACGCTGCATGGAATACCAACAATGGATTCCAGCCAATAACGACCAATCAACCCTGAATGATAGCTGGTACCACAAGCAATGATGTGTACGCCTTGCACTTTGTCAAAAATATCCGGCGCTGCTGCTCCGAATGCCTGTTCCAATACCCGGCCACCACTGATACGGCCTTCCAAGGTATCGGCAATGGCTTGGGGTTGTTCATAAATTTCTTTGAGCATGTAGTGGCGGTATTCACCACGATCCACTGCATCGGCTGACAATTCACTCTCTTTGATGGGGCGCTGTACTTCGTTGCCCTGAGCATTGTAAATAACGAGGCTGTCGCGACGAATATCCGCAATATCACCTTCTTCCAAAAAGATAAATCGTTGTGTTACCGGTAACAACGCGGCCACGTCCGAGGCAATAAAATATTCGCCAATGCCCACACCAATCACCAACGGACTGCCCCGGCGGGCCGTAATCAGGCGTCCTTCTTCTTTTGCGCTGATCACTCCCAAGGCATACGCGCCATCAAAATCACTGACAGCGGCACGCACCGACGCCAGCAGGTCTTTGCCTTGTCCAACGTGATAGTCATAGACTTGATGAGCCACGACTTCTGTGTCGGTTTCCGAGGTGAAAATGTGTCCTGCCTGCGTTTGCATTTCACGCAGCTGTTCGTGATTTTCAATAATGCCGTTATGCACTACCGATACGATGTCTCGGCAAATATGCGGGTGGGCATTGTTTTGACTCGGAACCCCGTGGGTGGCCCAGCGGGTATGCGCAATGCCCATTTTACCATTGAGCTTTCCGTCCATTGCCTCTACCAGCGCGGCAACCTTGCCCATGGAACGCACACGATCCAGTTTGGATGCGCCATCCAATACGGCAACACCTGCGGAGTCATAACCCCGGTATTCAAGGCGGCGTAAGCCTTCCACCAGAATAGGTACTACGTCTCTGTCTGCTACTGCACCAACAATTCCACACATGATTGATTCCAGTCTCCAGGTTTGAGTCACGAGGTTAGTCCCGCACTCTGTAAAAACCAAATTTTGTCATAAAAGCCTTTATTCAGGCTTAACACCACCGTCATCTTCCTTGATTCCAGTCTGCACTGGAATCACAAACAGGGAGCGACTTTTCCCTTTCAGCTTTCTTTTGTTTTTCCGGGCCTTTTCCAGCTTTATACTGACACCTGTTTTACCCGACTCAGGGTTAACGTTTCTGCCGGCGTATCACGAGTGATGGTGGAACCCGCACCGATAGTCGCACCATCAGCAACTACCACCGGCGCAATAAGCTGAGTATCAGCACCACGTTAGAACCAACCGTAACACCATCGCCCAATTCCACCCAGCCTTCAATTTCACAGATCTCATCCGAGTTCGCGGTGTTAATTGCCACACCATCTGCCACAGCAAAACCACGATGTCCGTCAGATAATATTCTTTTTGGGCATTATTGTTGTCGAGTCTGGCAATCCATTTTTTGAGCATGTCCGCTTTTACTGCCAACATGCCGGTGTTGATCTCATCAATGGCCAGCTGTTCTATGCTGGCATCTTTTTGTTCAACAATTTCCTACTGATAAATCGCCCCTCTTGAGCCAACATCAAGTATCCACACTAACAATTTATCATCTTCGATTTCGTATACAATCCTATAACTACCCACTCTCGCTCGATACGCATTGTCGTGGCCAGCTAATTTTTTGGTATCTTTTCCTCTAGGGGTATTTTTGAGATAGTTCAATTTTTTATCAATCCTCAATCGAATATCCCCTGGTAATTTTTTATATGCCTTCGTTGCTTTTTTGCTAAATTTTACTTCATATGCCACACTTTTTATCTCCTTTTTCTTTCACTCCCGTTACAAATTCCCATTCATCCATCTTTTCCTTCCCATTATTTTGTTCCTCTTTTTGCTTCTCTATGTTTTGTAAATCCTCAAAGTCTTCGGTCAAATCAGTTTTCATCTTTTTCTCCCGATTCATGAAATTCATTAACAGTTTCACGATCAACCCTATCTTCTTCTTCTTCAACTTTTTTTAGAAAAAAACTGTATGCTTCTTTTGTAATAACTATTCCAGAAAGGTTTCCGTTATCGCTAAAAATACCAATATCTTCTTCAATGGGGTTTTCCTCATCCAATAGGATTTTTAGCTTTTTTCCAATATCATTTTTATTAATTTTCCTCATTTCTTGCTCCTGTATAACGTTTCACTTAAGTTTTGTAAGTAAATCGTGCTTACGCAACGCACCAACAACTTGCCCATGGAACTGGAACGCACACGATCCAGTTTGGATGTACCATCCAATAAGGCAACACCCTCGGAGTCATAACCCCGGCATTCAAGGCGGCGTAAGCCTTCCACCAGAATGGGCGCTACGTCTCTGTCTGCTACTGCACCAACAATTCCACACATGATTGATTCCAGTCTGCACTGGAATCACAAACAGGGAGCGACTTTTCCCTTTCAGTTTTCTTTTGTTTTTCCGGGCCTTTTCCAGCTTTTTACTGACACCTGTTTTACCCGACTCAGGGTTAACGTTTCTGCCGGCGTATCACGGGTGATGGTGGAACCCGCACCGATGGTCGCGCCATCAGCAACTACCACCGGCGCAATAAGCTGAGTATCGGAGCCGATAAACACATTATCACCAATAATCGTTTGGTACTTGTTTGCTCCGTCATAATTGCAGGTAATCGTACCTGCACCCACGTTCACATTTGTACCCATGGTCGTGTCACCCATATAACTCAGGTGGTTTATTTTACTGCCCTCTGCAATGTCGGATTTTTTAATTTCGACAAAGTTACCCACTTTTACGTTATTGGCCAGGTTAGTCTGCGGTCGTAGCCGGGCAAACGGGCCAATGTCACACTGCGTACCGATAACACTTTCTTCCAGCACACTATTGGCGTGTATGTGTGTGTTGGCACCGATACTGACATTTTTCAGCACCACGTTAGAACCAACCGTAACACCATCGCCCAATTCCACCCGGCCTTCGATGAGCACATTGATATCAATTTCAACATCACGACCGATCATCAGCTCACCGCGCACATCAAAGCGGGCCGGGTCTCGCAAAGTCAGACCATCATCCATCAATTGTCGCGCCTGGCGCAATTGAAAGGCCCGTTCCAGTTCGGCCAGTTGACGTTTGTTATTTACGCCTTCAATTTCACAAATCTCATCCGGATTCGCGGTGTTAATTGCCACACCATCTGCCACAGCAAAGCCAACAATGTCCGTCAGATAATATTCTTTTTGGGCATTATTGTTGTCGAGTCTGGCAATCCATTTTTTGAGCATGTCTGCTTTTACTGCCAACATGCCGGTGTTGATCTCATCAATGGCCAGCTGTTCTGTGCTGGCATCTTTTTGTTCAACGATACATTGCACTTTTCCTGCTGTATCACGCACGATGCGACCGTAGCCGGTAGGGTCAGTCAGCTTCGCCGTTAGCAAGGCCAGAGTATCTCCCGCAGTAGCGGCAACAAGCCGTTGCAAAGTCTGCACGGTAATCAAAGGTACATCACCGTATAACAGCAATACCAGGTGATCATCCGGGATGGTGGGTAACGCCTGTTCAACAGCATGCCCCGTACCAAGTCGTTCCGTTTGTTCGGCCCAATTAAGATCATAGGCTGACAAGGCTTTCTGCACCTGTTCACCTTCGTGACCGAATACGATGTGTATATCTGCCGCGCCCAGTTCCAGCGCATCCGTGATAACATGTTCCACCAATGGACGACCCGCAATGCAGTGCAGCACTTTGGGTAAAATGGATTTCATACGCGTGCCCTGACCGGCCGCCAGTACTACGACGCTAAGTGGTAAATTAACAAACATAGAAAATTCAAATCCTGTGCAATGAAATATGCGCCAATTTATGGCCTGAACGACTGCCTGTAATGTAAGGTAATCGCATATAAACTTACTTGTTGGATAATCAATTAAACATTAACTTTTTTGTATCTTATTTGGTTTTCAAAAATGAAGCTATTTAACAAATTCTACAAAATTATCTGGTTGTAACTTTAACAGTATTTTTTCTGGGCCTTAACAAGCGACTTATTATTCGTCAGCGCTTCTTTCGTATACGAATTCAACGTAAATTCTATCTCCACATAGTCATATTTGCTTTCTCGAATCCACTGCATTTCTATTACTTCACCAACCATTTTCAACTTGAATACAGTTGACTCTGGAAATTCATCAAAAGTCGAAACAGCAAGATAGTAATTATTCCGACAAACACCCTGCGTCTCAATAAAACAGCTTTCGCCAAATATCGGGCTCTGATACAACCTGACGAGAAGATCCTTTTCTATGTCAGAGTCAAGATTATTGAGCTCTTTCATAGCACCGTACGCCATCGTGGCGCTCAGTTCACTAACACTCAAATCTTTTTTAACGGCGCTTTTAACAACAATATGGCTACACCCGGCGAGCAATATTACCATGAGGAAAAACAGCGTCTTCATTGGAGCACCTAATTTACTGAAAAATGAATATGATCGCCATGCCCTGGTACAGAATGATTGCTACCCAACGTTCTGCATAACCAAACATAGCGGAAAAATGTCCGAGCTTATTGCTTTTGTTAGGGCTTTTTTCTCATATGCTTAATTATTAAATCGGCTGTTTCACCAATTGAAGATAATTGCAACCATTCTTCATGGCTAGGGTTTACTGAAAAATGCTTCTTCAAATCCATAATCATCAATGTGGCATCATCTGTATTCATTTTAAAATCTTTTATTATATCTGTATTTTCATTTACAGATAATTTTTCACTTTCACTTAAGTATCCTATATTATCAATAAAAGTTAAAATAACATGTTCAATCACTGCCTCTCTTGTGAGTTTTTCAGTTACCATACCCCACCCTCATTGTTTTTTATACACACATTGGCCAATACTAATAACATCAAATACAGCCAACCCAATTGCAGCAAAAGGTAATGCACGACCTATAATTCCAAAAATACGGATTGTTCCAAATGTACTTTTAGCAACATTTGCGCTTATAGAGCCAGAGCGTAACCTTGCTCTCGGAAAAAATTTTATACCGTAGTGACTGATCAGATTCGTATACTTACTTGCGTTGCCATAGACTTCATGCCCTAATTTTATTTTTAATAGGGATGCTGGCAGCTCCAATGATCCCTGCCGCCGCTGTTAAGCCATAATGTTCTTTTGTACAATCCCACAAATCATCCACTGTTACGCCATTATCTTTAATGTCAGCTACAGAAGAAAAATATTTAACTGTTTCAAACCCACTTTTATTATTTGATGGCAACATTATTATCCCGCCATTATGTCTTGAGTGAAGCACCTCAGCTGCCAGTGCTCCAACATTTGGACTGAAGTCGGCACCACAAAATTTTAGATCCATTATTCCTGTGTGTATCGCGTGATATATATTAGTTTCTCTCATTTCACTTTACCTCGGCGATTGTTTTTAGCCCTAACAGCTTGATAATGTACAGGCATTTCTTAATTTCCTTTTATAACATCATCAAAATCTACAGACTTATTCATTTCTTTTTTAGTATCAATGTTTTTCAATTCCTCGCGATCAATGATTTTTTCTTCAGCTTTCGCCAAAAGGATATTTTTCCAGTATTTTTAATACTATTTCCTGTGGAAAATAATTTAAGTTTACTTCTCTCATCATGTACGCATCTTAATTGTTTGTGACGCCCAATAAATACCACCCGCCCTGAAACAAAACGTAGCCCAAATTATGGCCGAAATCATGAATTATAGTAAACACTCACGGCAATAAAAAAGGGCGGTAAAAACCGCCCTTTTTTATTGCTTGTTTATCAATGAATCTACCGACCGACTTTTTTCCGCAAACGGGAAATAGCCTGCAACTGTGCCATGGCTTCGGCAAGCTCTGCCGATGCAGCCGCATAGTCGATCTCGCCTTTCTGATCAGCCAACAGTTTTTCAGCACGCTCCTTGGCTTCAAGCGCTGCGGCTTCATCAATGTCGCCAGCACGTTGAGCGGTATCCGCCAGAATCGTCACAGCTTCGGGCTGAATTTCCAGCATACCGCCGGATACGTATAACACAATTTCATCATCACCCTGTTCGGTGATAATGCGCACTTCACCGGGTTTAATGCGTGTCATCAGGGGCGCGTGACGGGGCATGATGCCCAGATCACCCATCGCTCCCGGCGCAAACAGCATGGTCGCTGGCCCGGAAAAAATTTCCTCTTCAGCGCTCACAACGTCTACATGCATAGTCATCGCCATAACCTCTCTCCTTACTTAACGAACTTTTTTGTGACGACCTAAGCGAGGGTCTTGGCTTTTTCAATGGCTTCTTCGATGCCACCAACCATGTAGAAAGCCTGTTCGGGCAATCCGTCATGCTCACCATCAATGATGGCTTTAAAGCCGGAAACGGTGTCTTTCAGGCTCACGTACTTACCAGGGGCACCGGTAAATATTTCAGCGACGAAGAACGGCTGAGACAGGAAGCGTTGCAGTTTACGCGCACGATTCACTGACATTTTATCTTCTTCAGACAGCTCGTCCATACCCAAAATGGCAATAATATCTTTCAGTTCTTTGTAACGCTGCAAAGTACCCTGCACCGCACGAGCAACATTGTAGTGCTCTTCACCGATCACCAGCGGATCCAGCTGCCGTGAAGAGGAATCCAGTGGATCCACCGCAGGGTAGATACCCAATTCGGCAATCTGACGGGATAACACCAGGGTTGCATCCAAATGAGCAAAGGTGGTAGCAGGAGATGGATCAGTCAAATCATCCGCAGGCACGTACACAGCCTGGAAAGAGGTGATAGAACCTGTTTTGGTAGAGGTGATGCGTTCCTGCAAGGCACCCATTTCTTCAGCCAGGGTCGGCTGATAACCCACCGCAGAAGGCATACGACCCAGCAGTGCAGATACTTCAGTACCGGCCAGTGTGTAACGATAAATGTTATCCACGAACAGCAACACTTCGCGGCCTTCATCACGGAAATGCTCGGCCATGGTCAAACCGGTCAACGCAACACGCAGACGGTTGCCTGGAGGCTCGTTCATCTGACCATATACCAGCGCCACTTTATCCAGCACGCCACCTTCTTCCATTTCGTAATAGAAATCATTACCTTCACGAGTACGTTCACCAACACCCGCGAATACGGAGAAGCCGCTATGCTCAACAGCGATGTTACGAATCAGCTCCATCAGCGTCACGGTTTTACCCACGCCCGCACCACCAAACAAACCGATTTTACCGCCCTTGGCGATAGGCATAACCAGATCGATAACCTTGATACCGGTTTCAAGAATGTCCAACGAGCTGGATTGTTCGTCAAAAGCCGGTGGTTTGCGATGAATCGGCATAAATTTGTCGGCTTTAACTTCACCGGCCTGATCTATCGGACGACCCAGTACATCCATGATACGCCCCAGCGTACCTTGGCCAACAGGCACCTGAATCGGTTCACCTGTGCCATTGGCAGACATGCCACGTTTAAGACCATCGGTGGCGCCCATGGCAATGCAACGCACTACGCCGTCACCCAGCTGCTGCTGTACTTCCAGCGTCAGGTCAACGTCGTTTAATTTCAGTGCGTCGTAGATCTTCGGCATGGCATCACGCGGGAATTCCACGTCTACCACGGCACCGATGATTTGTACGATATTTCCTGAACTCATGTTTAAGTCCTCTTTAAATGTTACTAATTCTGTTTCGCTGCTGTTTTATTCGCTAAACGTTTTCACTAATAGCCTGCTGCTGGGAATCCCTTGGATCAAACCGCTGCGGCACCACTGACGATCTCGGAAATTTCCTGAGTGATCGCTGCCTGACGGGCCTTGTTATAGGCCAGGTTCAATTCATCAATAATATCACCGGCGTTATCCGATGCGGATTTCATTGCGACCATCCGTGCTGATTGCTCGCAAGCAACATTTTCCACGGCGGCCTGATAGACCAGCGATTCGACGTAACGTGTCAGCAAGTCGGTAATGACTTCTTTCGCTTCCGGCTCATAGAGATAGTCCCAGTGATGGGCATATTCTTTCTCTTCTTTAGCTTCAATCGGCAGCAGCTGATCAATGGTGGGCGTCTGACTCATGGTGCTAACGAATTCGTTATACACCACAAACAAACGGTCAATCGTGCCATTATCATAGGCATCCAGCATCACCTTGATGGTGCCAAACATATCGTTAATGCGTGGGGCATCACCCAGGTGGCTGGTTTCCGCAGTAATGTTACTGCCCAGCCGTTTGAAAAAAGCGGTGCCCTTGGAGCCCATGGTACAAACATCAATGCCCACACCTTTTGCATCCCATTCTCTCAGTGATCTCAGGGTGGTGCGGAACAGGTTGGCGTTCAATCCTCCGCACAGACCTCGATCACTGGAGACGATAATAAAACCGACACGCTTCACTTCACGATCCTGCATGTAGGAATGTTTGTACTCCGGATGTGATTGCGCCAGATGATGGATCACATTGCGAATTTTTTTCGCATAAGGACGCGAGGCCGCCATGCGATCCTGCGCCTTACGCATTTTACTCGCGGCCACCATTTCCATCGCACGCGTGATTTTTTGCGTATTCTGGATACTTTTGACCTTTGTGCGTATCTCTTTACCGACTGCCATGCCTATCTCCTAACAGAAAGCTCCTAACGGAAAGCTCCTAACCTTAAATCTCGCGCTTAGCTTAATAGGTGCCGGATGTTTTAAACTTCTCGATAGCCGTCCGCATTTCAGCGGCGATGTCATCGTTAAAGTCCCCGTTCGCATCAATTTTCGCGAGCAGATCGGCATTATTGGAACGCAAGAAGGAATGCAGTGCCGCTTCAAAATCTACAACCTTTTTCACGTCAACATCATCGATGAAACCTTCGTTAGCGGCAAACAGTGAGCATGCCATTTCAGCCACTGACAGCGGCGCATACTGCAACTGTTTCATCAGCTCGGTCACACGTTGTCCACGTTCAATCTGCTTCCGCGTGGTTTCGTCCAGGTCGGATGCAAACTGCGCAAAGGCCGCCAACTCACGATACTGTGCCAAGTCGAGACGCACGCCACCACCCAGCTTTTTAATGATCTTGGTTTGTGCAGCACCACCCACACGAGACACCGACAGACCGGCATTAATAGCCGGACGGATACCCGCGTTGAACAAGTCAGCTTCCAGGAAGATCTGGCCATCGGTGATGGAGATCACGTTGGTGGGCACGAAGGCGGACACGTCACCAGCCTGAGTTTCGATGATCGGCAGCGCGGTCAAAGAGCCCGTCTTGCCTTTCACTTCGCCCTTGGTAAGGCGTTCAACTTCCTTTGCATTGATGCGCGACGCACGTTCCAGCAAACGGGAATGTAAATAGAATACGTCACCGGGATAAGCTTCACGACCTGGCGGACGACGCAGCAACAGGGAGACTTGGCGATAAGCCCACGCCTGTTTAGTCAGATCATCATAAACGATCAAGGCATCTTCGCCACGATCACGATAATATTCGCCCATGGTACAACCGGAATAAGGGGCAATATACTGCATGGCCGCAGGATCAGCCGCCGTCGCAGCGACAATAATGGTATGTGCCAACGCTCCGTGCTCTTCCAGTTTGCGCACCACGGCGGCAACAGAAGAAGCCTTTTGACCAATGGCGACATAGACGCATTTAACGCCGGTACCTTTCTGGTTGATGATGGCATCAATGGCGACTGCTGTCTTGCCAGTCTGACGGTCACCGATAATCAGCTCACGCTGACCCCGACCTACAGGCACCATGGCATCGATGGCTTTCAGTCCTGTTTGCACAGGCTGATCCACTGATTTACGTTCAATAACGCCCGGGGCGACTTTTTCGATAGGCTCCTGACTGGCGGCATCAATCGGGCCTTTGCCGTCGATAGGGTTACCCAGCGAGTCAACCACCCGACCCAACAAACCCGGGCCCACTGGCACTTCCAGGATACGACCCGTACATTTAACCTTGTCACCTTCGGTAATGTGCTCATAAGCACCCAGCACCACAGCACCTACAGAGTCTTGCTCCAGGTTCAACGCCATGCCGAAAGTGTTACCGGGGAATTCAATCATCTCACCCAGCATCACGTCAGACAGGCCATGCACACGCACAATACCATCAGTAATACTGACGACAGTACCTTCGTTACGCGCCTCGGTGGAGACATCAAAATTTTCGATTCGTTTTTTAATCAGCTCACTGATTTCAGACGGATTTAATTGCATTTTCTTTATTTCCTCTATTGGCGGTTCGTAACTGTCATTAATCGCAGTCAGCGTTATCCCGCCAGTTCCACGGAAAGCTTGTTTAGTTGGCCGCTCACTGAACCATCAATCACCATATCGCCTGCTTTGATAATGGCACCTCCCATGAGGGATTCGTCCACAGTGCATTTGAGCGACACTTCACGCCCCAGCCGTGCTTTGAGTTTTTGAGCGATCATCGTTTGTTGTTTCGCACTGACTTTCTGTGCTGAAACCATTTCCGCTTCGACGGTTTTTTCCGCTTCCGCTTTCAGGGTTTCAAATTGCACAGTGATTTCAGCGATCACGTCCATACGACGATTTTCTGCCAGCAGCTTGATCAGATTACAGCCGGAATCGGTCATCACATCGCCTGCAACATCAATAATCAACTGCGCCAATTGCGCTTTGTTAACACTGGTGTTACCGATAATGCGCCGCATGTCTGCATCCGTCGCAATAAGTGCCACAGTTTGCAACGCGGCTGACCATTCCTTCAGCTGGCTTTTGGCATGAGCCAACTGAAAAACCGCTTCGGCATAAGGTCGGGCAATGGTGGATTTCTCAGCCATGGCCTAAATCTCTGCCGCCAGATCGTTCAACAGGGCATCGTGCGACTTGCTGTCGATTTCACGTTTCAGCACTTTCTCGGCACCTGCAACGGCAAGTACGGCCACCTGGGCACGAAGCGCTTCTTTGGCCTGATTCACTTCACGTTCAACCTCTGCATTAGCCGCAGCCACAATACGCTCACCTTCGGTGCGTGCTGTTTCTTTGGCTTCTTCAACGATTTCGGATGCCCGTTTCTGACTTTGCGCCACAACCTCACCCGCCTGATCCTTGGCTTCTTTGAGAAGCTCAAGCGCTTTCTTTTTGGCAAGCTCTTCTTCATGCTTGCCTTTTTCAGCGGCGGCAAGACCATCAGCGATACGCTTTTGGCGTGCCTCCATGATCCCGGACAGAGGGCCCCACATAACTCTGTTGACAAACCAGATCAACAAGACGAACGCAATCATTTGCGCAAAAAGGGTTACTGTAATATTCACTGTTTCATTCCTCCCGGTTTATCTCTGCCCACACATGCGGCAGGTCATCACCAAGTTAGTAGCCTTACTTTAATCAAATAAATATTAAAGTGCGCCGATAGCGGCAGCCAAGGCACCAACGAAGGGGTTAGCAAACAGGAACCACATGGCAAACGCCAGAATGATGAACGGGAAAGATTCCATCAGGCCCGCAAAGATGAACATGTTAGTCATCAATACAGGACGCATTTCAGGCTGGCGTGCAATACCTTCGAGGGTTTTGGCACAGATCAGGCCCCAACCGATTGCGGAACCCAGACCGGCAGCGGCCAGAATTACACCCACACCCACGGCAGTGTAAGCATAAATCATCGCGATCATATCAGGTGTCATTGTTACTCTCCTATCAACGTAAAGTTATAAAAATTTAAAACCGATTAAAAAACTTATTTTTTCAAAACATTAAAACATAACTCTTTTTCAACAAGACACCTTTTGCAAAGCATCCCGCAAAAATTCATCTGCAAATCTGTTGATTAGTGATCGTTGGTATGCGCCATACCCAGGTACACAATCGTCAGCACCATGAAAATAAAGGCTTGCAAGGTGATAACCAGAATGTGGAACAGCAGCCATGCCAGATCCAACACGACTTGTAGCGGGAACCAGATCAGCATGCCCGCACCCAGCGTCGCGGCACCGGCCAGCAATGCGATCAACAGGAACACCAGCTCACCGGCAAACATGTTACCGAACAAACGCAGACCGAGACTCAGCGGCTTGGCCAGCTCTTCAATGGCGGTCATGACGATATTGGCAGGAATGGCAAACTTGCCAAAAGGGTGGAACAGGAACATCTTCAAATATCCCCCCAGCCCTTTCACTTTCAGGTTGAAGTACAGCGACAGGATAAACACCACCAGCGCCATAGCCATGGGTACGCTTAAATCTGTAGTGGGCACCACTTTGAGGTAATTAATACCAAACCAGCTTGCGATCAGCGGTAACAAATCCACCGGAATCAAATCCATGAAGTTCATCAGCCACACCCAAACAAAGATGGTCAGCGCCATCGGGGCGATTAACGGATGGTGGCCAGGAAAAGAATCTTTTACCTGGGTTTGCACAAATTCAAGAATGGATTCGACAAAGTTCTGAAACCCGCCTGGCACACCCTCGGTAGCATTTTTAGCCACTCGTGCGCCCACCGTTACAAACAAAATACCGAGCAATACCGAAATAACAATGGAGTCGATATTCCAGGTCATAAACCCTTCGCCGACATGTAAATTGGTTAAATGATGTTGGATATACTCAACAGTGCCGCCACCCTCAGAACCTTCTGCTGCTTGACTCAAGACTCTATCCCCTTAACGTTTTCAATCCGGGCTGCCCGCCGCTTTCCGGTCGCGCACACCCATCAAATAACTGGCTTGTGCCAGGGCGAAGCCGGTAAAAACGGCCATCGCGTCGAGCTTCAATAATCCCAGCCCGATACCCAGCAACACAATCACTGCCGCAAATCGCACCACGGCACCAATATATAAAATCATCATGCTCTGTTTGGGATCACTCAGCGCAATCGCATTTGCGCGCTTAAAGCCCCCGATTGATATCAGGGCGAGTACCACGCTGGACAGACCGCCATAACCGGCCGACAACGCCTTCCACAAACTTTCTTCAGCGCTCGCGCCAAAGAACACAACCGCGATAAGCAACGTCATCGACAGCTGAACCACAACAACCCGTCGCGCTTTTCCCGCAAGCCCTTTATCGATACTGTTCATCGGACTCTTCGCTACGCTGTTCGCTGTGGAAATATCACTGCATTTTTGGGTCATTCAACAACCTGTATACTTTCAGAAACCCGCCCACCAGACCCATGCCACCAAACATCAGCATAAAAACCGGCGCAGTCCCTAACCAGCCATCCAGCCAGTAGCCCAGTAAAAAACCGGCAACAACCATTGAGCTGAGCATGGTGCCAACACTGATCAATAACAGTCCGGGGCCTTTTGTTTTACTTTTGGCCATCGACAACCCTGCAAGACCGGAGCACATCTGTACGACTTGAAAGTACCCCAAAATTGGGCACGAAGTATAACCAGCCACCTTGCTCCCGGCAAGCCGCTATGTGGAGATATTTAGCCCCTCGCCACATTAATTGGATTTTTTCGGCCCCGTACTGGATCGGGCTCACTGTTTACTAATCACCATTTTTCGATGCTACGACTGCTGCAAGTGATGTATTGTATCAGCTTGGAAAGCACTGTTTACAACTGGCCATTCCCGGCGTTCGCTCATAGCCGAGTCCTGTTTGAGTCTGCTGACTGATCCCACCAGCCCTTTCAACAGGGACTTTCAAAGTGTTTGCTGAGATATAGCCAGTGCCGGCTGACGTGGTCCAATAGATTTGTACACCCCAGTTAAGGATAATTATCTTAACTGAGGAAAGTAAAAATGACGCCACGAAAGAAATATTCGAAAGAATTTAAATTGGATGCAGTGAGTCTGGTAACAGATCAGGGCTATCCACGGACAGAAGCGGCGAGAAGCCTGGATATCAATGCTGGGTCGCTGGGTAAAGGAGCAGCAGGCAGATGATAGTCAGGCGTTTCGAGGGAATGGCAAGCTGACACCGGAGTTGGAAGAAATCAAGAAACTCAGAGGCCAGGTGAAACGCTTGCAGATGGAGAACGACATCTTAAAAAAAGCGACGGTATTCTTTGCAGCAGAAACGAAATGAAATATTCGTTCATCACCCAGCATAAGAATACCTGGCCTGTCAGCCTGCAGTGCAGGGTATTGAGTGTGAATCGTAGTGATTACTATCACTATCAGGCAAAAATGCTCAATCGACCGGATGACTCAGAGCATCAGGAAATGATTGACTGGGTAAAAGATATTGCTGAGAGTTCCAAGTATAGCTGCGGCAGCCGTCGGATGAAAAAGGCCTTGTATGCATCGGGATATCCTGTCAGTCGCAACAAGGCAAGAAAGCTGATGAAAGAAGCCAATGTAAAGGCACGACAGCGCAAGAAGTTCAAAGTGACGACCAACAGCAATCACAAGCACCCGGTGTTTGATAATCTACGGTTTGGGCCAGGGTAATCTCTGGCTGTTCAACGACATCGCCCCCGCCCACTGGTTTTACAGCAACCACCCAGAGCATTTTTTCGATGGCATGGATTGTTTGAATGAACGTGACGCCAGTCAGCTGGAAGAGCGCGTCAAAGCCATCATGGAACACTTGCCCTGGGCCAGCACATCCTTGATGCCGAATCCTTGCATACAATAACGCTGTTTTTATAAAAATTGATGCTCGCGTATAATCACTTCCAGCGGAGAAGGCGTTCCGCCCATAAATTGCCGAAAAAAACAGTTAACCTATTGTTTTTTATGAATTTATGCCCGAGATACCATTTGGTTCTCTGTCAAAAACGGTGTTAATACCTGCACTGAGACAACTGAGATTTTTTAAATATGCCAGCGCATGCTGTTTTTAGCATTCGCCTATTTTCCCCACCGGGCAAACTATTATCGTGTACGGAATCATCTGTATACGTCACTCAATTATTTTTTACAGGAAGAATATCGTGTTATCCACTGCAAATATTACTATGCAATTTGGTGCCAAGCCATTGTTTGAAGACATTTCCGTTAAGTTTAGTGATGGTAATCGTTATGGGCTGATCGGTGCCAACGGTTGCGGCAAGTCCACACTAATGAAAATTTTAGGCGGTGACCTGGAGCCTTCTGCAGGCAATATTTCAAAAAATCCCAACGAACGTATTGGCAAGCTGAGGCAGGATCAGTTCGCGTACGAGGAATTCAGCGTAATTGATACGGTGATTATGGGCCACGAGGAACTGTGGAAGGTGAAATCTGAACGTGATGCCATTTATGCCAATCCGGAAATGAGTGAGGAGGATGGCATGCGGGCTGCTGATCTTGAACATGATTTTGCCGAGATGGATGGTTATACCGCCGAGGCACGGGCCGGTGAATTACTGCTGGGTGTGGGCATCCCTGTTGAGCAGCATTTCGGCCCTATGAGTGAAGTAGCGCCGGGTTGGAAGCTGCGGGTATTGCTGACACAGGTTTTGTTTTCAGAGCCTGATATCATGTTACTGGATGAGCCTACCAATAACCTGGATATCAATACCATTGGCTGGCTGGAAGGGGTGTTAAACGAGCGCAATTGCACGATGATCATCATTTCCCATGATCGTCATTTTTTGAACAGTGTGTGTACGCACATGGCCGATCTGGATTACGGTGAACTGCGTATTTATCCCGGTTCCTATGATGAGTATATGACGGCAGCCACACAGGCCAGTGAACAACTGACTTCAGACAATGCCAAGAAGAGCGCGCAGATTGCCGAACTTAAAGCTTTTGTCAGTCGATTTTCCGCCAATGCGTCAAAATCAAAACAGGCGACATCACGCGCTAAACAAATTGATAAAATTCAATTGGCAGAAGTAAAGCCTTCCAGTCGGCAAAGTCCTTTTATTCGTTTTGAGCAGGATAAAAAGCTTCATCGCCTGGCTCTGGAGGTGGAAAACCTTGGAAAACACTTTGATGAAGACCTGTTTTCGGGACTCAATCTTACGGTGGAAGTGGGTGAGCGTATTGCAATAATCGGCCCCAACGGTATTGGTAAATCAACGTTGTTGAAATGTCTGGTCGGTGATCTGGAACCCTCTACCGGAAAAGTGAAATGGTCGGAAAATGCGAATATCGGTTATTACGCGCAGGACCATGCTGCTGATTTTGAAGAGCGTAAAAATTTATATGACTGGATGGACCAGTGGGGAAAAGAGAGTGATGACGAACAGGTTATCCGTGGCACTCTGGGGCGTATGCTGTTTTCACAGAATGATATCAATAAGACAGTTGACATTATTTCCGGCGGCGAACAGGGACGCATGCTGTTTGGTAAATTAATGCTGCAACGCCCTAATATTTTGTTATTGGATGAGCCGACTAACCACTTGGATATGGAGTCGATTGAATCACTCAATCTGGCCTTGGAAAACTATCCTGGCACATTGCTTTTTGTCAGTCATGACCGTGAATTTGTCTCTTCCATTGCGACACGTATTATCGAGTTGACACCTACCGGTATTGTCGATATTCATGGCACTTATGAAGAATACCTGCGTAACAAAAATGCGAATTGAGTTTTTGTTGTTTTATTTTTTACATCACATCGGTTATTCATGATGAGTCACTCTTGTTTTTCATCTCTCAAGTTGCGTACTGAGCTGCTTGAAAATCTTACGTCGCTGAATTATTTGACGATGACACCCATACAGGCAAAAAGTCTGCCACCCATTTTGGCGGGAAACGATGTCATTGCGCAGGGCAAAACCGGTTCAGGAAAAACGGCGGCTTTTGGTCTGGGGCTACTGGAAAAACTGGTGGTAAAGCGTTTTTGCGTACAATCACTGGTACTTTGCCCGACCCGGGAGCTGGCCGACCAGGTGGCAAAAGAATTGCGTAAGCTGGCGCGCAAAGTCCATAACATTAAAATACTGACGCTCTGCGGCGGTATGCCTTTTGGTCCGCAAATTGGGTCGCTGGAACATGGAGCCCATATCGTGGTTGGTACGCCGGGACGCATTGAAGAACATCTGCGCAAAGGTACTCTGGATTTACAACACCTGACAGTTTTTGTTCTCGATGAGGCTGATCGCATGCTGGACATGGGTTTTCAGGTAACGCTGGACGCTATCATCACGCATATGCCGCGCAAACGTCAAACGCTGTTGTTCAGCGCCACTTACCCTGAACAAATACAAACCATTGCGAAGAAAATCATGGTTGATCCCGTGATAATGCAAGTGACTTCGACACATGATGAGACCAGCATTAAGCAACATTTTTATAAATTAAGCGGTGACGAGCAACGCATGGATGCCTTGCGTTTGCTGTTATTGGCGCATTCCCCCGAGTCTGCTCTGGTATTTTGTAATACCAGGCGCGAGACACAGAAAGTGGCCGATGAGCTGGTCCGATATGGTTTTAGTGCGCTGGCACTGCACGGCGACCTGGATCAAAAAGCCCGCGACCAGATACTGGTGCGCTTCAGCAATAAAAGCACATCGATTCTGGTCGCTACTGATGTCGCATCACGCGGTCTGGATATTGATGCGCTGGATGCGGTCATTAATTATCACCTGTCACACGATACTGAGGTACATGTGCATCGCATTGGTCGCACAGGTAGAGCTGGCAGCAAGGGCATTGCCTGTACGCTATATACCGATAACGAAAGTTATAAAGTCGCCATGCTGGAAGACTACCTTAAACAAAACATCAACAATGAGGCACTACCATCATCAAACCTGTTGAATAAAACACCCTATCAGCCAGCCATGGTTACTTTACAGATTGATGGCGGTAAAAAACAAAAAATGCGCCCGGGTGATATTCTTGGTGCTCTTACAGGAGAAAAGGGTATCGCAGGAAAACACGTTGGGAAAATCAGCATTGATGACAACCGGGCCTATGTAGCAATTAACTGCGAGGTTGTTAAGCCTGCACTGAAAAAACTGGAAGCAGGGAAATTAAAAGGACGTTCATTTCGGGTCAGGCAAATACGCTAACAGGTTTTCATGTAGCCTGTTACGTAAAATCCAGCACCAACCTCTACCTTTCTAGTGGGGACAATCAGCTTCAAATAATATTTATTTCAATAAATATCAGACACACAGGCAATACACCGTTGCCATATAAAAATTATAACGGGAATATTTTACTTACTTTTAGCAATGCTTTCCCGTCAGACCACGAGGGAAATTACCTAGGTTTTTTTGGAAAAAAAAGCTTGTCTTACCTGTGTCTCACACATACTATTTTACCTACCAAAATGATGAGGCTCTGCCAGGGAATATCAAGCTGCAAACAAGGGATGTGCGAAGGTTGATTACTCAATCATTAGCAAATTCTTAATTGTAGTTATATCTCTCATTCAAGAACCCCTTTCTAGGCTGGCTTGATTCTCAGCGCAAGAGCTTTACTGTGCCCGCACATTTTTATAGGTATAAAAACAAATTGTTATAAATTTATGCGGCAATTGTAATTATTGAGTGCTGCTTAACTCTTGTCAGGAGGATAAATAATAACAGGGGTATTTATTTTTGTGTCATGGATATGGGCAAGATTATAAAAATTACGATGGAATTTATAAGGAGAGTTTGATGATGCGTATACAAACAGGATTAACCTTGAGCATATTGGCTGTCTCGGGCATTACGTTGATGGGAACCGCTCAGGCCATACCGTCATTTGCGGCTAAATACGAAAAAAATTGTTCATACTGCCATAACGCATGGCCCCAGTTGAATAACAAAGGCCGAAATTTTAAAGAACGAGGTTATCGTCTTAAGGAAGACTTGAAGATAGAAGGTAAAACCACTCCTTATTATGAAGCAGGTAATTTTCCAATTAGTGGCCTGGTTATCTCACGCCCATATGATAAAGCAGACAGTGGTGACCGTATGGTACGTGCAATTAACGGGGTAGCGTTGTTTATTGCCGGCAATATGGGTAAAAACGTTTCCGTATTCACTCAAATTGAAGCTGAAGACGAAGCTGATTTTTCACCAGAAGTGGGTAGCACTGCGTTGTCTTATCGATTCAACAAAGAGGCCGCTCTGCAAATGACCTGGAGTCAGGCCAATTGGGCCGATGGCTATGGCTTCCTGGGCAATCATTTCCGATTAACCCGTGGCAGTGTGGGCGTGATTGATCAAAATTTTGGTGGCGCTGACAATGGTGGAAAATTACGCTCCAAACGCCAAAATGTGGCCGTAACAGGCCGTGTTGCCAATGACAAATTATTTTATAACATTGGTCTCGGTGGTGTAGCAGATAATGTTGAAGGTGTATCCGGCAATGACCCCGGAAACGGTACCAGCATGAATGCCCGTGTTGCCTTTGATATGAAAAAGAACATCATGGTGGGCGGCTATGTCCTCGATGGTAAGTCTGGCAACATGAATTTTAATCGCATGGCAATCGATACCCAGGCTGACCTGAAAGATATCCGCATTCAGGCTGCTTATGTCATGGCTGAGGACGATGTAACGGGGGGAACAGATAAAAACAATGCATTTTCCATTCAGGCTTATAACGTTATGAAAACCAAAAAAGGCAAGCCTACCTGGGTGCAGTTAGTACGTTTGGACAACTATGAAAGAAATGATGGTACCCATGAATACAACGAGCTGACTTTAAACGTTACCCATTATCTGGCACAAAACATTAAAGCCTATATCGAGTACTGGGATCGCTTTGATACACCAACGGGTGTGGATAAAGATAATCGTTTAACTCTTCAGCTCTATGTTGGCCTGTAGTTTCATTTAGGAATATTTAAAACAATGAAAGCCAGATGAATTTTTCGTCTGGCTTTCACTTGTTTTAAACAATATTTTCTAACCGGTAATATTTTGTAACAACAGTGAGCCAATTATGAAACAGAATATATTTATAAAATGGAATGTATTACTATATTTTCTGACGATTTTCACTGCTGCATTTCTGCTCCCAATAAATACAGTTATGGCCACAGCACCAAACAAAATAAAAATTATGGCTGATGCCTGTTTAACATGTCATGGGCCAAACGGATCAGGATCAGGAAAAATCCCCGAACTGAAAGGATTGGAAAAAAGCGATATCACCGAAAGTTTATTTGGCTTTAAATCAGGTGATGAAAAATCCACCATCATGGGGCGATACGCTAAAGCACTGAGTGATAATGAGATTAATCTGCTGGGTGAATATTTTTCAACTTTAGATAAATAATCAGGGGCGATGTAATGAACCAGCTTGATCGCAGAACATTTATCAAACTACTGGGGGCCGCTGGTGTCATTTCCTCAGCCAATAGTCTTGTTTTGCCAGGCAGCGCCACAGCAGAAGCCAACGCTCGCGTGGTGGTGGTGGGCGGCGGCTTTGGTGGTGCAACCTGTGCCAACTACCTGCGTCAGTATGATTCCAGCCTGAATGTGACGTTGATTGAGCCAAATGTTCAGTTTGTTACCTGCCCATTCAGCAATACTGTATTGGCAGGGATGAAATCTATAAACTTCATTACTCACAATTACGATGGGCTGCGTAAAAATCACGGCGTTAATGTCATGCATGATATGGTGATCTCAATTGATGCCACGGCGAAAAAAATTAAACTAAAAAGCGGTAAAACACTTGTCTATGATCGTTTGGTCGTCTCTCCAGGAATTTCTTTTAACTGGCATGAAATCGAGGGGGCAAGTGCAGAAAACAGTAAAATAATGCCCCATGCATGGAAGGCCGGCACACAAACTATTTTGTTGCGAAAACAATTAGAGGCAATGAAGGATGGCGGCACAGTCATTATTGCATCACCTCGTAAACCTTTTCGCGCCCCTCCTGCCCCCTATGAGCGCGCCAGCCTGATCGCGTACTATCTTAAAAAAACCAAACCCTCTTCGAAAATTTTACTGATTGATTCCAGTGGTGACTCTGAAGAACTGGCCATGTTCCGTAAGGGCTGGGAAAAACTCTACAAGGGTATAATTGAATGGGTCGATGGCTCTGAGCAAGGTGAGATTGTATCCGCAGATACCAAGGCATTATCACTGACCGGACACACAATAGGCACTCTTAAAGGCGATGTTGTTAATTTGATTCCACCACAACACGCGGGAGAGATTGCACGGGTTGCTGGCCTGGCGGATGAATCAGGTTGGTGCCCGGTAAACCCGAAAAATTTTGCGTCCACATTACAAAAAAATATTCATGTGATTGGTGATGCTTGCATTGCGGAGCCTATGCAAAAAACAGGGCACAGCGCCAATACCCAGGGTAAAATTTGTGCAGCTGCTATCGTGGTTGAATTGAATGGAGGCACCATGCCGGATGTCACCTACAGCACCGGCATCTACAGTTTTCTCAATCCCAAATATGCCCTTTCATCTGCGAGAGTGTACCGCTTGAAAAATGGAAAATTGAAACAGGTTGCGGGTGGTTTGAGTGCTAAAAAGGCATCTCGAAAAACACGACTCAAAGAGGCCAGGTTTGCATCGGGTTGGTATAAGGGGATTACCATGGATACATTTGGAAAAACCTGACTCTGCTATGTTTGACCAAATTACAATTCGGCAATTTTATGCGTAAATGGCTAAAGGGAGTTTCTCTGTTTGTCATTACCGGCACACTAATTGCGGGAGTTTTACTCGCTACGGGTTTTCATGGTGCATTAAATGCAACCAATACTGAATCATTTTGTATTTCCTGCCATGAAATGGGTATTGCTTACGAAGAATATAAAGATACGGTACATTATAGAAACCGTACTGGCGTGCGGACAACTTGTTCGGATTGTCATGTGCCACGGGATTTTGGCCCCAAGATGGTTGCTAAAATTCGTGCGGCCAAGGATGTCTGGCATCACCTTATTGGCACCATCGACAGTATGGAAAAATATGAAAACTATCGGCTGATAATGGCTAAAACGGTGTGGCAAAACATGAAAGAAACGGATTCTCGTGAGTGCCGTGTTTGTCATACTGTGGCATCCATGGACTTTGAAGAGCAGCAAGGGCGTGCCGCACGAAAACATAAAAAGATGACAGAAAAAGGTCAGACCTGTATCGATTGCCACAAAGGCGTGGCACACGAATTACCTGAAGATTTTGATGAAGAAGATGAATAGGGTTGTGTTAATTCGAGGCCACCCAATCTTAAATCCATTTTCCAATCCAGCGTTTACTTAAACGTTGCCACAGGCTTTCAGAGTCTTTCTCAAAAACAATTTTGGGATGAGCACGCACCATAATCCAATCACCACGACTGATTTCATTTTGTAGTTGCCCGGCACCCCAACCTGCATAGCCTGCATAGGTACGCGTCGCAGCGTGCATTTTGGGCCTGAATGAATGTGTAAAAACATTTTTTCCGGTGGAAAAATAAACGTCATCAGCGATGTGGTGCATGGTCTTTCCTGGTTGCTGGGTGCGCAGCAATACAAAAATAGCATTGGTGCTTACCGGTCCACCAAGATATAACGGGTCAGTACGTTGCTGTAATTGATGAACCCCGGGGAAAGCCTGTTGCAAAGGGATGCCCGCTGGCCGATTAATGGCAAGCCCGGTGGCACCCTGTTTGCTGTAATGGGTTAACAGAATAACGGTTTGCTGAAAACTGCTGCCATGCAGCTGTTCTGTGGCGACAAGAAATACGCCTTCACTTTT
This sequence comes from Gammaproteobacteria bacterium, assembly GCA_021648485.1. GTDB lineage: Bacteria > Pseudomonadota > Gammaproteobacteria > SZUA-152 > SZUA-152 > SZUA-152. The sequence goes on from JAKISS010000008.1 coordinate 54,334, forward strand.
TTGGGTGGACGGCGAATGGTACGGTGCCGCATCCGCAAAGGTTGCTGAATACCCACCGATAATGATCAGCAAGCCAAACAAGATATGCCGAACAGTGTGATTGTGCGTTGTAGCACTCAGCTGGTGGTGTTGTAAGGGCATGACCGCCTCCAAGCCGCACGGACAATCGGGCCAGTGCGTATTACGAGATGAATCATGAGTATAGCGGAAACCTTCTGTGAGCGGGGAACCCGCAGAGGATAAAAAATCATGTAATTTCTACGCTAAAAGCGCCATTTTGACGAGCCGCTTGTGCCGTATCATTAGAACGTGACATTAATAAGCGGGCATCATCACCCTTGACCCAGGCAGTAACACCAAAACAGACGGTGGCCTGTATGCCGGTCTGCTCACTAATCATTATCGTGAAGTTTTTGAGTTGTCCCACCAGTTTGTTGGCCAATGCGACAGCAGCATCTTTGTCGGTTTCCGGCAAAACAAAAATAAATTGACCCGCGCTTAAATGCCCCACCATATCTGCCCAGCGTATTTGGTCACGCAGCATTTGGCTGACAGCGACAATAACTTTATCTGCGGCCACCTGACCAGCGGACTGGATAATTTCCTCCAGGTTAATAATGTCCATGGTAACCACTGACAATGGGTTCTGGTAACGGCGACTGCGTGAGATCAATGGCTCCAATCCTCTGTTGATGGCATGTGTATTAAGCAGGCCGCTCAGGGTATCTACCGTATTGTGTTGTGCCAGTTGCTGCGCCAGCTGATTGCGATCACTGCGTAGCATTTCTTCTTCACTGATATCAAGATAGCAAACTGTGTACTGGCCATTATTCGGAGGCAGAGGGTAGCGCAGCACACGACGCTGGATGCCTGGCTGCGTATAACCCAAAGTAAAGGGGCCGTTATTCACCACGCTACTATCATCCTGATTTATCGAGGTGCTTTTTCCCAATAACGCCAGCTCTGTGCGCCCGATGCAGTGTCCCGGTGGACACTCCAGCCATGTCGTCAACGTTTTGTTGCACCAGAGCACCAGGCCATCATCATCCGTAATGATAATGGCCATAGGCGCATTGGCAAGAATGTGTCGGCTGATGTCGAGGCTGGGTTCATCCATGCGGCGATACTCCTAAAAGGGTGTATGTATCAGTGTGCCAAAAAATTGGCGTCATGCGGCGTAACCCATTGATTTTACTGTTATCATTTTTTGGTGCGAAAATTATCAACAGGAACATGGGCTTATCAGCGGTCTTAACCGGTAAACCTTTAGTGCTTGCTGTCACTAATTGTAGTCTGTTTACGCCTCAAACATTAAAGAATGCTGCCGAAGTAATGAGGTGGCGGGGTATTTTTTACCGCCACAATGCGTATTCCGCACGCGTTAAAAGAAAGTCGAAAACTGAGACAAAGCGGAAAAGCTATAAAGAGAGAGAAGCCTTGGTATGTCGATAGCAAAACGCATAAAACACAGTGATGACCATCTGGATGTACGGGCGATACGTAAGCGTTTTCTGGCGATTAACCGGGAGCGTTTGCGCCGTGCAGAAGGGGTATTGAGTTGGCGCAATCGTGATTTCCTGGAATTATTACCCGTACTATTTCATATCAATCACGCCATGTTGCCCGGTTTCGTATCCAAGCAAACACCTGCCGGAATATCAAATTGGGCACCTGCCAAAAAAGGTCTGGAAGCGGGTAAGCGCATTGCCAAAAGTTTTGATTATAAAAAAAGGGCTTTAAGAACGTTTGATATTCACTCGATTTTTTTGATGGGCAGTGTTGGTACTATTGCGCATTCAGAAAAAAGTGATTTTGATGTCTGGGTTTGTCATCGCCCTGGGCTGGATAAAGAACAGTTATTTCAACTTGCTGAAAAATGTGAGTCGATTGAAGAGTGGGGCACTTCTGTGGGCCTGGAAGTCCATTTTTTTATGATGGACGCAGAAAAATTTCGCAGTGGCAATGTGGTTGAACTAAGCCATGAAAGCAGTGGCAGCACTCAACATCATTTATTACTGGAAGAGTTCTATCGTACAGGTTTGTTGGTAGCCGGGCGTTACCCTGTATGGTGGCTGGTGCCTCCGAACGAAGAAAAAAATTACACAAAATATGTGGCACGACTTATCCGCCAACGTTTTATTCCAGAAAATGAAGTTATTGATTTTGGTGGATTAAGTGAAATTCCTGCGGAGGAGTTTTTTGGCGCGGCGTTATGGCAAGTTTATAAAAGTATTGATTCACCCTATAAATCTGTGTTGAAAATGCTGCTGATGGAGGCCTATGCCGCAGAATATCCACACAGTGATTTATTAAGCCTGAGATACAAGCGGGCGATTTACGAGGGTATAAAGGACATGGATATGCTCGATCCATATACCATTCTTCTGGAAAAACTGGAAAATTATTTGACCAAACAAAAATCCCCTGAACGTTTGGACGTAGTACGTCGCTGCTTTTATTTCAAAGTAGAAATGGTTTTGAGCCGCCAATCAAGAATGAACCAGAATTGGCGATGGCGGCGAATGCTCGAATTGGCCGAGGCCTGGCATTGGTCGGAAGGACATATCGAAATGCTGGACAATCGAAAGTCATGGAACGTACATCAGGTATTAAAAGAGCGCCGGGTATTGGTCGATGAAATAACACACAGCTATATGGCATTATCAAAATTTGCGCGTACACATTCCGAATTGGCACGTATCGAGCAAAAAGACCTCAATATTCTGGGGCGAAAATTGTATGCGGCATTTGAACGCAAGGCCGGTAAGATTGAAACCATTAATCGCGGCATTTCTGCCAATATTGTTGAAAGCAATATCACCATCATTCAAAGCAAGGGAAAAAACACTGAGGAATCGTGGAGTTTATATCCCGGCATTGTCGATGGACATGAGCCGGGAGGCGCATTAAAGCGCGCACGCAGCATTGTTGAATTACTTGCCTGGTGCCATTTTAACCGTTTGGTTGGGCTGCGCACTATTATCACATTATTGTTAAGTGATAGTATTTTGGGTTTGAAAGAAACGCGGTCGATTCTGGATGCTTTGCAATCATTGTTCCCTGATGGTCACTTGCAGGAAACTGGAATTGAGAACTTTAATAACCCTCCTTTGATTGAAAAAGGCTGTTTATTTGTCAACGTGGGTATTGATCCGCTACCACGCCACTCCCGACGTGGCACTGACCTGATAAGTGACCAGTCTGATGTGATGAATTACAGTGGTTTTTCATTAAACCTGGCATTGACTTTTGATCTGGTGGTAATCACCAGCTGGCAGGAAGTTATCACCTACAAATATGTCGGCATCGAAGGTTTGCTGGATTGTTTATCACAATATATGCGCTGGAATACGGCAGACAATGCGGGGGAGCCTCCCTCATTACGGGCTTTCAGCTATTCTTCCAGTCATAGCCGGGCTATTGCACAACGCATTGAAGAACTCTATAAAGATGTCGCAGCTACATTTTCTAATTTAAATAATGGAGGAGGGGCGCGTTATATTTTACAAGTGGAAAAATCCTATTTTTTATTGGAATCAGATGCCAGTGCATTTACTTACACACACCAGTCCACCTACGAAGATCTATTAAAAATGCTGGCAGCACCGCAGGATACTTTCCGCCCCATTCAAGTAGATCGCCATGCTTTGCTGAATACACCACTGCCCTCTATTTTGTCGAGGAACCGTACCGGATTTATTCAGATGTTTTATTTTTGCCTAAGCAAAGAAGTGGATGTTTTTGTGCTGGATGAAAATGGTTCCTTGTTTCATCAGCGTGTACCGTACTTTGAAGATGAAGCACTGGTAAACCATTACAGTCGTTTCTTTGATGCTGTACTAAACCGGCAAAGCTTTTTGTTTCAGGATAAAAATGCCAGCTTGATGCTGGATGCCCTGGAAATTTATAAAGTTAAAAAACGGCGATTTAATAAATACAGCTTTAGTCGAAAGACACCAAACATTAATCGGCCTCCACGTTATTTTGATGTGCAGGTCATCGGCGATATGGTGGACAAAAATGCTGAATTCACTGTGTATTGCAATGATCAGGAATTTTCGTCGCTGGATTATGGGAGGCATTTATTCCGGGAAGTCGTGCGTTATGTATTAATACAACGCGACAGTGGTCAGCGCTATCCTGTTTATATTACCGACGTGGATTTATCACCGACATTATTAGGTACGCGACGTACGGATAAAATACAAGTTATTGATTATCTGAAATACAAAAAACGCATTGAAGAAAAACTGAACAGGGAGCTTGCCCAATTATAGTTTTTTCTATTGACCTAATGCTTTTGCCATAAAAAAATGCTTGATTGGTGTGGCACGATCAGAAATATCAAGTCCAATATTGCGTAATTTACACAGCCCTGGCATGTCATTACTGAACAGGTTTTTAAATACTCCCATAGCTTCCAGCATCAATAAATTATCGCCACGCCGAGTACGTTCAAAGCTCCGTAACGTTTTGAAGCTGCCTATGGGTTTGTGCGCCGCATATGCTGTGAGCACGGTATCTGCAAGACATTGTGCGTCCGCAAACCCCAGATTAACCCCTTGTCCGGCCAGCGGGTGGATAGTATGTGCTGCGTCACCAACCAGGGCGAGGTGAGATTTAACATAGTTTTTTGCATGCTGACCCTTGATAGGAAAACATGCACGCGGCCCGGCGTGCAAAACCTTTCCCAGTTTTTTCTCAAAAGCAACTTCCAGCTCCTGTTTGAAGGCCGTTTCATCCAGCTCACATAAACGTTCTGCTTCTTCGGCGCAGGTACTCCAGACAATAGAGCTGATATTGTTTTCGCTTACGGGTAAAAAGGCCAATGGCCCGCTGGGTAAAAATCGTTGCCAGGCGGTATGTTGATGTGCATGCTCTGTGGTGATACTGGCAACCACAGCGGTTTGTTGATAGTCACTGACTGTAACGCTAATGTCAGCCTGCTGTCGCACCCAGGATTGCCCGCCGTCAGCACCCACCAGAAGTTCAGCCTGGAGCAGGGTGCCATTATCTAATTGTAGTTTGGTGGAGTCATTGTCGAGCTGAAGACTTACAGGGGTGTTCGGGCAATAAATATCAATATTGTCAAAAATATGAACTTGCTCAATCAGTGCTTTATTGATAATACGATTTTCAATAATGTGGCCAAGATTGGCTTCGCCGATTTCGGCGCTGTCGAAGTGAATGCTGCCATTGCCTCCAGCGTCCCATACATGCATGTCAGTATAAGCGGTGACACGCATTTCGTGCATTGCATTCCATACACCCAGTGTTTTAAAAAAGGCTTGTGAGGCAGGGCTAATCGCACTGACGCGCAGGTCAAAAGAATTGTCAGGCCATTGTGCGGGTGGTTTGTGCCCTTCGATGAGGGCAATTCTTAATGTGTTATTACTTTCTATGTGATGACTTAAGGCTAAGGCGCAGGCCACTGCGCTGCCTACCATGCCGCCACCAACAATGACAATATCGTATTTTTTAGGTGTTGCCTGTACCGCGCCGATCATAACGGCAGCCCTCGCGCCAGCCGGGGCAGTTTACCTGCGATGCCCATGGAATGTCGGGCCAGCAGATGTTTGAGCGGCGGTACAATGTCGGTGGCGAGCAGCCCCAGGTTGCGCGCCAGCACAAGGGGTGGAAAACGGTTGGAAAAAGTATGTACCAGTGTGTTGGTAAAACCAATAACTTGCCGATGATCCCGTTCCCGCCATTGCGCGTAAGCTTCAAGTACGGACAATGCGCCAATGTCATCACCTGCATGAAAGGTATCAACAATGTTTTGTGCGAGAGCAGCAACGTCACGCAGACCGAGGTTAAATCCCTGACCGGCAATAGGATGCAAGGTGTGTGCGGCATTGCCGACAAGCGCCAGCCGGGCGCGCACCTGTTCCTGCGCTTGAATCAGTTGCAATGGATAGCTATGACGCTTGCCGACTTTGATAAAACGGCCCAGGCGTTTACCGAAACAGGGTTGCAGCTCAGCAAGAAAATCTTCATCGTTCAATCGTAAAAGGTGTTGCGCATTTTCCGGTGAGCGTGTCCATACCAGTGAGCAACGATTGTCCGGCATAGGTAACAACGCCAATGGGCCATTGCGGGTAAAACGCTCATAGGCAATGTGTCGATGTGATTTTTCCGGTGTGATGTTGGCGATGATGGCGGTCTGTCCGTAATCATGCGCGGTGGTATGAATGCCCAGCTGGTTGCGAACATGAGAGTTACCTCCATCAGCGGCGACCACCAGTTTGCTGGTAAGTGATTCCGTGTTGCCATTGTTGTTGTCCGGGCCATGTGTAATGACGACAGTGGCATGATCATCACCCAGTTTTAAATCAGTCAATCTGGCCGGACTCATCAGCGTCAGCTTATCGCATTGCTGGAGTTGACCCGTCAGCACTGCACCCAGTTGCTGTGCGGTGGCAACGTACCCCAACGCATCAACTTTTTCCTGCGCGGCATCCAGGCGGGTAAAACCAAAACGCCCCTGATCGGAGACATGAATGCGTTGGATGCTTGTGGTTTGTGGCGCGATTTTTTCCCACAACCCCATGCCATCAAAAATACGCCGACTGCCAAAAGATAAAGCGATAGCACGGTCGTCGTAACCCGGCGGGGTTGATTTGTAGAGAGGGACTGCTTCGATCAGTGCAACGCGTAATGCCTGTTTGGCCAGACTAATGGCCAGACTGGCACCCACCATGCCGCCGCCGATAATGATCAGATCGTAGTCGGTAGTGGTATTCATGTCTTTGCCATCAATGCCTCGATATCGGCAATGGTCTTGGGCACATCTTTGCTCAATACATCACAGCCGTCTTTGGTGACCAGCACATCATCTTCAATACGAATGCCGATGCCCTGCCATTTTTTTGCGACCTTGCGTTTGCCCACTGTTGTGCCGGGCGCAATGTACAGGCCGGGTTCCACTGTGAGCACCATGCCGGGTTCCAGTTCACGCCAGGCATCACCCACTTTGTAATCACCCACATCATGCACATCCATCCCCAGCCAGTGGCCGGTGCGGTGCATGTAAAACGTGCGGTAAGCCTGTTCTTTAATGAGTGTACGCAAATTGCCTTTGAGCAGGCCAAGTTTGATCAATCCCTTGGTGAGTATGCGCACAGCGGCTTCGTGAGGGGCATCCCAGTGATTACCGGGGCGTACTTTATCAATCGCAGCCAGTTGCGCATCGAGCACAATTTGATACAGCGCTTTTTGCTCAGGACTGAAACGACCATTAACAGGAAAAGTACGGGTAATGTCGGCAGCATAGAGTTCGTTTTCGGCACCGGCATCGATGAGCAACAAATCACCATCACGCAGCTCGGCGTTGTTTTCAGTGTAATGCAGGATACAGCCGTTTTCACCACCACCCACAATGGGGGTGTAAGCATTAACAAAGTTATGTTGTTTGAAATGGTGCTGAAACTCCGCCTCGATCTCGTATTCCATCTTACCCGGCTGACACCGTTGCATGGCACGTTTGTGCGCCTGGGCGGAAATTTTCGCGGCTTTGCGCATGGCGCTGATTTCAGCACGGCTTTTGTACAACCGCATGTCATGCAACAGGTGGTCGAGAGCAACAAATTCACTGGGAGTATGCGCACCTGCGCGAGATTGCTCCTTAAGCCGGTTGATCCAGCGGGTGACACGTTGATCGAATTGAGTATCGCAACCCATGGCGTAATACACACGCTCGCTATGCTCCAGCAGGCCGGGCAGAATATCGTCGATGTCACTAATGGGAAAGGCATCATCCGCACCGTAGTGCGCCATTGCACCCTCCAGACCAGCGCGACGACCGTGCCAGGTTTCCATTTCCGGGTCGCGTTCACGGCAAAACAGAATCACTTCACCGTGTTTGCGCTTGGGAATCAGCGCCAGCACGGCATCAGGCTCGTTAAAGCCACTCAGGTAATAAAAGTCACTGTCCTGCCGGTAAGGGTAGTCGGCATCACGATTGCGCAGTCGTATGGGCGCAGCAGGCAGGATGGCGACGCTGGCCTTGCCCATCATTTGCATCAGGCGTTTACGACGACGGGCAAACTCCGCAGGTTTGATGTGTTGGTTGGCATTCATTCCACGATTGTAGCGGGGAAGCAGGGGCTGACGCCAATAAGCCTGAACGTGAGGGTCCAGAATCTAAAAATCACGCATCCCGTTCACCATTCAAACCGCAGACCGGCAGCCACATTCCAGACGGTCAAATTATCCTGGGCCACCGTGGTTTCGTACTGAATGTAGGAGGATACGCCATCGGCAAACGTAGCCGACGTGCCCAGAGCCAGCACATAATAATTGGCGCTGGGCGAATTGGTTTCAAAACTGAATTGCGTGTTCGGGTCGATAAGGAAGTACCCTTCCACTTTATTGGCATCACCTTGAAACTGGTGAAGCCACGAAACATTGAAGTGAGGCACCAATACCCCCCATGAATAACCGAGAGCGTAACGCAATTGCGCACCCAGCGTGGACACCAGTTGAGACACCTGTTGTTTATTAATGGCGATATTATAAGAGCCTGCATTGGTTTCCTGGTATCCACCGATGGCGGTTCTCAGGTAGTCCAGCCGCGCATTCAACGTTGAAGTAAAGCCTTTACGCGCAAAGTCATATCCTCCACCAATGCTGATGGCATAACCCGTACTGTCCGTATCACCTTTAGCCGTTACGTCCGTGGTACCAAATACCACCCGCCGCTGCATCTCATAATTACTGAGTGTAATAACACCGATGGCATCAATATAGCTGTCATCGGAAGGATAATAACTGCCATAAAAAGTACCGTTGTAGTTTCCTACATCCATGCCACCTCTTTGGCGGTCTATATTCATGTTTGTTTGCCCATAACCCAATGCCCAGCCCATTAAACCTTTGTGTTCAAAACGGTAATCAGAGCCTATGGTCAGGGCATAGCTGTCAAACCCAAACCCGGTTTCATAAAGGGTTTCATCTTGTGAGCCACCGCCTATTTTGCCGCTGATAAACCATTCCTGGTTTTTACCAAAACCCGAGCCCGCACTGCCACCGCTGGCATTGTCTTGTAACAACTGATCAAACATGTCAGCAGTGATACGCTCATTGCCATAATTGAGACTCAAACCACTGAGCAGTGTCAAATTCTGACCACGCCGTAACGCCGTCAAACGGCGACTGATATTGGATAATTGCTCTTTGGTCAGCTCATCGTTCAAGGCACCTTGCGCACCCACATTAGTGGGTGACGTGGCATCAATGAATTCACGCAAGTCCTCTGCTACGCCCGAGCTGGTTGCAATACGAAACTGTTCACACAGATCGTATGTTCTCGCCTGATCCAGACAAATACCGGTTAACGCATTATTCGTAACAACACCAGGCGAGTTACCTTGGTCAGAGATTGCCACATTGCCCACATTAACGGTTATTATTGCTGTTTCTGTATACCTTCGTCGTTTTCTACCGCATAATTAAAACTTTCCTGGCCCTGAAAATTGACCGCAGGCTGATATTCCACACACACCTGAGTTCCGTCAGTACACTCGACGACGGTGGCTATTCCTGAATTGGGCTGGACAGGAATTGTCACTATAGGCTCACTGATATTGCTGATACTTTGGGATAAATTGATGACTATTGGCAGATTTATGTCTGTTGAAATCGCCACATTTTTTAGCGCTGCCTGAGCAAAGGCAGGAAACAATATCAAGATCGCCAGTATCAATACCGTGCTGATATGAATGCCATTATCAGCCTTGATCAAATCACGATTGATAATATTTTTCCTGGTGACGGTTTTGCCAGCAAAACTTTTGGCAAAGAAATGGCCAACCCGACATTGTATTGTTGATCGTTGCATCACGTTACGATTTACCTTTAGTAAGATATTTCCGGTTCACACAATCTTGCTTTACTTCAACAATTAACAATTGTTGAATCGGTTTATCGCTGAAGCTAAAAATTATGTTGCGAGGAATAACTTGCCATATTCGGCTTAGATTTCCAGCACGGATAATAACACTGGCGAAACCCTGGGTAAAACCACCGGTTTTCCAGCTGGCCACCGCAGAAGCACGCACTTTCACCGTTATTTTCGCCAATAACAAGGCAATATTACCCATCCTTAAAGGCTTCTTTGGATGTATCTTTCAGCCTTAACCCGTTATTATTCCCGCCGTAGTAAACGCCCCACTGTGGTTTATATGCAAACCCTTACTTTGATGAAAGACCGTGGGTACTGCACGCTAGCGATCACCCAGACCGACATCCCCACCGAAAATCCGCCACCGCTGAGCCAGGCCTCCAGCCCCAGCCACTACAAAACGGACAAACCTACTATTATACCGCGCGCAACGGTGATCGCGTCAGCGCCTTATCCAACCCCGTACAAATCACCCCACCCAGCGAAGCCACGGTGATAACACCTGGCAGCAAGAGCCAGATTTAAGGAGAGCAATGCCACAGGCATTGGCGGTGAACAAGCCAACAACCTGAGTACAGGTGCCGGTGCCGTGTACTGAACACGACTAATTTATCTCACTCCCCGTTTCTGGCATTCACAACAAACCACAAGAAATTAAACCCTCAGAGACCAGAAATGATCACCGGGATTCAAAACACATCACGCAAGTACCCCCCTGAACAATCGGAATTATGTATTAATGTAACGTTTCGTCAGATTCAACACCTACTGATGGTGACCGGGTCGGTTGCAATTCCTCGTTAATGAGCAATACACCCACACGCAGGTATTCCACCAGTTCTGCGTAGGCATTTTCATCTTCTTCGCTGCCTGCCAATTCATAGGAAGTGCCTGCACGGGCAATTTCCAGGAGGTCTTTGGTGATTTCACGAGCATCTTCGGGTAATGGCGCGAAGTCGGTGATACCGCCGAGGCTGAGGCCAATGAGGTAACCCTGACACCAGTCACCCAATGCATTGACGCGCGCATCAAGACTGTCATTATCGTCGGGTAGCAGCATCTGAAATTCACAGGTGGAGTCGTTGAGCTGTCGCCGGGTAATGTTATGAGTTTGCTTGAAAATCTCGTGTGCCTCGGCGGCCAGCAGATCACCCCCGGGCTGACTGGGCCATAGCGCCTGTTGCCAGATATCGACCCCGGCATTGCTGTTGGCGCATAACAGGCCGCACAATGTGCCATGGACTTCGCTGGGGGCAATTTCGGTGTCCAGTTTGTGCAGGGCACTGTCGAGAATCAAATAGTCGGGCAGATTTTGTAGCATAGGGATGGTATCGTGTTTTGCGCTGGTAAGCGGAGAAAATGGGGCGCTGATTTTAGCACCCGTAAGCAGTAGGTGACAGTCGTTGACCCGTTTTGTGCTCCGCTCTATAGTGAGGGCCTATTGTGACATAGATGTGATAATCATAAATTCCCCCTGGACGATTGGATAGCATGTCTGAATCTGAAATTAGCAAACTGGAACAGCGTATTGATGAGTTGATTGCGCTGACGGACCAATTGAGCAGTGAAAACCACCTTATGCGCGAACGACAAAACCTGCTGGTGGAAGAACGCGCCCGGCTCATCGAAAAAGCCGAATTGGCGCGCTCCCGCGTGGAATCCATGCTGGTGCGACTCAAGGCAATGGAGTCCGAAGCATGAATGCCGGAGCGACTAAACCACCGCAACCTGTCGAAAGCAAGGTGATCAGTATCCGGGTACTGGATAAGGAATATCAAGTGGCCTGCCCGGTGGATGAGGAACCGGCACTGCTGGAATCTGCACGTTTGCTGGACGAAAAAATGCGCGAGATTCGAAATGCGCGTAAAATGGTGGGTGCAGACCGGGTGGCGGTGATGGCAGCGTTGAATCTGGCCCACGATTTTTTGCAGCTACAATCGAGCAGTGGCAATGAGGAGCCTGTGATGGAAAGCAAATTGCGCAATTTGCAAACTAAAGTGGAAGCTGCCATTGCCCGGAGCCGACAATTGGGGTTGTAGCACAATGCCCAACCTACGTTACTCGTTAACTTAATGGCGTTGGGTTGTAGTCAATTTGTTTAGAGACATACGTTTTCAAAGAATGGCGTTGCCTGTGGTGTTCGATACTGTATCGGAATTTTCTTGGCCTATGCTTAACCCTGTTGGGGACATTACATCGGTGTTGTGTGCATGTCCGTGTTACGGAAAGCCTGATATGCTGATCGTTGTTCCCACTTTATCGCTCCGGCCCCAAGAGCGACGATGCAACCGGCACATGTGGGTGACGCCTCTTTTTTCTTCTCCCGGATTAATCCTGTGACTGAACGTCAGGTCTTGCGCCAACAATTGCGTTTGGCACGACATGCCTTTGATGCGCGTGAACACGCCTGGCGCAGTGCAACCATCACCCGGCAGCTGGTGAATCATCGCGTGTTTCGTTCCGCGCAACACATTGCCTGTTATTTATCTAACGACGCTGAAGTGGATCTGACTTCGCTGATGGACTGTGCCTGGACCATGGGTAAAACCATATATCTGCCAGTGGTCAGTGCCACTCACCATAACCGTTTGCATTTTTTACCTTATGCGCCAGGCGATACACTGGTCGCCAATGGTTTTGGTATTCCAGAGCCCGTGTTGCGTTCGCGCCAAAGCACTACGTTGACCCGGCTGGATTTGGTGCTGGCCCCACTGGTGGGGTTTGATGTGTGTGGTAACCGGCTGGGCATGGGAGGTGGTTTTTATGATCGCACCTTTGCTTTTTTACGCCGCCGCCAGTGCTGGCGTAAACCACATTTATGGGGAGTGGCGTTTGATGTGCAAAAAAGTCCGCTGGAATTGCCTCATCAACACTGGGATGTGCCACTGGAAGGCGTGGTGACTGAGTCTGGCGTGCAGCGGAGGCGCATACCATAGAGCTCGACAGAGGGTGCTCGCCATAAACGTCAAGTCAAGTAACCCTGTTAATTATTTCGATAATGAAAGCCTTCATTAATCAATCGCTTAACAGTAATAATGATCATTCGAGTAATGTGAGTTTATTCTTCCTTTCGGCAGTCGGGTTTACAGGATATATGCAAGGCCATGGTGGAACCGCTACGCTTGTTCCCTACAGTTTTGCTTTGTGCTGAATGGAGAGGAACAAAAAATCTATGGGCGGATGCCCCAACGCCACCCTCTATCCAGGACTCCACCTCTATCCGGTAGGGTGGAACAAGCGTAGCGGTTCCACCAAACGGTTTTACTCTATATTGAATAAAGTCGATGAACACCCCAATCCTGCCGCCTATCCGCGGATGACTAGCCTGACAACTATGGAGCGTTCACCCTGTGAATTGTTTAACCCCGCTCAGCGAATAGAATTGAAGGCCGTCAAACTCATCATGTGCGCATCGGTACCCAGGTCGTTATTGGGAAACAGCCCACGGTAAGCTCCGCGATAATCCGTGCCATGCAGAGCAAGATAATTAAGCACTACCGTGTCCACCAACAGGTTGACATTGTTGGCGGCCACGCTGGAAGCCGTTTCTACTGAACCATCTGAACGGAACCAGCCGATCTGTTGATGGCGCTCCGCCCCCAGGTTGTCACCGGTGAATATCTGGGCCTGACTGCCAGGATTGTAAACCAGGAAAAAGCTACCAGCGGTGGAGGAATTGTCGCCGGTCCACACACCTTTGCCGCGACCGTCTTGAGAACCATCGATGGAACCATTGCTGGCCACGGAGCCATCACTGAAAACGTACATCATCAATGGCTGCTCACGTCGCGCGGCATATTCCAGACAGGCACCCATGCAACGCCCGGCGCGCAGGTCACGGCGTTCACCGGTTTGGCGATCACCCGTGTGATAATCGAAACCACCCATGGTGATAGTGCCAGCCCCTGCGTAACCATCAATGACCATTTTCATCACTGAAGCAGTTTTGCGGAATTCACCTTCACCATCAAATTCAGCCTCGGTAAAAATGCCACCGTTATTATTGACGATGATTCGGTTTGCGGGGTCGCTAG
>JAKISS010000075.1 GCA_021648485.1 Gammaproteobacteria bacterium
CTTGTGGCGCTCAAACAATGGCATGCCAACGGAGCGACAGTGGATAGCAGTATACTGTCCGCTGAACAAAGGAAATGCCGCGCTGAATTGCATGGTTTATTGCAACAGGCTGATCGTGATGTAGAGAAATATCAGTTTAATACAGTGGTTGCCGCCGCGATGAAAATGGTTAATACACTTTCACAAATCAAGAAAATTAACGGCCCGGTATATGCCGAGGGTGTTGATTTACTGTTACGCTTATTATCACCCATTGTGCCGCACATTACCCATGCCCTGTGGCAGAGCCTCGGCCATGAAGATGACATCCTTGTTGCCAGTTGGCCGCAGGCAGACGCGAGTGCGTTGGTGCAGGATACCGTTGAACTGGTGGTGCAGGTTAACGGAAAAGTGCGAGGCAAAATTGAAGTGGCTGCCGATGCAGAAAAAGATGTGATTGAGCAGGTGGCACTGGCAGATGAAAATGTTCAAAAGTTTACAGAAGGAAAAAATGTAGTGAAGGTGATTGTAGTGCCGGGCCGGTTGGTTAATGTGGTGGTGAAGTAGTTTCCACGTTGACTAAAAAGCCAAGTAGGGTGGGCACGTTGTTTGTGCCCACGCGTTGCATATGGGAGTGTATGCACGGAGTTTCAATGCCGCATATCTATAACGTTCTTTACTTATCTTTCGCGACAGGGTTGCCAAAACCAGCAACTATGATGTCACCACAATGGTGTTTTACAACAGACGATACAAGAATCAGCTTAAAGCAATATTGCCCGACAATTACAATATGACGACACACCAACCAACCGCAATCGATAACGAGAAAGAAATCTACCGGGACGTTCTTCCCAAAGGTTTTTCACTTCACTGGTATGAAGTGCAATCCGTTCTCGGTCGTGGTGCTTTTGGTGTTACCTATCTTGCCAGGGATAAAAACCTCGATCAGCTTGTTGCGATCAAGGAATATTTTCCCAATGAGTTTTCGACTCGGGAGTCAGGTTTTACGGTTCACCCAACCTCCAGTCAAAATAAGGAAATGTACGAATGGGGGCTGAACCGTTTTATCCGTGAAGCCCGTACGCTGGCCAAATTCAAACACGGCAATATTGTGCGTGTTCTGAGTGTTTTTGAAAACAACAACACTGCGTACATGATCATGGAATATGAACGGGGTAAAGAACTGTCCCGGTTGTTCAAGGAAAAAAAGCATTTCACCGAACAGGAATTACTGGATATTTTTCTGCCAATAATGGAAGGTCTGAAATTGGTTCATGATGCCGGTTTTATTCATCGTGATATCAAACCTTCCAATATCTACATTCGTGAAGATGGTTCACCTGTTCTGATTGATTTTGGTTCTGCCCGACAGGTATCCGGTGCGCCTACGAGAGCTCTCACCAGTCTGGTGACATACGGCTACGCCCCCTTTGAACAATATAATGAGAGCGAAGAAAAACAAGGACCGTGGACTGATATCTATGCCCTTGGTGCCAGTCTGTTTTTTGGTTTGAGACATGAGCTGCCCATTGAATCACTGACCCGTGGATCGAGTATGCTGTCAACGGGTATAGATTCATATAAACCGCTGTCCGTTACTCTGGCAGGGCAATATTCGGCGTCATTTCTACTTGCTGTTGATCATGCGCTGTTGTTTCATGCCAATGAGCGTCCACAGGACGTTCTGGTCTGGGCGGATATGCTCAGTGGCAAAAAAGATGTGCGGGCATTGCCAGCATCCATGTTGAAAAAAGCGCTATCAGCAGAAAATCCGGATGCGACTGTCATTCGAAAACCCAAAACTGAATCTGCTACACAGGAAGCGGTAAATAAAGAAAAACCATCTGTCGGGGCTATGGAAAAGCCCGTTGCCCAGTCAATTCAATGGAAGCCAATATTATTGATTACGGTTGCCATTATCGTGGCGGGTGCGTTCATATTGATGCAAGGACAGGAAAAAACACAGTTACCCTCACCCGAAAAAACGGTAAACACACCGGCTGAATTGTTGTTGGATCAGGCAATTCAGGCGTACCAGGCCGATAATTACATAGCACCTGAAGACAATAATGCTTTGCAATTGTATTTCCGATTGTTAAAACTTGAACCAACTAATACGCAGGCCAGTAAAGGTATTGCAGAAATTGTCAGTCGTTATGACGAGAGCATTCGCAATGATCTTGTCGAGGAAAATTTTGACAAGGCCGGGCAGCATCTTCAACGGTTACTTGTAATAATGCCCGATTCAGAAAAATGGAAAGCACTTCAAACGGAGCTGAAAGAGGTGCAATACAATCATTCCAGGCAACGTCAGCTTCTGGCTCAGGCCGATGAATATCTAAAGAAAAATCATCTGTTGTCACCCATTGGGAACAATGCATTATCCACCTTGCGCAAGATGCTTGAGTTTGACCCGGACAACAAGGAGGCGCGACAGCGTATTGACATAGTAGCATCGCATTATATCAATCAGGCAGAAGAAGAGATTGCGGCAGGCAAACTCACCGCAGCACACAAAAGTATTCGTAATATTAAACTTGTCGATGCATCACATCCGGAAGTTGCGCGAATAAACAGTATGCTTGTGAATGCAAAAAAAGAAAAACAACAACAAAAACTGGATCGCCTTCTTTTTCAGGCCAAACAGGCTCTGGATGCAGACAGACTACTATCCCCATCAAAAAAGAATGCGCTCTATTTTTATCGACAAGCTTTGACGCAGCACCCACAAAACACAAGGGCAAAACGCGGCATGGAAACAGTCAAGAATAAACTTGAAGCAGCGCTGGATAATGATCTGGAAAAGAAAAATTTCCCGAAAGCAGAGTCGCTTGTCAACACCATTGAAAAATCCTTACCAGGGTCAACGTTTGCCAGGCGCATGCATGCCAAATGGGATAAACATAAGTTAGCATCAAAATCCGATGTGCAAATTATTGAAGCAATGATTGGTCGTTTTAAACAGGCGCTTGAATCACAAAACCAAAACGCGCTGGAAAAAATGAGTGAACTTCAACCGAGCCGTAAAGATTTCATTAGTCAGTTGATCGGGAATTATCAATCATTTACGGTGAAAATTTCAAATGTCAGAATTATTGCCAAGAAGAAAACAGGCCAGGCAGACATTAAGCTTATCAGGCTGGTCAACCTTCAGGGACTGTCTGTTCAGCCGGGGGCATGGAGTCAGTTCGGCATTGATATTAAAAAGAACAACGCAAGACAATGGAAAATATATTGGTAGTCACAACAGGTACGTACGCCGTTGTTCAACGCAGGGTGAGTGAATATGAATATCAGTCATCTTGACCATTGGGTGCTCACGGTGGCCAACATCGACATCACCCTGAATTTCTACCAGCGCGTTCTTGGTATGGAAAAACAAACCTTCGCCAATAATCGCGTTGCCTTGAAATTTGGTAACCAGAAAATCAATCTCCAGCAGGCGGGTAATGAGCTCGAACCCAAGGCCACTACGCCTTTGCCGGGGTCGGCAGATTTATGTTTTGTTACGCAATCACCACTATCGGATGCGATGCAACATGTGCGAAACTGTGGGATAGAAATTCTGGAAGGGCCGGTGACCCGTACAGGTGCGATGGGGGCGATGATGTCATTTTATTTTCGTGATCCGGATTTGAACCTGATCGAACTGTGCCATTACTAAAATAAGTTGAGAGGATGAAGCAGGCTGTGAAATGGAATTTGTTTTTTCGTGTTTGTATTTTGTTGTTGGTAAGCTTGGGCTGTTACGGCGTTGCAACGGCGCAGAATGTTCCGGCCTCATTGGTTCGGGCGGGTATTGATAAAGAGCTGGTTATTGCCTATCGATTGGATAGTGCGCCCATTCAGTTTAAAAATGCGGGTGGTGAGCCGGACGGTATACTTATCGATGTCTGGCGTTTGTGGGCCCGGAAATCGGGTATTCCGATTCGTTTTGTAGGTGCTTATAGCGAGGAAACCCAGGCGATGGTCGATGAGGGTACGGCAGATATTATTGCCGGGCTTTTTCCCAATCAGCGACGTGCTGAGTTTCTGGATTTTTCCAAACCCATTCTAAGCAGTCCTTATCATCTGTATTTCAATGAGCAGGTTGATGACTTGTTGAGTATTGGTGATTTGCCGCGTTTTCGCGTTGGCGTTACGCAGGGTAGTTTTCATGCGGACTATTTGCGCGAACATTTTCCCGGCGTTGAACGGGTGCTTTTCAAGGGTTACCGCAATTTATTCAAGGCCGCAGAACGTGGCGATGCGTCTGTTTTTGTGACCCAGCCCCTTTATTTGTCGCATTATCTGACGAGTGAAGGTGTGCCCAATCGCTATCGTCATCTTGAGCCTCCACTCTATACTCGCGCCTATCAGGCGGGGGTGATGGCGGGACGCACTGAATTACTGGAGACGGTTGATTATTACATGAGCCAAATCACCGCTGACGAACGGCGTACGATTACCAGTAAATGGCTGGGGCTGGGCTGGGCGAATGGTGGAGCCTCCACTTTACAGTTATCCGCGAGCGAAAAGCAGTGGCTGGCAGATCACCCGGTTATACGCCTGGGGGTGGACCCTTCCTGGCCACCTTTTGAATTTATCGATGAACAGGGACGTTACCGTGGTATTGGTGCTGATGTTGTTACGCTGTTAAATGGCTTGCTGGATACATCCATGTCTCCTGTTTCCGGGCTGAGTTGGCAGGAGGTAATGGATAAAGCCCGTAAGCGTGAAGTTGATGTTTTACCTGCGATTAGAACAACGGAAGAGCGTCGGGAATTCCTTAGTTTTACCGAACCCTATTTTGTTTACCCTTATGTGATCTTTGTGCGTGAAGATACCCACCTGGTCACCAGTCTCGCGGATTTGCAGGGTAAGCAGGTGGCAGTGGAACAGGCTTACGCAACGGAGGATTTATTACGGCGTAAACATCCGGAGCTTGTGCTGCGCACTTATGCCAATACCTCAGAAGCGCTGTATGCCCTGAGTCGCGGAGAGGTGAGTGCTTATGTGGGTAACCTGAGTGCAACTGCCTGGGTGATGGACAAGCTGGGTATGACGGGCGTCAAAGTTGCCGCGCCAACTCCCTACAGTTTTGAGCAAAGTATCGGGGTGCGTAGTGACTGGCCGCAGCTGGTGGCGATACTTAACAAGGCAATTGCGCAGATTACGCCGCAACAGCGGCAGGAAATCAAGAATCGCTGGTTCGCCGTGCGTTTTGAGTACACTCAGGCTGTCGATTCCCGGACGTTGTGGCGGGCGGTGTTGATTACTATTGTGCTTGCTTTGCCGATCCTGGGGATTATTCTCTGGTGGAATCGACGGTTACAGCGTGAGATCAGGCATCGTCATGAAATAGAAGCGGCTTTGCGCAATAGCGATGAACGTTATGAGCAGGCAATTGCTGCGGTACAGGAAAGCGTTTGGGAATGGAATCTGGAAACAGGCGTTCGCTATTTCAGTCCGCGTTTATTTTATGATCTGGGTTATGACGACGGAAAAATACCCGGCACGGATCAGGCCTGGGTTGAGATGATTCACCCTGATGACCGTAAAGCGCGTGAGCATGCGCTGCTTGAGTATGAAGCTGACCCCCAGCGCTGGGCGTCAGCTTTGATACTGGATTACCGGGTGCGTCGCCGGGATGGTGAATATTCAATCATTCGCACCGAGGGTCGCGCGGTCAGTCGGGATGCCTCGGGAAAAGCGCTTCGGCGGGTTGGTACCTTGCGTGATATTACCGTTCTAAAGGCGGCAGAAAAGCAGTTGCGGGAAAGTGAAGCGCAGTTTAAGACAATCCTGAACACCATTCCTTTAACTGTTGTGGTGGCATCGCTGGAAGGTGTGATTTTGATGGCTAATCCATACGCAGAGCGTGAAATTGAAAGCACGTCCCGCTCTATGGTGGGGCGTAACATGGCAGAGTTTTATGCGAATTCAGCAGATCGTGATGCGGTGATGAAGGAATTATCAGAATACGGTCAGGTACGTGACAAAATGCTCACTTTCAGGACGGACTCTGGTCGAATCGTAGAGGGTTTATTGTCCGCTATACTGATAAAAATGGGTGAGCAAACGGTATCTTTGGGTATCCTGGTGAATCTTACTGAGCGTCTGCAAATGGAGCGGGCGCTGGCCACTGCGCGTGATCAGGCAGAGCTTGCTAATCGCGCCAAGTCAGAATTCCTTGCCAACATGAGCCATGAGTTACGCACACCGCTGAATGCCATTATTGGTTTCACCGGCATTATCAAAGATGGCATTGTGGGAGCTGTCAACGAAGAACAGGCCAAGCAACTGGGTATGGTGTATCGTTCCGCTCAACACCTGCTGGAACTTATTAATGATATTCTTGACCTTTCCAAAGTGGAAGCTGGCAGAGTGGAAGTTTCAACCGAGTCTTTCCTGCTTGCACCGTTACTGGAAGAACTTCAGGCGCTGATGCAGCCACTGGCGGATGCGAAAAGACTTATATTGCAACAGGAAAGTACCGGCCTGGACAGTCTGATGACGGATCGTGGCAAGTTACGACAAGTGCTGGTTAATCTGCTGGGTAATGCCATAAAATTTACTGAAACCGGTTCGGTGACGTTGTCTTGCCAACGAGTGGGCACTGATATTGTATTTGAGGTTACCGATACCGGCGTGGGCATTGCCAGTGCTGATCAACAACGGGTTTTTAATACCTTTGAGCAGGCAGACACAGGTGTGGGACGAGAATACGAAGGTACCGGCCTGGGGCTGGCCATTAGCAAACGTTTTATCGAAATGCTGGGTGGGGAAATTGGTGTGGCTCGCAGTGTGCCTGGTGAAGGCAGCACTTTTTATATCCGTTTACCCTGCAATGGAGACAGTACGCAGTCATAGATTTACCCCTCAAATTGTATTTTTCACTCGTTATTACTGATGACAATGCAGGGATATCACTTTGCATGCAGTAATAGCGCTTTAAGTATTATGGATTTTATGGTGCAGGCAACTTATATTTGCAACAGAAATGAGTACACAAAAAACAGGGAGTATTTATGCGCACGCCATTGATTCTTGTCGCTGACGATAATGCCCATAATCTTTATCTGGCACGTTTTTTGTTGGAGAAAAAAGGTTATCAGGTCTGTGAGGCACATAACGGCGATGAAGCTGTCGCAGTATGTCGGGCTGAGACACCCACCCTGATTCTGATGGATATTCAAATGCCGGGCATGGATGGCTTGGAAGCCACGCAGCGCATTAAAAGCAGTACTTCTATTTCACCCCCTATTGTGGCACTTACTGCGCGAGCCATGAGTGGAGATCGTGAGGCGATTCTGGCTGCTGGTTGCGATGGTTATATCGAAAAACCTATCGATCCTGATAATTTTGTGACCAGGGTTGAACATTATTTGCCGGAGCCATTGGTATGAAAGTGTTAATCGTGGATGACAAACCAGAAAATTTATATTTGTTGCGCACTTTGCTGAGTGCCAAGGGCTATGAGGTGACTGAGGCGATGAATGGTGAACAGGCGCTGGAGAGCGCCCGCCAGACGTTACCCGGCTTGATTGTTTCCGACATTCTTATGCCGGTGATGGATGGCTTTGCTTTGTGCCGGGCCTGGAAAGCGGATGAACAACTCAAGTTGATTCCCTTTGTTTTTTATACCGCCACTTATACCGAAGCGAAAGACAAAGAATTTGCCCTTAATCTGGGGGCGGACTTGTTTCTCGTTAAACCACAGGAGATCCATGTTTTCCTGCGCGAAATTGAAAAGGTATTGGCTATTAACGATGCGTCAGACCGAGCAAAAGTACGTCCCGTTGAAGTGAAAGAGGAGGACTTTTATCGTCAGTATAATGTCCGTCTGGTGCGTAAGCTGGAAGATAAGGTGGAGGAAGTTGCCCAAAAGAACCGGGCTTTGGCGGCCAAAGAGCTGGCCTTGTACGAAGCCAATGCCCGACTGGAAAAACGTGTGGCACAAAGAACCCGGGAACTGGAAGCCGTTAACAAAGAAATGGAGGCTTTCAATTATTCTGTTTCTCATGATTTGCGGGCACCCTTGCGGAGAATAGATGGTTTTAGTCAAGCCTTGCATGAGGAATATGCAGCGCAACTGGGAGAGCAAGGGCAGGATTACCTGCAACGTATTTGCAGAGCGGTTGGCCATATGGGTGAGTTGATTGATGGCATGCTGGAATTATCCCGCTTGAATCATAGCGAGTTGGTACGGGAGAATGTGAACCTCAGCGCTTTGGTGGAGGCCGAAATAATCCGGCTACGGGAAGCAGAGCCGGGTCGGGATGTTGAGGTGTATATCCGGCCGGATATCGTAGTGGAAGGCGACCGCCGCTTGCTGGGAATTGTCTTTAACAACCTGTTAAGTAATGCGTGGAAATTCACTGCCAAAACAACACAGGCCTATATCGAATTTGGTGTGACTGGACGAGAGAACGAAGCCGCTTATTTTATTACAGACAACGGTGCCGGTTTTGATATGCAGCACGCTGAAAAACTGTTTGGGGTTTTTCAGCGCCTGCATGCTAGCGAGGAGTTTCCGGGAATTGGCATCGGGCTGGCTTCAGTTGCACGCAGTATCCATCGTCACGGCGGGCGGGTTTGGGCCGAAGGTGAAATTGATAAAGGTGCAACGTTTTATTTCGTGCTTTAGTTGATGTCCGGGGCAGAAAAATTGACAGCCTTTTCTGGCCCATCAATATCCATCATTTTTCTTCAAAATGTCCAGTTGATTAACTTAGGTTGAAGATATCCTTTTCGCTTGGTGGAATCGCTGCGCTTGTTCCACCCCACGATTTTAGCCTGTGTTGAATGGAGCGAAACAAAGAATTCGATGAACATTTCAATATCGCCCTCTATCCGGGTAGGGTGGAACAAGCGCAGCGGTTCCACCATGACGTTATCAATCAATAATGAACAAGCTAAGGAATGGACATTAAATAACTCATACAAGTGGCATCTCTGCTTCAGCCCGTCTTTGCCCGTTTCTCAATCGTAAAAGCTCGAAATAAGAGCGACTATTCCTGCACTTTTACTCAATCAGAACGAACAAATACAGACTAAATCAGTGCGCTACTTGTATGAGTTATTTGATTTCTATTCATTAGCCTGGGTTATTCAGTATTAATAAATCCTGAATCCACCATGTTTCCGTCGGATACGTTTGTCCAGCCAGGTGAGTCCGGCTATAAAGCCGATGACCAGGGCGATAAGCAAGCCACCCAAAAACCATTGCATATTGATTATTCCGTTATTGTCGATTTTTTCGGTTGCGGGTGTTGCAACAAGGGCGACAGGCGTCAGTTCCGGGCTGGTGGATTTATTGTGTTGTTCATTGACCAGCAGGGCCGCAGCGAGGCGTGTTTCCAGTTCGTGATTTTGTGCGCGAAAATCATCAAGCTGTTGTTTGGTGTCGTTATTCTGTTCACCCTTTTTCGCTTGTTTTTTAAGTTCAGTTTTTAATTTTTCTTCGGCTTTTTCGGCGCGGCGGCGAGCTTTTTGCATTTCCGCTTTCATCCATTGAGCATCTTTTGCCTGTTTTTTGAGAGTGTCGATTTCTTCAGTGCTGATGTCTGAACCAGTGGTCGAGGCGCTGGCCAGTTTTGTTTCAGCGGTGCGTAATTTTTCCTCGGTAGCTTTGATTTTACTGAGCAATTCCAGATGTTCCAGTTGGTTGGGTTTTTCATTGGTAAGAAATCTGGAATTGACCCAGCCGGTAATGTTGTCAGTAGTGCGCACGCGCGTGTATTTTCCATCGGACATGAGCACTTCCACCGAGGCACCGCTGGAAAGTTCTTTCAGTACTGCACCCTGGTCAAAGCGTTCTGTGCGTACTTCGGCGACGATTTTATCCGTGATGAAAGCGGCATTCACGGCTAATGGCAGGCAGGTTAACAGGCCGGTGAATATGCTAAAGATGATGCGGTGTATTGTCAGTGTTTTCATATACACATGTTCCTGATTTGGCCTGATGGCTTGTTTTTTTGTTATTGAATGCCTGAATGTCGTAACAGGGCATCTATTTCCGGTTCACGGCCACGGAATTCAATAAATAAATCCATGGGTTCACGTGAGCCTCCTTGTTCCAGTATGGCCTCTAAAAAAGCCAGCCCGGTGTCCCGGTTGAAAATACCGGTCTCTTCAAATTTTGAGAAAGCATCGGACGATAATACTTCCGCCCATTTGTAACTGTAATAACCCGCAGCGTAACCGCCCGCGAAGATGTGTGAAAAACTGTGTTGAAAGCGGTGATATTCAGGTGGCTTGATGACAGCCACTTCGGCCCGCACTTCGTCAAGAATCTCCTGTACGCGCGCACCTTTTTTCGGGTCGTATTCGGCGTGAATGCGAAAATCGAACAGAGAGAATTCCAGTTGTCGCACCATTTGCATGCCAGCCTGAAAATTTTTGGCGGAAATCATTTTGGCAAACAGTGCGTCGGGCAGTTGTTCTCCGGTTTGATAGTGTCGTGCGATGAGGTTGACGGCCTGTGATTCCCAGCACCAGTTTTCCAGAAACTGGCTGGGCAGTTCTACGGCATCCCAGGGTACGCCGCTGATGCCGGATACGGCGAGGGTATCGACCTGGGTGAGCATGTGATGCAGGCCGTGGCCAAATTCGTGAAACAGGGTGATGACTTCGTTATGGGTGAACAGTGCTGGATCATCACCCACGGGTGCTGAAAAATTACAGGTAAGATAGGCAACGGGTAACTGCACACCCTGTTCGGTCTGACGGCGGGAGATACACTCGTCCATCCATGCGCCGCCGCGTTTGTTGGCGCGGGCGTACAGGTCGAGATAAAACCGGCCACGGGCATCACCATTGCGGTCAAAAATTTCAAACGCGCGCACGTCTTTGTGCCAGGTGTTGATGTCAGTCAGTTCACGGACGTTCAGTCCATAGAGTTTGTTGACCACTTCGAACATGCCGTTGACCACACGAGTTTCGGGGAAGTAGGGTTTGAGGTCTTCCTGGCTGATGGCGTACCGGTGCAGGCGCAGTTTTTCCGAGGCGTAGGTGATGTCCCAGGGTTCGAGCGTATCCAGGCCCAGTTCATCATGGGCAAATGTTTTCAGCTCGTTGAGTTCTTCCTGTGCCATGCCCAGTGAGCGGTCGGCAAGGTCGCGCAAAAAAGCGGTGACTTTTTCGGTGCCGGGAGCCATTTTGGTGGCCAGTGAGCGTTGCGCGTAATTTTCAAAGCCAAGTAGCTGAGCCAGCTCGTGGCGCAGGGCGAGAATTTTTCCCATCAGCGGCGTGTTATCGAATTTACCGGCGTTAGGGCCCTGGTCCGAAGCGCGGGTAACGTAGGCGACATACATTTCTTCACGCAGTGCGCGGTTATCAGCGTAACTCATTACGGCAAAATAACTGGGGAATTCCAGGGTAAACAACCAGCCACTTTGTTCTTTTTGTTCTTTTTGTTCGGCGGATTGTTTGGCCATAGCGATGGCTGACTCAGGCAGTCCGGCGAGAAGTTTTTCATCCCCGACAAGTTTGTGCCATGCCTGAGTGGCATCCAGCACATTTTCCGAGAATTTGGCGGTGAGGCCGGACAGTTCCTGCTGAATGGCCATGTAACGCTGTTTTTTATCTTCGGGCAGATCAACGCCGGAGAGCCGGAAGTCACGCAAGGCATTGTTGATGGCTTTTTGTTGGGCGACGGAAAGCGTGGTGTCTTTGGCCACCGTTTTGAAAGCGGCAAACAGTGGCTGATTTTGGCCGATTTCGGTAGCGTATTGACTGAGTTTGGGCAGACAGGCGTTATAGGCATCGCGCAGTGCATCACTGTTCAGCACCGAATTCATATGACTCACGGGTGACCAGGCGCGCGCGAGACGATCCTCCAGGTTTTCCAGAGGGCGCATCAAGGTATTCCAGCTGGGTGTCGGGTTATCTGCCAGCAGGGTTTTGATCGCAGCACGGTTGTCGGCCAGAATCTGGTCGATGGCCGGTTCCACATGTTCGGGTTTTATAGCACTGAAAGGTGGCAGGTCGGTCAAATGCAGCAGAGGATTGCTCATGATGTTATCTGTAATTTCCATAGTCAGCTTAAAGGCGCAATGATGATACCCTAACCTGACGAGACCCAAACCGGAAAATTGTGCTATTGGATGTTATTTGCACAGTAAAACTGCCTGAAACGGTGACAACTATGGATTTATTCTTGTGACTGATACTGAATTTGCGCCAAGCGCGCATCCTTATGAAGCTCTGACGCCTGATGTGGTGCTGGATGCTGTAGATAGTCAGGCGGGACTGGCGGGTGGCCGCAGTGATGGCCGGCAACTGGCGCTGAACAGCTATGAAAACCGGGTCTATCAGGTGGGTATTGAAGATGTCGAGCCGGTTATCGTCAAATTTTACCGGCCCAACCGCTGGACAGACGCAGCGATTCAGGAAGAGCACGATTTCGCCGAAACGCTGGCACAGTCGGAGATTCCTGCGGTAGCACCGTTACGGGATAGCGTCGGGAACAGCCTGTTCGAGCACGCCGGGTTTCGTTTTGCGATTTACCCGCGTCGTGGTGGGCGTACCCCTGATCTGGAAAACCCGGATAATCTGGTGTGGATGGGGCGGTTTCTGGGGCGTATTCACGCCATTGGTGCTACCGAATACTTTCAGCACCGACCCATGCTGGATATCGAAAGCTTTGGCCGGGAGCCGTTTCGTTACATTATGTCCACCAATGTTGTGCCGGGTGATTTACATGAAGCCTATTCAACGTTAGTGGAAGACGTACTCAAACAGGTGCAGACCGGTTTTGAACGAGCGGGTGTTGCCGAAGGTAATGTGGCGCAAATACGCCTGCATGGCGACTGCCATCCCGGCAATATTTTATGGACGGATGACGGCCCGCATTTTGTGGATTTTGATGATGCGCGCACGGGCCCGGCGATACAGGACTTGTGGATGCTGCTCTCCGGCGAGCGTGCGCAGATGACCGGGCAAATCGACGAAATATTGTCGGGCTACAGCGAATTTATGGATTTTAATCCCCGCGAGCTACACTTGATCGAACCACTGCGCACACTGCGCATGATTCACTACTCTGCGTGGCTGGCGCGGCGCTGGGATGACCCGACATTTCCCATGCATTTCCCATGGTTCGCAGAGCCGCGTTACTGGGAAGAACAGATACTCGCATTGCGGGAACAGGCGGCAATGATGAATGAACCCCCGTTGCAATGGGTGGGATAGAGCCGTAGGGTGCATAGCCGTCAGGCTAAGAAAATGTGTTCATTATTGATAAGGTCATGGTAGAACCGCTACGCTTGTTCTACCCTGCGATTTTACCCTGTGTTGAATAGAGTGGAACAAAAAAATCGATGACCGCCTCAACGCCACCCTCTATCTGGGTAGGGTGGAACAAGCGTAGCGGTTCCACCAAACGGGAAAAAGGATATCTTCAACTTGAATTAATCAGATCGGTATTTTGGAGAAAAATAATGGATATTGGCGAGCCGGAAAAGGCTTGTTTGATACTTTTCGAAAAAAACAGCAGGACTTGCAAAATATGAGCAAACACTATGACCTGATCAGCATCGGTGGCGGCAGTGGCGGCCTTTCCGCAGCAGAACGCGGTGCCGTATACGGTGCTAAATGCGCTGTCATCGAAAGCGGCAAAATGGGCGGCACCTGTGTCAACGTTGGCTGCGTACCAAAGAAGGTCATGTGGTACGGCGCAGAAATGGCGGCGGCCCTGAAGAATGCGCCGAGTTACGGTTTTGACATCAGCGTTGAAGGTTTTCAATGGGCCAGACTGGTAGAGGCGCGTGAAGCCTACATCAAAGGCATCAATGACTGGTACGGCAATTATCTGGCTGATTCGAACATTGATGAAATTCGAGGCACAGCGCGTTTTGTGGATGCTAAAACCCTGGAAGTGAATGGCGAGCAATATACGGCGGAGCATATTGTCATTGCGCCCGGTGGGGTGCCATCAGTGCCGGATACCGCAGGAGCCGAGTCAGGTATTACCTCCGACGGTTTTTTTGCGCTGACCGAACAGCCCAAGCGGGTTGCCGTGGTGGGAGCCGGTTACATTGCTGTAGAACTGGCAGGTGTGCTGAATGCACTGGGCAGCGATGTTTCATTGTTGCTGCGCCGGGAACATTTCCTCAGCGGTTTTGATGCCATGCTACGTGACATATTGATGGAAGAAATGGTTAACGACGGTGTGGCGGTGATGCCCAACATTGCCTGCACAGAAATTGAAAAGGCCAGCGACGGCAGTTTGACCCTGAGTTTCCCCAACGGCCAGCAACTCACCGAGGTTGATCAACTGATTTGGGCTATTGGTCGCACACCGAATACCGAACAGCTTAATCTGGCTGCTGCCGGTGTTGAGCAGGATGGGCGTGGTTATGTGCCCACCGATGAATTTCAGAATACCAATGTAGCGGGTGTGTATGCGGTGGGTGATGTTACCGGTCGCGCCCAGCTCACGCCCGTGGCCATTGCTGCGGCACGACGCCTGTCAGATCGCCTGTTCAACAATCAACAGGATCGCAAGCTGGATTACAGCAACATTCCCACAGTAATGTTCAGCCACCCGCCCATCGGAACCGTGGGTCTCAGTGAAGAAGAAGCACGCAAGCAACACGGTGAAGCTGTAAAAGTGTACCAGACGCGATTTACGGCCATGGCTCATGCGTTCACTAAACACCAACCCACGACAGCCATGAAACTGGTTTGCGTGGGCGCGCAGGAAAAAGTGGTGGGTATACATGTGATCGGTCAGGGGGCTGATGAAATGTTGCAGGGTTTTGCTGTAGCGCTGAAAATGGGCGCAACCAAGGCCGACTTCGATAACACTGTGGCCATTCATCCCACCAGCGCCGAAGAACTGGTGACGTTAAAATAGGGGCTCTGTTGCGCTATACCCGTGGCGATTGAAATTTAGGTCTAATTGCATGCCCTGTTGGTTCCATGGCTGCGTTGAAATTCTTTTAGGGCTAAATAATCATCAAATTAGAAGAGTAAAATGAGAGAAACCAATAGATATAACGCTATTCATTCAGGAATAAGGGAATTAAGTTTTTGTGGTACTCACTTCAACCCTGATGTACATTTACTTTCGTGGGAGCTTTTGATTTCCAGGCATTATGGTGGAGCAATATTTTTACCATCAAGTAATGAGAAGGGGTTTGAAATAGTTAAATATCCGTCTTCTGTAGCTGATATTAAAGATGATAATATAACAGTGGATGA
The DNA here is from genome assembly GCA_021648485.1 of Gammaproteobacteria bacterium. Lineage (GTDB taxonomy): Bacteria > Pseudomonadota > Gammaproteobacteria > SZUA-152 > SZUA-152 > SZUA-152. Next base: position 15,172 of record JAKISS010000075.1, read on the forward strand.
TTTGTGGGGCTGTACAAAAGAGCATTATGGCTTAACGGCGGCTACAGGTTTATTGGCGACCGCATCAATTCCGATTAAAAAAATGAAATTAGGTTATGGCTTTGTACCTCCAGGCGCAAGCCAATACACAAATATATCAAGCCATATAGGCGTTAAATTTTTTCCTAGGGCTGTTCTTCGATCTGGCTCTGTTAGTGCAAAGGTCGCTAAGTCAACATTTGGTACAATTAGAGTGTTTGGAATAATAGGTCGCGCATTGCCTTTTGCTGCTGTTGGTTTAGCTGTGTATGACATTATTAGCATTGGACAATGTGTCTATAAAAAATAATCAGGAATACGGGGAATGGCTAATACAAATTTAACGCGGGATGAAATTATAAAAAATGTTATTTCAATTTTTATAGATACGCTAGGCTTTCTCAATGAAGATGAAAAATTGTCTGTTGATGAAAACACCGATGTCATAAAAGATTTTAATGTTGTTGATATCGACTCAATGGCATTTGGTGTAGCCTTGGAGAAATTTTTTTCGATAAAACCTACTAATGAAGAATGGGGGCAAGCAGTTCGAATTTGTGAAATTGCTGATGTGATAATTAAAAAGGTAAATGAAAAGCCCTAACGAATATGAATTTAGCGGATCGCCAAAAGAGTCACTTATTTTGCATTCGCAAAAACGCGCCTATTGTTGGTGCCATGAAACAAGTATGACGCACACTTAGACTCAAATCTCAAACACCACAGGTATTTCATGTGATAATTGCAGAACCCGCAATTATTATGGATAGAGTATCAAGCAATAATATGGAAAATATTCGACGTTATCAAAACATCACCCCCACGCTGGACAAAACCGTTTTTGTTGACGATACCGCGCTGGTTATCGGTGATGTGGTTATCGGCAAAGACAGCTCTATCTGGCCCATGACCGTGGTGCGTGGTGACGTGAATAAAATTCGTATTGGCAAACGCAGCAATATTCAGGACAGCAGCGTAATTCATGTTACGCACCCGCACACGGATATGCCCGAAGGCCATGCCGTGGACGTGGGCGACAACGTCACCGTCGGCCATAAAGTGATTCTGCATGGTTGCACGGTGGGTGATCATTGCCTGGTGGGCATGGGTTCCACTATCATGGACGGCGCATTGTTAGAGCCTTTTGTATTGCTGGGTGCGGGCAGTCTGGTGTCGCCGGGAAAGGTATTGCAGGGCGGCTATTTATGGTTGGG
>JAKISS010000076.1 GCA_021648485.1 Gammaproteobacteria bacterium
TGGAAAATGATAACCACCATTATTTTCAGGAAATCATTATTAACAGTGACAATTTGTTACATGTATTTTTACGCTCCAAAAGCAATGAAGAACATGTAGCAACTTTTGTTTGTCGAAAATCAGCCAACCTCGGTATGGTTCTGACGAAATCACGGTCATCTATGCCGTCTATTGAAGCAGCTATTTAGATAATAATCTGAAAATATAAAAATTATATGCCAGTGAGTTTGTTCTTGGTTATGCAACAAACTCACTGGCATCTTATTGTAGAATCCTTATCAATAGCCGATAGCACCAAGTGATAACGTATACCTGAACCTCAATGGCTACACAGACATATAAATAAGCTTTTATTGATTAACTGGATAGTTATCCCGAAAAATTACGGGGGTAAAATGGATAACTGTAAAAAAACATACCTTGTAAATTGTGATGAAGGACAGCATATGGGCTGTGCTACTTTTTGTTGTCGAAAACTGGTACGTTTGCAGCCCGATGAAATGGAGCCTGCGACTGGCAACACGCCACCCAAAGGTTTTGTCGATAAAGATTCAGAAGGTTATTGCATCCACTTTGACCATAACAATAGCCGTTGCACCAACTGGGAAAAACGACCAAAAGTATGTCGCGAGTATGACTGCAACTCTGATTTTCTATTGCAAATAGTGCTACGCAAAGGCTTTAAAAATATTGCCGACCTTGCCAAAAAGGCCGCTAATACCCATATCCCAAAAGAAAATTATATAGAAATTCCTGTCATACACAGCCACTCTGAAAATATTGATACCCATCAAAAAAAACATGAATAAAATTTACTTTCAAGAGAAAAGCTACCAGTGCCGTGAAAACGAAACCATTTTACACGTTTTTATGCGCCATGGGGTAACCGTACCTTTTTCGTGCGGAAATGGTATCTGTCATGCTTGTTTACAGCGCTGTGAGAATGGCCTTATACCGCCAAAAGCCCAGAAAGGATTACGAGAAACACTAAAAGAAAAAAATTATTTTCTAATCTGCAAATGTATACCCGAAAACAACATGGAAATCTCCCTGCCGCGAGATACTGATTTATTTAACCAGGCAGTTGTTTATAAAAAAGAATTACTGGCACCTGATGTATGCCGCTTATTACTGGAGCCCGCCACACAACTTTACTATCACCCCGGACAGTTTATTAACATCCGTAACCAACAAGGTGAGATGCGAAGCTACTCATTGTCCAGTGTACCGCAGGACGATTATTTTCTGGAGATTCATGTCAAGCGTGTATCCAATGGCATAATGAGTAACTGGATATTTGATGAGCTGTCAGAAAATGATGAGCTTGAGTTTCAGGGAGCCATCGGCAGCAATTATTATGTCCCCGGCGAGCAACACCAACCATTACTATTAATCGGTACCGGAACAGGCTTATCGCCACTACTGGGAATTGTACGTGATGCGCTTTCCAACGGACATACCGGCCCCATTCATCTGTATCATGGCAGCCGACATCCACACGGTTTATATTTACAACCCATTTTGGAGCAACTGTCTAAACAGCATGATAATTTTTATCCTGTCTCATGCGTTTCAGGGCGTGCTGCCTCGGGAAATTATCAGGCTGGACGCGCCAATGATGTCGCCCTGACAGCGCATACAGACCTGAAAGGATGGCGAATTTATTTATGCGGCCACCCAAAAATGGTGGAAAGCATGCAACAAGCCACTCAGACGGCAGGCGCTAACCCGCAAGAAATTCACGCCGATCCATTCTGGGACTGGACCAGTGTTAATGATACCAGTCTAAATGATACAGATGCCGATACAGCAGAACGCATTCGCCGTGCAGAACTCCGTAACTATCCTGACCCCGACCTTGAGCTTTGGAAAGGACTCGATGAAGGTCGTCTTTTGTCAAAAGTATTAATCGATTTTTATAACCACGTATACGATGACCCATTGCTGTCTCCCTTTTTTGAAGGTGCCACTAAACAACGCCTGATTGAAAAACAATATAACTTTATGTGCCAGGTGCTAACGGGTGAGGATGTTTATTTTGGTGAGCGCCCACGTAATGCCCATCACTGGATGGTGATTTCTGATGAGCTGCTAGATCATCGTGAAGCATTAATGGAGTCAAGTTTACGACGCTTCGGGGTGCCGGAGCACCTGGTGAGACGGCTCCGTGCCATAGAAGAAATATACCGAAAAGATATCGTCAAAGACAAACCCTGGAAAAAAATAGTGTTTGGCAAAGAGCTTCCGGTTGAAGGTTTTGATGAAATGGTCATGGATGATGCAACGCTTTGTGATAGTTGCCAGCAAGAAATATTGGTGGGCGAGCGCGTACAATATCATGTTCGGTTAGGTAAAGTGTATTGTAAAAAATGTCGGCAAGACACTGTTGACTAAAAAAACCCCAAAGCGATTATCGCTTTTTTGCCCGGCCCTTTTTTAACGATTTTGCTCGCACAGGTTTTATTTTTATCGCTTTAGGATTTTTCGGCAACCCCGTATGTTGAGTACGAAAGGTTTTTCCTGCTCCCGGCCCTCCAACATCATCGCCTGTTCCCCTTGGCTGCCATGCGGGAATCAAATGCCGCTTACCATTGCCAATCAGGTCTGCACGCCCCATGCGTTTTAATGCTTTGCGCAACAACGGCCAATTATTGGCATCGTGATAACGCAAAAAAGCTTTGTGTAACCGCCGGGCATTAGCCCCTTTTGCGACGGGCATTGCATCACTGCGCGAGCCTACCTTATGCAACGGGTCTTTACCGGAATGGTACATGGCCGTGGCCGTGGCCATGGGTGAAGGCAGGAAGTTTTGCACCTGGTCTGCACGAAAACTGTTAGCCTTCAACCAGATGGCAAGATTCATCATGTCTTCGTCCGTGGTGCCAGGGTGAGCTGAAATAAAATAGGGAATAAGATATTGTTCCTTGCCCGCCGCCTCGCTGTATTTATCGAACATTCTTTTGAAGCGGTCATAAGTGCCCATGCCGGGCTTCATCATTTTTGACAGCGGACCGTTCTCAGTGTGCTCAGGGGCTATCTTTAAATAGCCGCCCACATGATGCGTCACCAATTCTTTCACGTACTCTGGTGATTCCACTGCCAGGTCATAACGCAAACCGGAGGCAATCAAAATCTTTTTAATCCCCGATAACTTTCGCGCACGTCGATATAGCTGGATCAACGGCTGATGATTAGTGCCGAGGTTTTTACAAATCTCTGGATGCACACAGGACGGACGCCGACAACTGGCTTCGATCTCGGGGTCTTTGCAAGCGAGCCGGTACATGTTGGCGGTGGGTCCGCCAAGATCGGAAATCACACCGGTAAAACCCGGCACGCTGTCACGAATGGCCTCCACTTCACGAATAATGGAATCTTCGGAACGACTCTGAATAATACGCCCTTCGTGTTCAGTGATAGAACAGAAAGTACACCCTCCAAAACAGCCGCGCATTATGTTTACAGAAAAGCGGATCATTTCGTAGGCAGGAATATTAGCTTTGCCATAGGCTGTATGCGGCTTGCGTGTATACGGCAACTCAAACACCCGATCCAGCTCTTCGGTTTGCAAGGGAATCGGGGGCGGGTTCATCCATACGCCACGAGTACCGTGCGACTGATAAATCGCGCGTGCATTGCCGGGATTGGTTTCTTTATGAAACACTCGCGAGGCATGCGCATACAATACGCGGTCCTCACGCAAATGATGATAATCAGGCAGACAGACCAGGGTTTTATCTGCGGCTGGACGTTTGCTGGTTGTGGCAGGTGTCGGCGTGATTGTCACTACCACACTTTTATTTTTTTCATTGACCGGAGCTCCACCGCTCACACAAGGTGCGCTCTGGTTCACTACTGCCTCGGTCGCAAGATACGGATCAATGGGCACTTCAATGACACCCGGCTTATCCAGTTCAGTAGAATTAAGCACCACCCAGTCTTTAGGCAGACGTTCGGGACGACCATTGTTGTCACGACAGGCAAACACAGTGCCACGCACATTGGTGATATTTTCAACGGCTTCCCGCTGCGACAGACGATGTGCAATTTCCACGATCTGTCGTTCGGCATTACCGTATACCAGCAAGTCCGCCTTGGCATCCAGCAATACTGAACGCCGTACCTTTTCCGACCAGTAATCGAAGTGTGCTATGCGTCGCAGGCTGGCCTCGATACCACCAATAATAATGGGCACGCCTTTGTATGCTTCACGCGCGCGCTGACTGTAAACCACCACGCAACGGTCGGGCCGTTTGCCTCCTTCGCCATTGGCGGTATAAGCATCGTTGGAACGTTTTTTGCGGTCCGAGGTATAACGATTCACCATGGAATCCATGTTGCCGCCGGTGATACCAAAAAACAGATTGGGCTGACCCAGCCTTTGAAAATCACTGGCACTGGTCCAGTCCGGCTGGGCGATAATACCCACACGAAAACCTTGTGCTTCCAACACCCGACCGATCACCGCCATACCGAAGCTGGGATGATCCACATACGCATCGCCTGTCACCAAAATCACATCACATGAATCCCAGCCCAGCGTATCCATCTCTTCGCGAGACATGGGCAATTGCGGTGCCGGACCAAAACGCTGGGCCCAGAATTTGCGATAGGAAAAAATATCAGGAGCAGACTGCATGGATTGATTATTTGCCAGGGAGATTGCAGCCAAGGGTGTCAACACATGACTATGGTGATTTGAGGCGGAAATTATAACCTGATTTTGTATAAAAAGAGAGCACCCTTATGTCTGCGGTAATTTGCAAACACGGGCTAACCGTTCGATAAAGAAGGTTATTCAGGAAGGGGGATGTTTACCAGGTTCATCCGTTTCCAGCGCATCCATGGATGTCTCAGTAACAGGCTCCTCAGCAGCATCTACTACTAACTCGGCATCATCACGCGATGGCCACGGCGCAAAGGGAAAAGGCTTGCTCTCGCTATTATAAGTCACAAATAATAATGCCTGGTAAACATACATTGCCAGACTCGCGCCAAACTCACGCAAATTGTCATTGCATTGCCCGGTAAATACCGTAAATAAAAACTGGATCACCACTACCGCACCCGTCACTACCCGTGCCACCAGCAACAAAAAAACAAACAACAACATAAACAGCCCGCGAACCCAGGTTTCGGAGGCTGTCATATTTTGCCTGAGTTCATCATCCATATTATTTGTCCTGCAAATAAGTTGTGAACGTTTGTTTAAGCAGGGTTTTGTTCATAAAGAGAAACTCAAACTGCCAGTCACCTTCCACCATTTCAAAATCTTCATTGATGCTATAACCGGTCTGGTCTTCCACCATACCGTTATTAAGTTTTAAATGTATGTTATAGCGATAGCCCGAGGAAGTGGTGCCATCAGCCTTCTTCATTTCCGGGTGTACAACAACCAGCTCCAAAGGAATAACACCAATATTTTTATCTATCCCGGAAATATGAAAACGAAAGCCAAACAAACGCCCTATTTCCAAAGGAATACGCTGCGTATCTTTTACCAACTCGGCTTCGCCACGCTTCACATAACCGGAAGAAACCAACGGTGATGTCAAACGCTCAGTCTCATCGGTAAATTGATAATAACCACGTTCAATGATCTTCGCCTGTGGTGCAGCCTGCACTGTAACCATAACGGCTGATAAAAAAACAAAGCCCAACACACGAAAACATATATTTTTCATTTCAAAATCCTGTTTGTTGTCCGCTTAAATAAATATGTCCCACGAAAAAGTTTTCATTATTCATTTCCCGGACGATGATACCCTGAGCATTCTACGCAAAAAACGGTATCATTACCGCTCAATCGTACTGCGGTCAATTGATTGCCCCACAGACAGCCTGTATCCAGCGAGACAATGTTGGGCTCCCGGCGCAAACCCAGCGTAGACCAATGTCCAAAGACAATGCGCAAACCTTCGCTGTACCGGCCAGGTATTTCAAACCACGGCAGATAACCTTCAGGCTGTGTACCCGGCTCACCTTTGGCTTTAAAATCAAAACGCCCTGTGGTGTCGCAATAACGCAGCCGTGTAAAACTGTTGGTAATAAAACGCAAGCGGTCCCAGCCTGCCAGGTCATCACGCCACATATCGGGCTGATTGCCGTACATATGCTGAAAAAATGCCGTGTAATAATCACTGCGCAAAACGGTTTCCACTTCTTTTGCACAGGCTTGCGCCATGGCCAGATCCCATTGCGGCGGCAGACCCGCATGAACCAGAGCGATATTCAGTGCCGGGTCATGATGCATCAACGGTTGCTGGCGTAACCATTCCAGTAATTCATCACGATCCGGGGCGGAAAGAATGTCACCCAGCGTATCATTTTTGTGAGGGGATCTGCTGCCTTCAGCCACAGCCAACAGATGCAGGTCATGATTGCCCAGTACTGTTATCGCACTATTGCCCAGCTCGCGCACCGTACGCAATACCTGTAACGATGCCGGGCCACGGTTGACCAGGTCACCGGTAAACCACACTTGATCATCTGCCGGGTCAAAATGAATCAATTCCAGCAAGCGCATCAGCTCGTCGTAACAACCCTGGATATCACCTATTGCGTAAGTTGCCATTTTTCAATCTAAGAAACCCATTAACAAAATATTCCTGCGCAGAATAACACGCAAAGCACGCAGTTCGGGTAAACTCCGACCATGGATAACACCTTGATCATTCACCCGCAAGAAAAACCAAATCACTGGCTGTTAATGAGCACACTGCTGTTTATCGGTTTTTTTGTCGTTGGCCTGACTGCCATGACCCTGCTCAATGGTGGCATAGTCAATCACATGCTGTTTCCCGTCGGCACCGACATCGCCATGTTCCAGCTCATCTGGCAAGAACAACCCCTGCGCGCTCTGGAATTTATCGTCACCAAATCACTGTTTGTCTTTATCCATCAGGATCCGCGCAGCGGACTGAATTTATGGACGTTGCAATACGACAGTATCACTCTCGTCGTTTACCTGTTCGCCGCCCTGCTGGGTGGACAACTGATCAGCCGCGCCCGACAAACGGTGCGACACAATACCGGTCTGTTGCGTGGACTGCTGGGTGTTGTGCTGCTGGTCACCGCCTTCACCTATATGACCGCCATCGAACACTGCTCCGGTGCTACCTGGGTAGGTTTCGTGGCCTTTTATGGCCTGGGTTTTAGTGACTTTGAATTTTACCCTTACTATCAGGGCACACTGTCTTTGCTGAGCCTGGGCCTGCTGACATGGGGGTTCATTAAACAGGCTCAGGCAAACAGATAAATCAACACCCCCCCCAGCAATAAACGATAAATCACAAAAGGTAACATGCCAATGCGTTCCAGCAATTTCAGAAAAAAGTGTATACACACATAGGCGGTAATCGCCGAGGTCATCACACCGATAACCATGGCCCGCCAATCTACCAGGCCGGGATCCTGAATCAAATCCAGTGTCAGCAATCCTCCGGCCAGGGTAATCACCGGAATCGACAGCAGAAATGAAAAACGTGCCGCCGCCTCACGCGACAACCCCAGCATCAATCCCGCCGTCATTGTCGCACCGGAACGTGAAGTACCCGGAATCAATGCCAGTGCCTGAGCAACACCAATAATCGCAATATCACTGATACGCAGGCTGTATTCATCACGCCGGCCCCGGCCTTTGCTATCCGCCCACCACAGCAATAAAGCAAAGCCTATGGTTGCCGCAGCAATGACCAGTTCCGAGCGCAAATTATTTTCAATAAAACCTTTTAACAGCAGGCCCGCCAGCCCTACCGGAACGGTGCCCCATAATACCGCCCAGGCTAGCCGACTATTTGCAGTTTGCTTGCGGGTGAGCACTGACTGCACCCAGTCCTGCGTCATGGGTACCAGCTCGCGACGAAAATACAATACCACCGCGCTCAATGTACCAACGTGTACGGCGACATCAAAGGCCAACCCCTGATCAGGCCAGCCCAGCAAACGCGGCAATAAAATAAGATGTGCAGAACTGGAAACCGGCAGGAATTCAGAAAGCCCCTGTATCAGAGCAAGAAAAACAGCATGTAATGCATCCATAGCGGTTTATTTTTTCTCCGCGACAAGGCGCGCCATGCGTCCGTCCTTCAGCAGTGTTTTTTCCAGTATGCAGAAGCCAGTGTTTTCCAGCATGAAGGCCAGATCATCAACGCTGAAACGATTGTGTTCAATAAAATGGATAAACAGGTCTTCCAGCTCCTCTTCAGGGGTCTGCCGATCAAATACAGCCAACTCGCTGTCTGCCAGATATTGCGCCAGCGGTGCGCGCACCCAGTCCATCACATAAAAAATACCGCCGGGTTTCAGGCAACGTCGCATCTCCTGCAACGTGCGCACGGGCTGATGCATTTCATGCAACACGACAGAGGCCACCACTGCATCAACACTGTCATCAGCCAACGGCAAGTGAGGGTCGTGTAAATCGGCGGTAATAATTTCGCAACCTTCCGGCAAATCTCTGGCAGCCTCCTCCAGCATGTATTCTGCACACTCCACGCCAATGGCACGGGCCTTCGGATACCGTTCGTGTATGTCACGCAAGAAGGTGCCCGGACCAGTGCCCAGATCCAGAATCACCGGCGATTCACCCAGCACCGGCGCTATGCGCGCACTCCACAATGCCCAGAAATCCTCGTTAAAACGCCCGGCATAAGTGTCTTTCATCAACTGTACAAAACCTTCGCCATCCCGATGATGTTTAGCGAGCATATCCTGAGTTTGTTGTAATTTATGACGCATTAAAAACTCCGGTGTTCTTTCCATTTAAAGGTGAGTTAAGCACTAAAAATATCCCGGTAAATACAATCATTGGTTTACATTCAGCAAAAAAGTCCCTCAGCGACGAATCACCGCGTCATGAAACCTGACGCAAGAGTGCTGAGACGCTGAAAACAGGGCAATTTAACCCGGGTTTAAAGCTGATGACGTAGATCCTGCATGACAAAACCGCGCAGGGGCTGATGATAGTCTCGCGCCAAAGCAATCACTTTAAAGCGCTCCCCCATTTCGGCAGGCAAGGTAAGGCTACGCAATTGTTGCGCCTGTAATATCTGCTGCCGCTCATCCAGTTCTTCAAAAGGTTTTCCCAGCTCACTGATACCGCAACCCAACAGAAAAACCCCTTGCGTATTGTAACCACGCACATCCAGTCCGGCGGATACCGCCGCTTCGGCAATGGCGGTAAAATCCACATGTGCAGTAATATCCTGTAACCCGGGATAAACAAACGGATCATTATGAGCGCGATGCCGATAATGGCACATCAACGTACCAGCATCACGCCGGGGATGATAATACTCGGCAGCGGCATAGCCATAATCAATCAGCAACACCACCCCGGCATCCAGCAAATTGGCAATGGATTGTATCCAGCCTGTGGCTGCAAAATTGATTTCCGATGTATAACCTGACGGCAATTTTGCAATAATGTCTATCAGATGCTCTGGCAACAACAACTCATCTGTCTCATTGTTTGCCCATTGAAAACGCCCCTCTGCAAAGCTCACACAACGTTCCTGCAAACCATTTTTACGGGCGACAAAACAGTGTACGGGTAATGCATCCAACAGTTCATTGGCCACCACCACCCCGCGAAAACCGGGTGCGGGTAATTCGTGCAGCCACTGCACCCGTTCCAGCAGATGCGGCACCCGCGTGGCAAGGGTTTCACGCTGACGCTCCTGCAAGTCTGCGCTCAGCTCCAGAATAAGATATTGCGCAGGCAATGCATCAAGGGTTTCCAGCTCGGCCAGCATATCCGCCGCCATAACACCGCTCCCCCCCCCCACTTCCAGCACCTCGCCTGTTCCGTCAAAGGTATTCAACACCTCAGCCAGTTGTTGCGCCAGGGCGCGGGAAAACAGCGGTGAAATTTCCGGTGCGGTGACAAAATCACCCTGTTCACCAAATTTGCGTGCGCCCGCCGAGTAATAACCCATGCCCGGTGCAAACAACACCAACTCCATGTAGCGAGCAAAGCTGATCTGCCCTCCGGCAGCAACAATCTCATCGATAATAAACGCAATCAGTTTTTCACTATGAGCCTGCGCGGCAGCATCCGGCGCAGGCAGCTGCGACAGCACACTTGCTGAAGTGATACCCGGGCGTGAAAAGAGAGAGGATGATGTAGGCATGGTGTTGAATCAGGTCTGTCACAAGCAGTGGTTGGGCAATGGATACAGAGTGGGTTAGAGTATGTGTTTTATGGATAAGCACATTGCCTGAATACAGGAAAACTCACTTTGAATGATACCACAGAAGCCAGTAGCGAGAGCGTGGGCCCGTTGCAGGATCGTGTCATCCTGATTACCGGTGGCGTGCATCGCATCGGTGCCGTTATCGCCCGCACCCTGCACGCCGAAGGCGCACGCCTGGTGTTGCATTATCGGAGTTCGCGCAATGCCGCTCACACCTTGCAAAATGAACTCAATGCACAGCGCAATGATTCCGTGGTACTGGTACGTGCTGACCTGCTGGATCAGGCCGCCCTGCCTGCGGTGGTAGCCGATGCGCTGGCCACCTGGGGACGGCTCGATGTGCTGATCAACAATGCCTCCAGTTTTTATCCTACCCAGCTGGGAAAAATCACCGAAACGGAATGGGATGACCTCCTCGGCACCAACCTCAAGGCACCGTTTTTTTTATCCCAGGCCGCTGCACCACACCTCAAGGAACAGCGCGGCTGCATTATCAACATCGCCGATATTCATGCTGACCGGCCACTGAAACGTTTCCCCGTGTACAGTATCGCCAAAGCCGGTTTGGTTATGCTCACCAAGTCACTGGCCTGCGAAATGGGCCCTGAGGTCCGCGTTAATGCTATTGCCCCCGGTGCCATTTTATGGCCGGAACGCAAAATTGATGAAGTGACCCAGCAACGCATCGTTTCCCGTACCTTTCTCAAACGCCAGGGTAATCCCGAAGATATCGCCCGCGCCGCACTGTTTTTGATTCGTGATGCCGACTACACCAGCGGGCAGGTGATTACGGTGGATGGCGGGCGCTCGCTCAACAGTTAACCCTTCATGGTCAATCCATTTTGAAACCCTTTGCTGAATCCTGCGCACAAAACCAGCACGCTATTCTTGAAGTATTGCTGCAAGAATTTGCTTCCGTGCAACACGTACTGGAAATCGGCAGTGGCACCGGCCAGCACGCGGTGTTTTTTGCCCGCGCACTGCCCCATCTCGTCTGGCAAACCAGTGATGTAGATAAACATCACCCCGGCATCCATGCCTGGATTGCCGATGAAGGCCCGGATAATGTGTGCGCTCCGTTGAGCCTGAATGTGGAAAGGGATGACTGGCCAAACAGAACCTTCGATGCCGTGTTCAGCGCCAACACCGTACACATCATGAACTGGCAGGAAGTGATAAACATGTTTTCCGGCATAGGCCGGATACTCGCCAACGGCGGACGTTTTTGCCTTTACGGCCCCTTCAATGTCGATGGACAATTTACCTCGGCGAGCAATGCCCGTTTTGAACAATGGTTAAAATCGCAAAACCCCAAAAGTGGAATCAGGGATCAGGGAGAGCTGGATAAACTGGCAGAAAAGGCTGGCCTTTCACGCATTGCAACGCATGTGATGCCCGCGAATAATAATATTCTGGTGTGGGAAAAATAAATGTGAATTGAGGAGCGCACACCAACGTCATTAAGTTAAGAGTTACATGCCTTTGCATTTAACTCATGCTAAACCATAAATTGAGCGCAAAATTATCTTTCGCGGGCAGTATGTTGCCTTGACGGAAATTGATCACCACCATTGCAGGATAGAATCAGTCAAGACCTGACCTCCTGCATTTTAGACGTTTCTATCTAAGGATTGAGGTATTCGGAGACAGTGAATTCCGGGAAAAAGGGGATTTATACTGCTCGCACCCAAACAACGACGAAGGAAACCGCCATGACCGCTTCAGCCAGTGCCATTCCCGACGAAATATATTACCATTTTGCGGAAAAATCACAGACCGTGTGACACACTGATCGGCGCGCTTTACACCAGCCCCTCGGCGCTGGCGGTTGACCATTTCAAAGCCATCAACAGTCACTTGAAAAATGGCCAGGTGGATGCCGGCCAGTTAATTATTGTCACACCCCCGAACAGTCAACAGTGCAGCCGCTTCGAAGCCGACTTGATGGATGCTGCCGCCCTGGTGGATCAAAAGCTGGCAGAACTCACTGAAGCCGACAGAAAGATTATGGCGGACAACTACCAATTGCTTAGCAATATCGCCAGTGCAGGCGGCAATGGTTATGGTGCAACACTGGTGTATTTTGGTCATCATGTGAGCCGTATCAAGCATATTTTACAGCAGATAGAGAATGTATACGTACAAACCTACAATGCCACGGGAAAGCTCGGGTCAACGGACTTTTTCCAATTTCGAAAACAACTGTTTATGCGGCTTGACAGCACCCTGAACAGTTTTATCGGCAGCGCACGCATGGGGTATACCCTGGACCAGACACGCATCAAAAACAGCCTTGGTCTCAACACCAAAAGTATCCTGCACCAGTGGAAACAACAGCCCGGAAAAGTCACCAGCGTACCGGGGTTTGCCAAAAACTATGATGAAGTTGCCAGGTTCTCAAAGGTGCCGGTTATGTGGGCATTGCGCTAGATGTAGGGCAAAGTGGCATCAAAATTCACGAAGCATGTACCATTGGCGCGGAATTATCGTGTGGTAAAACCACTGCGGGTGAAGGTGGCAGAATCATTGGGAGTGTCGGTGGTGGCGCTTTCGGTGGTGCTATGGGTAGTGCTTTGGCATACGGTGCCTGTAGCCTGTTCTTCGCTATTCCATCGGGAGGCACCAGTTTATTTTGGTGTGGCATTGTGGGAGGGCTGGCTGGTGGTTACACAGGAGGTAAAATTGGTGGCGCTGAGCTTAAGGAAAAAGGAGAAATTCTTTATGAAATTATCTATCAATAGAAGAAATACTGATGTCACTCAATTTAATTATCAGTTTTATTTTGGCTGGGCTATTTATTATTTCAGCAGTTTTAATGATTGCACTGTTGTTTTACATTGGCAGGACCCGCATTAAAGAAATTGATAAAGTAGTTCATGGTTTCGAAATTCCAAACGACAGCATCTTTTTTCTTGTGCTCCGCGCACCAATTTATGGCTTTGCTTTTCTGTGGAAATGGTATGCAAAAATAGTTAAATATGAAAGCAAACTTGAGCAGTTTGATCGACGTTTTCGTTGGCCGTTTATTGCTACTTCATTGTTGGCATTTTTTTAATGATTGTTATGGTGTTATTTAAAAAATATGTAGGTATTGAATAGATGGAATGTATTACCATTTTCGGAAAAATAACAGCGTTGGATGTAGGGCAGAGTGGCATCAAAATTCACGAAGCGTGTACTGTTGGTGCGGAGCTGTCGTGTGGCAAGACCACTGCGGGCGATGACGGGGTATCGGAACATATCTCGTACACCCCGCCGCGCCTGCCGAATTTACCAAGCATTCCGAGGTGAGGTATCTAAAAGAAGGGAAACGCTACCAGCACCTTTACACCAAGCATGAAACCGCTTTATTAAATATGAAGTTAAAAAGCACGCACATAATAACTTCCCCGTTTTGCGCTCAGGTTTATTTAGTGCGTACTCACAAACCACCCTTGGCTTTTAACTCAACAATTGCCGCACGCACCTGATCCACATCAATGCGCGCTGGCGACTCTTCGTTGACCAGCTCAAACAGAGGAATCAGGTCTTCCAGCAATGTGGGGATATGCGGCATCAGCCGATGCAGGTTGCCATGCTTGATCATACCGACGGCCTCATCCAGCTTTGGACAAACTTTATTCACATCCACGACCAGCTCATCATGATGTTTGCTGGCGGCACAAAAACGATTACGCCCCGCATTTTTCGCGGTGTACAGGCGCTCATCGGCAGCAGCCAACAAGATGTCCAGCACATCGCCATCCTGTGGCTGCATGGCAATACCAATGCTGATGGTAACGGGAATGCGATTGCCCTCAAACTGAATCTCCAGCGACTCCACCGCTTTACGCAAACGTTCAGCCAGCACAATAGCAGCCAACCGGTTGGTATACGGTGAACTCACCACAAATTCCTCACCCCCTATCCGTGCCAGAGTATCCTCTTCACGCACATTGTTCGACAAAACCTGCGCCACCTGCACCAGTACATAATCACCCGCAGCATGACCAAAGGTATCGTTGGTGTGTTTGAAGTGATCAATATCCATCATCAATACAGCAAAATATTCTTTTTGCCGACGCATGAGTGATAACTCTTTATTGGCGATATGGCTGAAAAACCGCCGATTGGCCAACCGGGTCAACGGATCAGTGTTCGCCTGTTCGCGCAACTCACGCTGACTCTCTTCCAGTTCACGCAGGGTCACTGCCAGCTTGCGATGGGCACGCAACCGGGCAAGCAGCTCGACCCGGTCGCTGGTTTTAGCGACAAAATCGTTGGCCCCCGCCATAAAGGACGCTTCACGGGCCGCCGTATCATCATCACCAGTGACCATGATCACCGGCATATTGCGTATCCGCATCACCACACTGTCACGCATGCGCTTGACCAGACCGAGGCCGTCCAGTCTGGGCATGGACAAATCAGTAATCACCACTTCAATCCGGCTGTCACCACTGAGAAATTCCCAGGCCTGCTCGCCATCCACCGCTTCCATCGGTGTAAATTCGTCTTGCAGGGCACGGCTCAACGACAAACGAATCGTGGGCGAATCATCGACAATAAGGATCAGAGGCTTAAAGCCATCTGCACCGGACTCGGAAAAAGAACTGGGTGTATCGCTCATTGGTGCTGTATTTGCCACTGTATGATTATCACTAACAATCGTTCAATCCCTGAAATATCGTGCATTGATAGAAAACCTACCACTTAAAAGGTATCGGCCTCAGCAACTGATTTCTTTTGTCGAACTTTTCCCACAAAACAGCGTAACTTTCACCAATTTCCGGGTGTATATCATCCGGCACCATCTCCGCCAGAGGCCACAGCACAAAAGCATAACGAAGAATTTCATCGCGTGGCACATGATAATTTTCCGTGGCAATGATTTCATCACCGTAAAGCAGCAAATCCAGATCCAGCGTTCGTGCAGTAAAACGCTCACCATTGCGTATCCGGCCATTCAGGTCTTCAATGTGCGCCAGACAGGTAACGACCTGTTCAATGCTGTCATCGGTATCAAATGCTGCCACCAGATTGTAAAAAGCATCTCCCTCAAAACCCACTGCGTCACTTTCGTACACCGATGAAAGTTGTATCTCATGATATGCGTCGCGCAACCCCCTCGCGCCTGCCCGTATGCTGCGCCCACGCTTGATATTGCTGCCAATGCCAACAAATACGCTTGGCATATCAGTCTCTTTTGCCTCTTTCAATAATGACACCCACATCCCCGGCATAACGTACCGCGCCTTTTTTGTTGACGCGCAGACGCACCCACTCCACATCAAATTCATTGAGCACAATTTCCGTCACCCGCTCGGCCAGGGTCTCCACCAACTGGAACTGACTGTCACCCACAAATTCGATAAGCCGCTTGGCCACCGCTTTGTAATCAAGCGTGTCTTCAATGGCATCGGTGCGCGCAGCAGCAGGAATATCTGCCGCCATATCCAGATCAAGAATAATCGACTGTTTTTCTTTGCGTTCCCAGTCGTAAATACCAATGATGGTTTCGATGGTAAGGTCGTGCAGGAAAATAATGTCCATAAGAATAGTCAGCAAAAGCTCCAGATAAAATGAGATAAAACTATACCGTTTTGCGCAATACCAGACCAGCAACAGCGACTTACCGCAAAAAATGCGCAATAATGGCACCATGCTTAGCACCATCATGATCCTCGCAGCCTACCTTGTGGGCTCGTTATCTGCCGCCATCATCACTTGCAGACTCATGGGTCTGCCTGACCCACGCACCCAAGGCTCCAACAACCCGGGAGCCACTAACGTATTGCGAATGGGTGGAAAAAAGGCTGCCGCCTTCACCCTGTTGGGTGATGCCATCAAAGGTGTGATTCCCGTGCTGATCGCACAATGGATGGAGGCACCATCACATATTCTGGCACTTGTTGCGCTGGCCGCATTCCTGGGCCACCTCTACCCGGTATTTTTTGGTTTTCGGGGCGGCAAAGGTGTTGCTACCGCCTTTGGTGTGCTAATTGCCCTGGCATG
>JAKISS010000077.1 GCA_021648485.1 Gammaproteobacteria bacterium
TGGACAGTCGGGTTTGATATTAAATTTGATTAATTAATTTTTCTCATTCATCGTTTAAGCTGGGGCCAGGAATGCATGTGCATGAATGATAAAAAATGCCTTGAGCTAGAAATTTTAGAGCTTTGCTACTGATTCAATTTTATGCAGACTCTCCATAAGCCAACGATTTCAGTGCTTTCTTTCACAGCAATGGGTAGCCCCTGTAAGCTGCATTTATATCTTACACAGAAACAAGCCAATACAGTGCCGCAAGCGGCTTTAGATTGTGTTTTTGCGCTGGAAAAAAAATATTCCCGGTATCAAAGTGACAGTATTACGAGCATTATTAATCGTAGTGCAGGTAGTGGACAATGCGTTCGTGTTGATTCAGAAACAGCAGCATTATTGGATTATGCGAATGATGCCTTTGAACAAAGCGATGGATTGTTTGATATTACATCGGGTGTGTTAAGGAAAATATGGGATTTTAAAAGCGGAATTTTACCTTCCCAGGAAACAATCAACCAAACCCTTACGTTGATTGGCTGGCAAAAAATACGATGGCATAACCCATATATTGAACTCCCTGAAGATATGGAGCTCGATTTTGGTGGTTATGTAAAAGAATATGCTGCTGATACTCTGGCTACCTTCTGTATGGATAATGGTGTTACACACGGGTTAATTGACCTCGGTGGTGATATTCGTGTTATCGGCCCGCACCTGGATGGTAAGCCCTGGAAAATTGGTATTCGTAATCCTGATAACCCGGAGAAAGCTTTGGCACACGTTGAAAGTACAGGAGGAGGGGTTGCGACAAGCGGTAATTATGAACGATGTATGGTTGTTGATGGACATCGTTATGGCCATGTTTTTAATCCTCTCACTGGTTGGCCTGTCCAGGGATTGGCAAGTGTCACTGTGCAAGCGGAACACTGCCTGATTGCCGGTACCCTGAGTACCATTACGATGTTAAAAGGCCGACCGGGAGGAGGGGAGTGGTTGCAAGACATGGGGCTGCCTAACCTTATAATAGAAGAACCCTGATAATGTTGAGTTGAGCCTGGGTTCATTCCTTTTGTTTGTTTTTAGTCAAAATTTAGAGGCTTAAGCTTCGAACAATCGTTCCAGAGTGTTGTGATGTTGTCGTGGTACTGACAAGTGCCGTGTTATAAACGCAGAGGTCGCAGAGGTCGCAGAGGCGCAAAGGGCGCAGAGAAAAACACTAAAAACTCTGCATTTCTGTGTCTCTGCCGCCTCTGCGTTTACAAGCACTAGATTTGACCAAGTACGCTTAACTTAACATGCCTATGTATTTAACTCAGCCAGACCATAAGTTGGGCGGAAAAATGCCCGTTACAGCCGCTAAATGCTGATAAAAAGTGAATCGGCTGAGTCAAGTGCAGAGGCATGTAACTTAATGACATTGGGTATTTCAGCTTTTACTTCATATTTCAATCTGTTGATTTCAGAATATTGGAATGGTATCGAATATGGTCGCCAATGAACGTTGAGATAAAATGATAGCTATGGTCATAACCCGTTCTCATTCTTAGGTCTAATGGGTACTTATTCTTTTCACAGAGATACTGTAGTTTTTGTGTCATTAATTGGTCGTCTAAAAACTCATCATTTGTTCCTTGATCAATTAAGATCGGAATCATATGTGTACATTTTTCTATCAGGTGACAGGTGTCATATTCTGCCCACTCACTTTTATCATTACCCAGATATTTTTGAAAAACCTCTTTACCCCAGGTGCATTCAGTGGGGTGGCAAACAGGTGAAAACGCAGAAACACTTTGGTACATTTCCGGGTTTTTTAATGCGCAGGTCAATGCGCCATGCCCACCCATTGAATGCCCGCTTATGCTTTTCCGGGCGGTTACCGGGAAATTTTTTTCGATTAACTGCGGTAATTCCTTTGTGATGTAACTGTACATTTTATAGTTTTTATTCCAGGGTGGCTGGATAGCGTCGATATAAAACCCGGCACCTTTTCCCAGGTTATAGCGATCAGGCACATCGGGTACATTATCGCCTCTTGGACTGGTGTCGGGCATCACCAGTGCAATTCCATGTTCCGCAGCATATCGTTGGGCTCCGGCTTTAATTCGAAAGTTATCATCCGTACAGGTCAATCCAGATAACCAGTACAACACCGGTACGGGCTGCATTTCTGCTTGTGCCGGCAAATAGATTGAAAACGTCATTTCACAGTGACACACTTCTGAAGTGTGCAGGTATCGTGATAACCAGCCATCAAATTCTTTTACGGTGTCAGTTTTTTGCATAATGATTCTGTGCTCATTCTAAAAAGTGATCACTGAACGAATGCTCTTGCCTTCATGCATGTAATCAAAGGCTTTATTAATGTCTTCCAGGGGCATGGTGTGGGTTATCAAATCATCAATAACAATTTTGCCTTGCATATACTGTTCTACATATCCTGGCAATTCGGTGCGTCCTTTGACACCGCCAAATGCGGTGCCTTTCCAGGTTCTTCCGGTAACAAGCTGGAAAGGTCGGGTATGTATTTCCTGTCCCGCGCCCGCAACACCGATGATTGTGGAAACACCCCATCCCATATGACAGCATTCAAGCGCTTCCTGCATTACGCCAACATTACCAATGCACTCAAAAGAATAATCAACTCCGCCATTGGTCATATCATTAATAAACTCAACCAGGCTGCCGTTTATTTCTTCAGGATTAATACAATCTGTTGCCCCCAACGCTTTGGCCATCGCAAATTTGTCTGAATTAAGATCGATTGCGATTATCCGTTCGGCTTTTGCCATGACGGCCCCCTGAATAACCGACAGTCCAATGCCACCCAGGCCAAAAACAGCAACAGAAGAACCGGCTTCCACTTTTGCGGTATTGAGAACGGCACCGATACCTGTGGTAATACCGCAGCCGAGCAGGCAGACCTTGTCCAGTGGCGCTGCCTTGTTGATTTTGGCCAAAGCGATTTCAGGTACAACGGTATATTCAGAAAATGTAGAGCACCCCATGTAATGATAAATGGGTGATCCGTTTTTTGAGAAACGGCGACTGCCGTCCGGCATGAACCCCGTCCATACCGTGGATGCAATTGACTGGCACAAGTTGGTTTTTGCAGAATGACAGTATTCGCATGCGCCACATTCAGGGATATAAAGCGGTATAACATGGTCGCCAACCGACAAGCCGGCAACGCCCGGTCCGCATTCGATGACTTCACAGCCGCCCTCATGACCCAGTACACAAGGAAATGCGGCTTCCGGGTCTTCGCCGGATAAAGTAAATGCATCGGTGTGGCACACGCCGGATGCGACAACTTTCAGTAACACCTCACCCTTTTTGGGTGCTTCAATGTCTATTTCTTCAATTTCCAGTGGGCGATTAGCGGCCCAGGCAACTGCGGCTTTTCCTTTCATCCGGGATTCCTTCAGATCATATTAATTGGCGATGATAATACACCGTCTTAATGTGAATTAATTAACGGATGTTAGGCATGCCTCAAATGTGAATTAAACGCTAAAAACATCGGCTTTAAAAATCACCGGGTATTTAATGCAAAAGAGGCAGAGGCGCAAAGAAAAACACTAAAAACTTTGTGGCTTCTGTGTCTTTGCGTGCTCTGGGTTTTATAACACACCACTTGTCAGTATTACGACAACATAATCTCCCAATACACTGGAACGATTGCTCGAAAGCTTCTGATATTGCGCAGGGTTCAGTTAGAGTATGCGTTGTTGTGCCATGTAAAAACCGTCAGTCATTGCTTCTGTGTAGCGCCTCCGGTAGAATCTCTCGCTCAAAATTCGGGTTGCCCCAAAAGGCAACAAACCTTGCTTCACCGTGTTGTATCTTCTTCTTTCTCTTTTATGAAAACGAAGCCGCGCGGGAGGCGTTAACCATAAGGAATGCTCGTGAGACACTACGAAATCGTGTTTCTGGTCCACCCTGACCAGAGTGATCAGGTTCCCACCATGATCGAAAAATACAAGGCAACAGTCGAAGGTGATGGTGGTAAAGTTCATCGTCAGGAAGACTGGGGTCGTCGCCAACTGGCTTATCCCATCAACAAAATCCACAAAGCGCATTACGTGCTCATGAACGTTGAGTGTACCGCTGACGCTTTGGAAGAGCTGGAAACGGCTTTCCGCTTTAACGATGCGGTGATCCGCAGCATGGTGATGCGCACCAAAACAGCGATCACAGACGCTTCTCCACTGGCCCGTTCACGCGAAGACGAGTCTCGTGAGCGTCGTCCGGCATCAGTTGAAAAAACGGCTGAAAAAACCGAAGCACCGAAAGCAGACACTGCTGCTGAAGCAGCTCCTGCTGAGGTTCCTGAAACTGTAGCGACTACAACTGAAACCGCTACAGAAGCTCCTGCGGCTGAAAGTGCAGCAGCACCCGTGGAAAATACCGGAAGCGCTGAAGCCTAATAGCTCCCGCTTGTTGAAGAAATGTTGAGAGGATAAGTGAATGTCACGTTTTTATCGTCGTAGAAAATATTGCCGCTTCACTGCGGAAGGCGTCAAAGAGATCGATTACAAGGATCTGAATACGCTGAAAGCCTATGTATCGGAATCGGGCAAAATTGTGCCCAGCCGTATTACCGGCACCAAAGCCAAATATCAGCGTCAGCTGACCACGGCCATTAAACGCGCCCGTGCGCTGGCGCTGTTGCCGTACAGCGATTCACACCAGTAGGCCCGGTGTTGATTTTGTCATCGCCCACGGTAGAGCGGGTGGTGAGTCTGGTATGTAATAAGCGAGGCGGAGTGAAGTGAAGGGGTTGGCGACATTCATTCTGCGTGGGCCGAGTCAGGCAATACTGTTCGTCGTTGGCACAGCCGTGTTGGCCATGATGTTGCCGCCCCTGAGTGTGCTCAGCGGCGCGGCAATTGCTCTGGTGACCTTGCGCAATGGCCCACGCTTCGGTGCGATGGTGATGTTGGGCAGCACGGCCTTTGTGGCTCTGATGGCCTGGCTGTCATTAGGCAATGTGCTGCCCGGCGTGGTGTTTCTGGCGGTATTATGGCTGCCGTTGTGGGTGTTGGGCTGGGTCTTGCGCGAGATGCGCTCCCTGGCGCTGGCAACAACGGTGGCGGGGATGCTGGGCATTATTGGCGTGTTGGCGGTTTATGCCATCGTCGGTGATGTGAGTGCCTGGTGGCAGCAAATGTTGCTGGCTATGTTTGAGCCCGCTATGGAGGTCGGTGGTCCTCTGGCTGATCGCGCTATGGTAGAGCCGATTCTGGCGAATCTGTCCAGAATCATGACCGGCATTGCGGCAGCAGGCGTGAGCCTGAATGTGCTGCTGTGTTTGTTTCTGGCTCGGGCCTGGCAGGCACAGCTATACAATCCGGGTGGTTTCCGTAGTGAGTTTCATGCGTTGCGCCTGGGACAAAAACTGGCGCTGATGTCGCTGGGTTTTATCGCATTGTCGCTGTTGCCGCTGGGTGTGGTGTCACACATGGCAGGCGAGATCGTGATCGTGATTCTCAGCCTGTACGTGATACAAGGGCTGGCGTTGTTGCATTCGATTGTTGCTCAGCGCGGATTGCATGTGGCCTGGCTGGTGGTGCTTTATCTGGTCATGTTATTTATCATGCCGCATCTGCTGGTATTAGTGGCGGTGATGGGACTGGTGGATACCTGGGCGGATTTTCGTCGGCGACTCGCTGCAAAATAACCGGCACGGTATACAGAACGGATTTTTTTAAATCAAATATTGATGTAAGTTGAGGAAGCTGCAATGAACGTAATTTTATTGGAACGAGTGCAAAACCTGGGTGACCTGGGTGATCAGGTGAGTGTGAAGGCCGGTTACGGTCGTAATTTTTTGATTCCGCAAGGCAAGGCCGTGTCTGCCAGCAAAGACAATGTTGCCAAATTTGAAGCACGTCGCGCCGAACTGGAAAAGACGGCTGCTGAAAAGCTGGTCGCTGCCGAAGTCCGCAAGACGGCTTTGGAAGCGCTGGAAATTACTATTACCCAACAGGCTGGTGATGAAGGCAAGTTGTTTGGTTCTGTGGGTACTCATGACATCGCCGAGGCGATTACGGCTGCCGGTGCTGAAGTGAGCCGTGCCGAAGTGCGTTTGTCAGAAGGTGCGCTGCGTCAGATCGGTGACTACGAGATCAGTATTGAGTTGCATAGCGATATACAGGCGACAGTGAAACTCAGTGTGGTTGCTGAAGCTTGATATCTGCGCATACGTTCTTTAGGGATGGAAATTATATAAGTTATTTAATTTCCATTCCTTAGTCAGCAGGCAGGACACATTGCAGAGAAGTAAGGCGGCATCCCGGGCAGCTTCGGGGTGCCGCTTTTGTTTTTTATTGCTGGATGTTTTTCTGCCTGTTCCTCACCGTTTTATCCCGGTCTTTTCGGCCACAATCAGGTAACATGATACGACGATGAACGAGTTAGAGTATCCACCCGAAATCGCCGACATGGCTACTGAAGCGCTGCGTATGGCTCCGCAGTCTGTTGAGGCCGAGCAGTCTGTACTGGGCGGTTTGATGCTGGACAACGAGGCCTGGGACAAGGTCGCTGATCTGGTGGTGGAGGAGGATTTTTATCGTCGTGATCATCGGTTGATTTTTCGCGCTGTAGCCAGCCTGGCATCACACAGCAATCCTTTTGATGTCGTCACACTTTCCGAATGGCTGTCGCAGCAAACCCTGCTGGATGAGGCGGGTGGTCTGGCCTATCTGGGTGCATTGGTCAAAAATACACCCAGTGCGGCCAACATTAAGGCCTATGCCGAAATTGTGCGTGATCGCTCGGTGCTGCGCCAGCTGATTACCGTGGGTAATGACATCACTGGCAGCGCTTATCAAACTGAAGGCCGTACCACCGAAGAATTGCTGGATGGCGCTGAAAGCGCGGTGTTCAAAATTGCCGAGCAGGGTGCGCGCGGTAAAAAAGGGTTTATCGCCATCAAGGATTTACTGGTCAAGGCGGTGGATCGCATTGACGAGCTGTTTCAGCAAGACAATCCCATTACCGGTGTGCCCACAGGCTGGGACAGTTTTGATGAAATGACCTCTGGCTTGCAAAAAGGTGATTTGGTGATCGTTGCCGGTCGTCCCTCCATGGGTAAAACCTCCTTTGCCATGAATATCGCCGAGCATGCGGCCATCAAGGGTGGCGTGCCTACGGCTGTATTCAGTATGGAAATGCCCGGTGAGCAACTGGCGATGCGTATGCTGTCGTCGCTGGGGCGTATTGACCAGCACAAAATCCGTACCGGTAAACTGGAAGATGAAGACTGGCCACGACTGACTTCGGCGGTGGGTATTCTCGCCGATGCACCGTTATTCATTGATGATACACCGGCGCTGTCCCCCAATGATCTGCGTGCCCGTGCCCGCCGCCTGAGTCGTGAGCACGGTTTGGGACTGGTGGTGATTGACTATTTGCAGTTAATGCAGGTGCATGGCAGTAAAGAAAATCGCACGAACGAAATCTCTGAAATTTCACGCTCGCTGAAAGCCCTGGCCAAGGAGCTGGAAGTGCCAGTGATCGCGCTGTCGCAGCTCAATCGTGGCCTGGAACAGCGCCCCAATAAACGTCCGATAATGTCGGACCTGCGTGAGTCAGGTGCTATTGAACAGGATGCCGACGTGATTGCCTTTATTTATCGCGACGAAGTCTACAATGAAGACAGCCCGGACAAGGGCACTGCCGAAATCATCATCGGCAAACAGCGTAACGGCCCCATTGGAACCACGCGCCTGACCTTTTTGGGTCAGTTCACCCGTTTTGAAAATTTCATCCATGATATTTATTCCGATGATGGCGGCTACTCGCATTCGGGCCCAGGAGGATGAGCCGGGCGGCACGCGCCGTCATTGATCTTGATGCCCTGCGACATAACTTGCAACGGGCACATGCCGCCAACCCTGAGGCCAGACAATTTCCTGTTATCAAGGCGGATGCCTATGGCCATGGTCTGTTGCCAGTGGCGCAAGCGCTGACTGATGCCGACGGTTTTGCGGTAGCCAGTCTCGACGAGGCACTGGTGTTACGTGAGGCGGGTATTCATCAACCGGTTTTGTTGCTTGAGGGGTTTTTTCACCCTGAAGAGTTAGCCAACATTCAGCGACACCGGTTAGACATCGTGGTACATCATGCGGCACAACTGGATGCTCTGGAGTCTTTGGTTCTGCAGCAGGATATTGTAAAGCCGGTGAACGTCTGGCTGAAAGTGAATACCGGCATGCACCGGTTAGGTTTTGCCATGGAGGCTGTGTCAGATGCATGGGCGCGGCTCAGTGCCTGTGATGCGGTGAATCAGCCACCACGGCTGATGACCCATCTGGCCTGTGCCGATGATTTCCACAGTCCCCGTACCCAGCAGCAAATCGAATCTTTTAACCGTATATTACCCGGCGTACAGGCTGAGCGCAGTATCGCCAATTCGGCGGGCATTCTGGGCTGGCTGGGAAGCCATGCTGACATTGATCGTCCTGGCATCCTGCTTTATGGTGTTTCTCCCTTTTTGAACGAAGCCGGGGCTGAACGCCGTTTACGCCCGGTAATGACCCTGCGCAGTGAACTGATTGCAATCAATGCATGCCAGGCGGGAGATATGGTGGGTTATGGCGGTCGCTGGGTTTGCCCCGAAGCCATGTCCGTTGGTGTAGTGGGTATCGGTTATGGCGATGGTTATCCGCGCCATGCACCGACGGGTACACCCGTGTTGGTGAATGGTGTGGAAGTGCCGCTTGTTGGGCGTGTTTCCATGGATATGATCAGTGTGGACTTGCGTGGATTGCCTGATGCGCAAGTGGGTGATGGTGTTGTGTTGTGGGGAGAAGGACTGCCAGCGGAAACCGTGGCGCGTGCAGCGGGTACCATTGCCTATGAATTATTTTGCAGTGTGACCGCGCGCGTGCCACGTAATTACGTGGAACAAGCGTAGCGGTTCCACCAAACGGGAAAGAGACATATTCAAGGTTCGACCAGCTATTGATGTCCACCTTGATTCACTGTTTGCGGGTGAATTGTTGTTGCATATGAGTTTTTTCCTCCTGCTTCAGGCAGCCGGGTTCTTTTGTCAGTGGTCGTGAACACAGAGGCGATTTGTTGTTCCTTAATGGTATGTTGGTGGAACCGCTACGCTTGTTCCACCCTACGGCTTTAGTTTGATGGCTATGCACTCACAGGGAATGGTGGGCAGTGCCTACCCTGCGAAATCAAATATTGATTATTGTATAACGAGAAATAGATAATATGGCGAAAAGTAAAATCGCTTACGTGTGCAGTGACTGTGGCTCGGATTTTCCCAAATGGCAGGGCCGCTGTGACGATTGCGGTGCGTGGAATACCCTGTCGGAATTTCGTACCGGCAGCCCGGCCAGTGGTGGCAATAAGCCTCGGGCAGGGCAGTTTGCCGGATATGCGGGCAGTTTGTCAGATGTCAAAACCCTGGCCGAGATTGATCTGACCGAACTGCCGCGTCTGGGCACGGGTGTTGATGAGCTGGACCGGGTGCTGGGTGGTGGTCTGGTACCGGGTTCGGCGATCCTCATCGGCGGTCATCCCGGTGCGGGTAAAAGCACGTTGCTGTTGCAGGTGTTGTGCAAACTGGCGCAATCGCAAAGCGCTATGTATGTGACCGGTGAAGAATCCCTGCAACAGGTGGCAATGCGCGCACAGCGTTTGTCCCTGCCCACAGACAGTCTGAAAATGCTCAGTGAAACCAGTGTGGAAAGCATTTGCGCAGTGGCCGAAAAACATAAGCCCAAATTACTGGTGGTGGATTCCATTCAGGTGATGAGCCGTGAAGGAGTGCCTTCGGCTCCCGGCGGTGTGGCACAGGTGCGCGAATGTGCGGCCTATCTGATACGTTACGCCAAGCTGACCAATACTGTGCTGATTCTTGTCGGCCACGTCACCAAAGACGGTACCCTGGCCGGGCCCAAGGTGCTGGAGCATATGATCGATTGCTCGGTGATGCTGGAGAGTTCCACTGACAATCGCTTTCGCACCCTGCGCGGGGTAAAAAACCGTTTTGGCGCAGTCAATGAGCTGGGCGTGTTTGCGATGACGGAAAAAGGGTTGCGCGAAGTGAAAAACCCTTCGGCGATTTTCCTCTCGCGTGCCGACGAGCCTGCTGCCGGCAGCGTGGTGATGGTGGTGTGGGAAGGGACGCGGCCTATTCTGGTCGAACTTCAGGCGCTGGTGGATGACAGCAACTATGGTAATCCACGGCGACTGGCGGTGGGTGTGGACCAGAATCGTTTGTCCATGCTGATTGCTGTGTTGCATCGTCACGGTGGTGTACAGGTGGGTGACCAGGACGTATTTATTAATGTAGTGGGTGGTCTGAAAGTGATGGAGACCAGTGCGGATCTGGCGTTATTACTGGCGATTATCTCCAGTCTGCGCGACCGTCCGTTGTCCACGGACCTGGTGGTGTTTGGCGAAGTGGGCCTGTCGGGTGAAATCCGCCCGGTACCCAGTGGTCAGGAGCGTTTGAATGCCGCCGCCAAGCACGGCTTTCGGCAGGCTATTGTGCCCGAAGCCAATATGCCCAAAGGGGGCGTCAAGGGCATGA
Organism: Gammaproteobacteria bacterium; assembly: GCA_021648485.1. Taxonomy (GTDB): domain Bacteria; phylum Pseudomonadota; class Gammaproteobacteria; order SZUA-152; family SZUA-152; genus SZUA-152. Next base: position 10,550 of record JAKISS010000077.1, read on the forward strand.
AAGTCATGGGTGTAAAAACCCTGGCGGCGGCATTGGCAGCTTTATAAAAAACAGTCATCAAAAAATGTTCCTGATCTATGCTTTCATCAACTCGGTCAGTTCACGGTTTAGCATCTCGTTATCCCCCAGATTTAACTCCACCAAGCGACGCAGGTGGGAAATGCTGTCCAGGTCGATGTGCTCGCAACGGAAACCCGCCTGTTGTTTTTTAACGTGGGCGACAGAGACTTCCATACGAATTGTTGCATCCGGGGTATCCGTCAGCATCTCTACAAGGTAATGGTCGCCGACTTTGCTGTGCCAGCCGTCAGGCATCGTGGCCAGAATACCTTTCAGGGAAATATCAATGAGCTGGGCGTCCCAGCTGCCTTCCGCGTTAACCATGTGAATGTCCGTCACAAATGAAATGCGTGAAAAGCGTCTTTTTTCAGTGTCCATGTCAGGCCTTTTTCTTGATTTACCCGGGGTAAAACATTTATTCACTGCATCTATGGTAATAATAGTCGCGACTGTACACAACACCAAATGTTTCTGTTGGGTGTGTCAGACTATGTGAATTGCCGGTAATATGATTGTTTATTGTGAGCTGAATCAGAGAGATACATCGTTTTCAAACGGCGGGATGATTGTATTTTGTATGAGTGTGTTTTTGAGGTATATGCTTCAGTTTTTTTGTATGAATTATCGGAAATTCAAATGACTTGATTTATTATCATGCCTGCCACTCAAGCTGGGTGGTTAAAGTACATTTCGGAATAGCCGAAACTAGGGAGTGTTAACACCCTCGAAAAACCCCGTAGTGAAAAGAGCCTGTCCGTGCATCCAAAAAACAAAAAGACAATTCCTTGATACGATTGCTGACTAACCACCGGTGGTGGATCTTTCTGTTGGGACTGGCCTTGCTGGGTTGGAGTTTTCTGCCGGGTGCGCAGCAGTTGGAATATGCGTTGTACACCCGACTGGCGGTATTGATGCCTGTGTCTGATGCGCCCGTTAAAACGGTGGTGGTGACACTGGGTTCGGTCGGGCAGCAGGTTTCTCACAAAAAGCTGGCGGATTTGCTGCGTCGTTTACAGGTTGCCAGGGTAAAGGCGGTGGGCATCACGGCATCGCTGAATGTGCCACAGACCCTTCTTGATGTCGGAGCGCAGACTCGGTTGCAGTCGTTACTGGAGAAGCAAAAAACAGCGGATATCTGGTCAATGCTGGACCCTGACGATGCTCTGCGTACCGTCTTGCAATCAATGCCGATGAGCGTGGTGCTGGCTGTGCCGCCCGCATCCGCATTATTGACTTCTCTCGCTGTTGAAACACCAGACAATGGTTTGGCTATGTTGCTGCCAGTGTTATTACCCCCGCAATTTTCAGGTATGAATGATGTTGCGCCTGTTGTTTCCGAGCCTTTACCCCTGTTTGCGGAGGTGGCAACAACAGCGGCCTTTGTTGGTGATCGGCAGCAGAAGGTACGGGTTGCTGTACCGCTGGCTATTGCGGCGGGACAAACGGCAGAGCGACGCTATTTCCCCTCCTTCGAAATGCGTCTGGCGGCCCAGACACTGGGTGTACCAGTGGAACGCATCACAGTACATCCGGGGCAGGGCGTGTTTCTGGGTACCACCTGGTATGCCACAGATGCGGGTCTGCGCGTTTATCCCCAGGTGCCTGATGCCTCACGGCTTATTCCCGTGTTGTCGGCAAAACAGGTGTTAAACGATTCAATGTTTAAGACAACAGTGAAAAAAGAATTGCGTGGCAAGACAGTGCTGGTGGGTGCCAGTGATGGTCTGCTGACACAATCAGTGCGGGTCCCCGGTTTGTTTGCCAGCACCGGTTTACTCTGGTCGGCGCAGGCGGTGAATGCAATGATGACGGAATCCTTCGTTAACGTTCCCTGGTGGTCGTCAGGTGTACAGCGTGGCATGTTGTTGCTGATTGTCGTCTATTTATTGTTATTACCACTGCGCCTGCGTGGCAATTTAGGCTTGTTGATCGGTGTTGGTCTGGTCATTTTGCTGCTTAACGGCAATCTGTTGCTGATGGTTATACACAACACCTGGTTGCCTCTGGCGCTGCCGATGATGTTTTTACTACTGGGACAAAGCTTGTTGTGGTTGCATCACCGAGGCAGTCGGCACCATACCCGGTTGCGGGATGAGCGGGATGCAGCCTTGCTGGAATTGTCTGCCAATCTGCGTGCGCAGGGGCAGCTGGATCAGGCCATGGCGCGCTTGAGTGACTGTGCGACAAGCGTGCAGGTACAGGAAGCTTTTTATCAATTGGGTCTGGATTTTGAGCGTCGTCGTCAGTTTAACAAAGCGTTGATTGCTTATGATCACATCGCTGAACAGGATGATAATTTCCGTGATATCCGTGAGCGCAGGGCGCGGCATCAACCGGAATTGAAACCGGCATCACTGGCAGCCACATCGGTTTCCTATGCCTCTACCAGACTGGTGGTGGATGACCCCAAAGTGGAGCGCCCGCTGCTGGGCCGCTATGAAGTCGAAAGCGAGCTGGGTCGCGGTGCCATGGGCACGGTGTATCTGGGACGTGATCCACGTATTGGTCGCACTGTCGCCATCAAAACCATGGCGCTCACGGAGGAATTTGAAAGCGAACAACTGGAAGACGTGCGCCGGCGCTTTTTTCAGGAGGCGGAAACCGCCGGGCGGCTCAATCACCCCAATATTGTTACCATTTATGATGTCGGTGAGGAGCATGATCTCGCTTATATCGCTATGGATTATATTGCCGGTAACAGTCTTGACCAACACATTCGTAAAGAAACGCTGTTACCCATGGCTCAGGTGTTTGCTGTTGGTGTGCAAGTGGCCGAGGCATTGAATTATGCTCATGAGCACAAAGTGGTGCATCGTGATGTAAAACCGGGCAACATTATTTTTGACCCTGATAAAGGACAGCTGAAAGTGACCGACTTTGGTATCGCCTGTCTAACGGATAATAGCAAGACACGTACCGGCACTGTATTGGGTAGCCCGTTTTATATGTCACCGGAACAAATCGCTGGTAAAAAAGTGGATGGCCGTTCCGACCTGTTTTCCCTGGGTGTCACCCTGTATCAGTTGTTTACCGGTCGCTTGCCCTTTGAAGGTGATTCACTGACGAATCTTATGTATCAGATCACCAATGAAAAACCCGAGAGTATACGCAAGCTACGTCCGGAATTGCCCGCTTGCGTGACCCGTTTCATTAACAAAGCGCTGGAAAAGGATCCGGCCAAACGTTTTGACACAGGGCAGAGCATGGCGGATGCCATTAGACGCTGCGTGGAAAAAACCTGACCGCTAATAGGCCAACGACCCGAGATATTAACGATGACAACTGAAATAAGCATCCAATGTAGTGTGCATGTTATTGGTGTGACAGATACTGGCCGTGCGCGTACGCATAATGAAGACGCCATCGCCTGGGATGTACCGCATGGTCTCGCGATGCTGGCTGATGGTATGGGAGGGCACAATGCGGGTGACGTGGCCAGCCGTCTGTGTCTGGAAACGCTTAATGGGGCATTGCAGGCGGCGCTGGACAGACCACTGCGCCTGCGTCCCAACAAGGGTATGAGCAAGCATGCCACCCTGGTGCGTCGTTCGGTGAGCAAAGCCAATACCGCAATTTTTGAAAATGCGGAAGCCAATCCTGCACGTAAGGGCATGGGAACCACGCTGGCGATGGTGCTTTTTTATGAAGACAAAGTGGTGGTGGCCCATGTTGGTGATTCGCGAGTGTATCGCCTGCGTGACCGCACACTGGAACAGATAACGGCAGACCATTCATTGGTGCGTGAGCTGTTGGAAAAGGGGGCCATTTCTGCCGAAGAGGCAGAAAACAACCCCTACCGTCATGTTATTACCCGTGCGGTGGGTGTACGCTCCCGCATGGTTACCGAAGTGCAGGAACAGGAAATCCGGCCCGGTGATGTATTTTTGTTATGCTCGGACGGGCTTACTGATCTGGTGAGCGATGACGTTATTGAAGATATTCTGGTGGTTGCCGGAGGAAATTGGGCGCACGCCGCGCAACACCTGATCGACCTCGCCAATAATAATGGTGGACGGGATAATATTTCCGTGGTGATTGCAGCACTGGGTGGGCCGCGTTGAGTGTGTTGCATTGATTGCAGTTCATTGATTACAAGAAAGTATTTACATCATAATGACACTCATTTTATTTGCTATTGTTGAAGGTGCAAACTTATGCCAAAACTTGTTCATTCCCGTGAAGGTCAGTTTCTGGAAGACATTTCCCTTGAAGAGGGTAGCTGGTTGATTGGCCGTCGCCCCGAATGTGAGATTCGTGTTGATGATGAAACAGTCAGCGGTAAACATGCAAAAATCACAGTTGTACCCAGTGCCTACATGGAAGGTCTGCTGGATGTACACATCGAAGATCAGGGGAGCACCAATGGTACTGCTGTGAATGGCAAAGTGATCAAACGCCACATGTTAAAACACGGTGAAGTGGCAAAGGTTGGCAGCCACGAATTTGCCCTGGTAGATGAAGCGACGCGGGGGTTTGAAACCACAACAGTCATTCTGCCAGACTGATCCCAATCCCAATATTCGTTGTCATCCTGTTTTAATACGGTACATGACTGTAATGCATACTGGATAGTATCGGAAACAATAACTGAGCCTGTATAGGTTTTTGAATCTCTTTGGGCTTAATGCCTGAGAATCACTTTTAGCGCATGATTTATGTCAAAGACTGCCCGGGTAAAGCGGTTTCAATCCATCATCGTAGTGTTGTCCAGCAGCTTTTTTTTCTTGCAGGCCATATTTGAATGCATCCCATAACGCGCAGCCGTTCCAGTCCGTGGTTTCAGCAGCGTAGAGGCTGCGATCAAGCTCGCGAAGTGGTGTTTGTCCCGTTTCGATGCGTGCCGCAAGCGCACTCAGGCTGTGCGGTGGATCATCGGGCCAATAGCTGTGGCCAAGTTTTAACAATGCCTGGGCAGCGGTGTGACGGTCATTGGCTGAGCAGGCTTTTCCCAGTTCGCGCAGGGCAGGTTTCCGATCTGTCGGGTGAGGTTGTTGTTCAATGGCGGGCAATCTTGTTTTGTCGATAACCGGTACATGAATTCGTTGCTGCCTTTTGGCGCGTCGGACTAGTATTGCCAGCAGCAGGATGAGGGCTAGCAATATTCCACCACCAGCGATCAGCCAGCGAAGGTTATTTTGCACAGTGTTTTCCGTTTGAGGGTGTGTCTCCCGCACTTCGTTCATCGCACCAGGTGCAGCACCGGATTGCACAGTGAATTGCCAGGCGGGCAGGGTGGTATCGGCGGGTTTGTCCCGGTGCGTATCCCACCAGCTGAGAGTGACTGGTGGAATATCCAGTATACCCTGTGCGTTGGGAATATAGGTCAGAGTGCGGGTGCGCAGGCCGTAGATAGTTTTGCCATCGGTGCGATTTTCCTGCGTGGGAGGCTCCGGGTAGAGGCGGGTGTTGGCGGGTTCGATAATGTCGAGCTCGGGGATTTGCGAGCCGGACAGCCCCATGACCTGAATGGTAATGGTGC
>JAKISS010000078.1 GCA_021648485.1 Gammaproteobacteria bacterium
CCAGCACGCCACGCACTACAGCAGCGGCGGTGAAAGCAATAAAAAACCCCAAACTGCTAATGGGCGATAACAAAACGAATACCAGATTACCCATCATTTTCGACTGAATCAGGCTCGATGAACTGTTGGCGAAAGCATTCTGGATAATCGACATCATCATCAGCCCCGGAATCAGGAAGGCCGAATAACCCACTCCTTCGTAAACTTCCACATTACCTTCAAGCGCCTGCCCGAACACCAGCAGGTAGAGCAGGGCTGTCACCACTGGTGTCAATATGGTTTGCACAAACACCTTCATAAAACGCCACACTTCTTTGGCGAACAGGGTGTAAACACCGCGCAGACTGGAACCGTTCATGGACGTGTATCTTCCGCAGGCAAATCAGCGGTGAGTTCAAGAAACACCTCTTCCAACCCTGATTCTTCCGTGCGTAAATCCGTCACTTCGATACCCGCTGTTTGCAGGGCTTTGAGCACGTCGCCTATGTGGTGATCGGTTTTGTGCAGACGTAACGACAAACGATTATCCTCTGCCTCTATAACTAATGCCTGTAACGATTCGGGCAGGTGGTAATCGCTTTGTGCCAGAGTGAGCCGCAAGGTGCGATAAGGACAGCGTGCCAGCAACGCAGTTTTACTTTCCTGCACGACAACCTGACCGCGATTCAGAATGGCGATTTCTTCGCACAAGGCTTCGGCCTCCTCCAGATAATGGGTGGTTAACACAATGGTGCGACCATCGGCGTGCAGACGCCGGGTGAATTGCCACAATGCCTGACGCAGCTCAACATCCACCCCGGCGGTAGGCTCGTCCAGCACCACCACATCCGGTTTATGTACCAGCGCCTGAGCGATAAGCACACGACGTTTCATACCACCAGAGAGATCGTGCAAATTGGCGTCGGCCTTGTCAGCCAGACTCAGGGTCTCGATCAGTTCATCGACCCAGGGATGGTTTTCCGGACCGTGGCCAAAATAGCCTGACTGCAAACGCAGCACTTCACGTACGGTGAAAAAGGGATCATAAACCAGCTCCTGAGGCACCACACCCAATGCATTCCGGGCTTGCCGGTAGGCACCCGTCACGTCGTGGCCCATTACCGACACCGTGCCCGCATCCGCTTTCATCAGGCCCGACATGATATTGATCAATGTGGATTTGCCCGCACCATTTGGACCCAGCAGGCCAAAAAAACTGCCTTGCGGCACATCCAGTGAAATATCGTTGAGGGCATGCAATTCACCGAAGTGTTTATGCACACCCCGGATACTGACAGCAATGGGCATTTCAGGTGGTTACTTCAGGTTTTAGGGCAAGCAGCTCATCAACGCCACTGAGGCGAGCAATCGCCAGCATTTGTGAGGGAATATTTTGAAAACGAATGTTCTGTTGCTGTTGACGGGCAGTACGCTGCCATTCGATGAGCAGGGCAACACCGGCACTGTCGGCGCGTTCAACATCTTGCAGGTCAATCTCAATATCGCCAGAAATATCACGCAGGCAGTTTTGTGCCAACAGTGCTGGCACAGTCTTCATACTCAATTCGCCAGATACCAACAAGCGGCCATCATCGGATTTTTTTAGCTGAGTATGCAATCGGGTCTCATCCATTACTTTGCAATGTCTGTCGTCTTGGAAGGCCGATTACGATCAGCCAGTCGAGCGATCAGTTTTTCCAATCCATCTTTACGGATTTCCTTGGCAAAGGAGCTGCGGTAGTTAGCCACCAGGCTGATACCATCAACACCCACATCAAAAATCTTCCAGGCTCCATCCTTCATGTGCATTTTATAGCTGATAGGAATAGGAAAACCACCGGACTGCTGGATTTCGGTACGCACGGTGACCTGTTTACCATCTTTTCTTTTCCGTGAGGCCAGCATATCAATTTGCTTGTCAAAGTTATCATTCAGCGCTTTTGCGTAAGTGCGTACCAGCAAGGTACGAAATTCCTGTGCGAAACGGGTTTTTTCATCGTCGCTGGCTTTACGCCAGTATTTTCCCAGCACCCAGCTGGACATGCGCTCAAAATCAAAATGCGGCGCAACAATGGTATCGACGATTTCCAACAACCGACCGGGTTCGGCCTTAATCTTGTCTTGCTCTACACGCAGTATGCTGGTAATTTTGTCCGTGGTTTCCTGCACCAGCACCTCCGGTGCCTGGACAGTCGCAGCAGAGCTGCCCAGCAATAACATGCTCGCCAGTAATGCACCTGTATACTTCATCACACTTGTTACGTTAATCATTCGAAATCTCCCGTCACCACTTGCAGCTTTGCCACATGCAGATTGTAATCGTTGACCGTTTTCAGATAATCACTGTAAGCCTGAATATAACCCAGAAAGGCACTGATCACCTTATCTGCCTGCTCCACCCCGGCTTCAAAATCCGCATAGCTGCTGATCATCCAGCGTCGCCCGCTACGACTGCCTTCATAAAGTTTTTGCACCATTTCATAATGAGCATGCACAGTGTAATACTGTTCGGCCACCTGAAAAGGAATGCCGCGCTGGGCAAAGGTGCGTAAAGCCAATGTCGATTCCATTTCTGCCCGCGCCTGTGCGACCTGAGCCGGTTGACGACCACTGGCCCATTCCCATTTCAAGCCTATAATCGGTGTTGCGCCCGCAGTATTAAAGGGGTCGTAGGCACTGACACTGGTCAAATCATCACGCAACGGACTGAAAGAGATAAGCCCCGCCACCCCCGCGTACAAATTGGGGTTAGATTCGCTTTTTTTAGCCAGCATCCATTCGCGGCGCGCCTGCAAGCCTGCTGCCAACTGGCGCATTTCCGGTCGTTTCACCAACGCCTGGGCTTGCAAGGTTTCCAGTTCGCCCTCAGGCAGATCAACCGGTCGCAGGCGTTTGTCGGCCAGTTCCAGTTCATCGCCCGGTGCCACATTGGTCAACAGACGCAACCCCGCCAGAGCAATATTTTCAAACCCGGTGGCTTCGGCAATATAACGCTGCAACAAAGCGACGCCGGTTTGCAGCGCAAACAAATCGGACTGTTTGGCTTCACCCTCCTCATTTTCCAGCCAGCCTTCTACCAGCTCCAGTGCTACTTCCATTTTTTTTACCGAGTCTTCCAGCAAAAAACGGGTGTCCCTGGCGGCCAGATAACCATTGTAGGCGCGTGTGACTTCCAGCCGGGTTTGCCCACGCCGAATCGCCACATCCCCTTGTTTGACCTGAATATTACCCGCCGCAGCCTTGGAATAATGCTTGATTTTACCAAAGGTGTGCAGTGGTTTAATAAACGAAAAATCCACGTAATACCATGGCGAAAGGCCATCGATATCAAAGGCGTTCTTCGGGATGCCTACGGTTCTTTTATCCGAATTATCGGTGGTTTCGAACAGACCGCCACGCAGAGTGGGCGAAAAACCAACGAAACTGTTGACATTAAATATCCAGTCATCCGCACCCCGCGCCTCGGCCAGCAAGCCGCGCGCAGCTTCCACCAGCTTTTCCTTTTCGTCAATGCGCGCATCTGTTTTCAGCGCCCGTTCGATGGACTGTGGTAAATCCAGCACCACGGTTTCTGCTTGCACTGGGCCCAGTGCAAGCAGGAAACCCGCAATCACAGTATTGTTTATGGCTGAAAAACGCATTTTGTTATTAAACCCGACGATTGAAATCCGGTTGTTATTCTTTATCCGCCTGACTCACCAGAAACTGGCCAATGATCTGCTCCAACACAATGGCTGACTGAGTCAGTGCCAGCTCACTGCCTGCCTTGAGCACCTCTTCCGCACCCCCCGGCTCCAGACCAATGTATTGCTCACCCAGCAGGCCCGCCGTAAAAATGCTGGCGCTGCTGTCTGCCGGAATATTGTCGTATTCACTTTGTATATTCAACATCACCACGGCTTCATAAGATTCCCGGTCAAAACCGATACTGGCCACCCGGCCCACCACCACACCCGCCATGGTGACCGGTGAACGCACTTTGAGGCCACCGATATTTTCAAAATAACCCGTGACGGTGTACCCCTCTGTCTCAGTAAAGGCGCTAATGTTACTGACTTTCATGGAAAGCATCAGCAACGCGGCCATACCTGCTACCACGAACAAGCCTACCCAGATTTGTACTGTTCTTGAATGCATCATTGTTATTTCTCCACACTCTTATTTTTAATACAACGTACGCAAAAGAGAACAGTACGTTGAAAATGTTCCTGCACAGCCTATCGAAAACATATCGCCTTCGTTATGGTTTTTCAGCATCCGACAATATCTGGATGATTTCAGTTCTGTCCTGTCGCTCACTGCCTGCTTTGTGGATTTTTTTTGCGTACTCCAGCGCGGTCATTCCTTTGTCCCCAGTAAAGCGTAAATCAGCTCCGTGATCGAGTAAAAACTTAATACGTAGCAGATCGTTATGTACTACCGCAGCTTGTAGTGGTGTCATTTTTTTATCATTGGGCGGCGCTGCCGTATAATGATTAACACCATTCACATCAAGGCCGCGTGCGAGAAAAGCCTTTGCTATGTCATACTTTACAGGCTCTTCTCCATTAAGAATGTAGTCGAGACCTGCACCTTCACTTAATTCTTCAATATCCTTTTCATTGATTCGATAATTAACCATGTAGCTATAACAAAGGTCGCTCGGGATTCGTATACCGCCTTCATTTGCACTACACAAAATCAGGGTCTCAATTTCCATCTGCGTCATATCATAAAACATTAACCCGGCTATGGTCAGAAAAATGCCACCGATACCGCCAAAGACTATTTTCTTTTTCATGGATTACCCCCACCTGACTACAATGTCATGTGTGGGTACTTGATAGGCCAAAAATGCTCCCGGTTTTTCATCCAGTTCATTTTTGGCTACATAATCTCGCAAGTGGGTTATAAATCGCCGTGCTACTTCATCTTTCACAAAATTATAAATCTTGGCATTTTGTATGTCGTGTACGGACGCATGTTTAAACCAGTTCTGACTGGCCTTTTTTCCAAAGCTTTAATATTTTCAGCGCGCCTTTTACCGGGCTTTTAACGCTCCTGAACAACCCATGGATATAACCAATCGCATAAGAGGCATCGATGGCTTCCACTAACAGTCCCTGCGCAAACTCTCGCAGACTGTCGCTCATGGGCATTGAGTCAATGTCTTCAGACGGGTCTCTGCAACTATAAACTTCAATACCGTGCGCGTCTCTTCTTCATTTAAAAGCAGTTCTTTGGAGGTGAATTGGCGAAGTTTTTTGTAGCTGCTCATGTGTTTTCCTTGATTTTATATGTAACAAATCATTCTGATGCCGATACTGTAATACAGTTTATATTGCCAGGCTCGTCAGGATATTTTCACCCGACAAAATAATACGTCCAACGTTTTCATCACTTGAAATCGTGGCTGTATCAATATTACAAATACATACAATCATCTTCAATCAAACATCAACGCTGTCAGAATAAAGTCCAACCCCAATACCACCAATGAACCATGCACAACCGTATTAGTGGTAGCGCGACTCACACCTTCCGAGGTAGGCACCACCGTATCGTACCCCTCAAACACGGCAATCCAGGTCACCACAAAACCAAACACAATAGATGTTCCTGACAGCCTATCGAAAACATATCGCCTTCATCGTTTTTCAGCATCCGATAATATTTGAATGATTTCACCTTTATCCCGGAACTTATCGCCTGCTTTGTGGATTTTTTTTGCATATTCTAGCGCCGTCATTCCAAGCTCTCCATGTATCTGTAAACCAGCCCCTTGAGCCAGTAAAAATTTAACGCTTTGCACATCGTTGCCCAGGGCGGCAGCTTGCAGTGGAGTCAGTCCGCTGTAGTGACTAACACCATTCACATCAAGGCCTCGCGCGAGAAAAGCCTTTGCTATTTCATATCTTTTAGGAGGCTTTGCATGAAGAATGTAATCCAAGCCTGCACCTTCACTTAATGCTTCAATATCCTTTTCATTGATGCGGTAGTTAACCATGTAATAATGACAAAGACCGCTCGGGATTCGAATGCCTCCTTCATTTGAACTACACAAAATCAAGACTTCAATTTCCATTTCCGACATGTCGTATAACACAAACCCGGCTATGGCCAGAAAAATGCCGCCGATACCGCCAAAGACTATCTTCTTTTTCACAGGTTATCCCCACCTGATCGCAATACCATGCATGGGCACTTTATAGGCTAAAAATGCCCCTAAAGGTTCATCTGGCTGATTGTTTGCCGCAATAGTTTCTAAAACACGAGCAAAGTGCCATCCCATATGATCCAGCACAAAATTATAAACCCTGGCATTTTGTATGTCGTGTACGGACGCATGTTTAAACCAGTTCTGACTGGCCTTTTTTCCAAAGCTTTTCAATATTTTCAGCGCGCCTTTTACCGGGCTTTTAACGCTCCTGAACAACCCATGGATATAACCAATCGCATAAGAGGCATCGATGGCCTCTACTAACAGACCTTGTGCAAAACCCCGCAAATGATCATTCATCGGTAGTGAGTCAATAAGTTCATGGTGGATCGGTTTAAATATAAATCTCAACACAATGCGCGTTTCTTCTTCATTTAAAAACAGTTCTTCGGAGGTGAATTTGCGCAGTTTTTTGTAAGTACTCATGTTTTTCCCTTACATTGGACTAGCATTTAAACTCTAACCGAATACCACAATACCCGGACAATGACTACCAGAATAGTACGCTGAATATCTTCCTGCACAGCCTATCAAAAACATATCGCCTTCGTTATGGTTTTTCCGCATCCGATAATATCTGGATGATTTCACGCCTGTCCTCTAACTCACTACCTGTTTTGTGAAATTTCCTCGCAATGTCAATTGGCGTCATTCCATAACCTTCGCTTAGATGTATATCTGCCCCGTATTCGAGTAAAAACTTTACACGCCGTACGTCGTTGTACATCACTGCAGCCTGTAATGGCGTCACATCCTTACCACCAGCATGGTTAGCTCCATCTACATCCAATCCCCTGGCAAGAAACAATTTTGCTAATTCATATTCAGCAGCATCCCCTTCGATATTAAGAATAACGTCAAGCCCTCCACCTTCGCTTAATTTTTTAATACTTTTTTCATTGATGCGGTAATTGACCAGGTAGTATTTGCAAAGGTCGCTCGGGATTAATATGCCTCCTCGATTTGTGCTACACAGCATCAAGACTTCTATCTCCATTTCCGACATGTCGTATAACATTAATCCTGCGTATATCAGAAAAATACCGCCGACACCGCCAAAGACTATTTTCTTTTTCATGGTTTACTACCCCCACCGGATAACAGTGCCATGCGTGGGCACTTTATAGGCTAAAAATGCCCCCACTTCCTTATCCGCTTCATCATTGTTAACTAAAAAATCCGGCAGAAATTTGGCAAAGTGTGTTCCCATATAATTCAGCACAAAATTATAAACCCTGGCATTTTGCAGGTCGTGTACAGACGCATATTTGAACCAGTTCTGCTTGGCTTTTTTTCCAAAGCTTTTCAGTATTTCCAAGGCGCCTTTTACCGGGTTTTTAACACTTCTGAAGAACCCATGCACATAACCAATGGCATGCGAGGCATCAATGGCTTCCACTAACAATGCCTGCGCAAATTCTCCAAACGGTCACTCATGGGCAGTGAGTCAATGCGCTTATGATGAGTCTCTGCAAATATAAACTTCAATACCGTGCGGGTTTCTTCTTCATTAAAGAGCAGGTCTTCGGAGGTGAATTGGCGAAGTTTTTTGTAGTTGCTCATGTGTTTTTCCTTGATTTTATATGCAACGAATCATTCTAATGCCGATATAATACAATTTGCGTTGCCGGGCCCGACAGGGTATTTTCACCCGACAAAATAATACGTCCGACGTTTTGATCACTTGAAATCGTAGCTATATCAATATTGCGAATACATGCAACTATCTTCAATCAAACATCAGCGCGGTCAATATAAAGTCCAGTCCCAATACTGCCAGTGAACCATGCACTACGGTATTGGTCGTCGCTCGACTCACACCTTCTGACGTAGGCACAGCATCGTAACCTTCAAACACGGCAATCCAGGTCACCACAAAACCAAATACAATACTTTTAATGACGCCATTGAGGATATCTTCGTACAAATCCACCTTGGCCTGCATTTGTGACCAGAAAGCACCTTCATCCACACCCAGCAGACCTACGGCGACAAAATACCCGCCGATAACACCCAGCGCACTGAAAATTGCCGCCAGCAACGGCATGGCCAGAATACCTGCCATGAACCGTGGTGCCACCACTCTGTGCAACGGATCTACCGCCATCATTTCCATGGCCGACAGTTGCTCGGTGGCTTTCATCAGACCGATCTCGGCAGTCAGTGCGGAACCGGCACGGCCCGCAAACAACAGGCCGCCAACCACCGGCCCAAGTTCGCGCACCAGTGACAGCGCTACCAGCACGCCCAAAGATTCAGTGGCACCAAAGTCCACCAGCGTGTAGTACCCCTGCAAAGCCAGTACCATGCCGACAAACAAGCCGGCCACGGCAATAATCAGCAGTGATAATACACCCACCGAATACAGCTGAGTGATGACCAGACCAAAACGTGACAGCAAGGCCGGAAACCCGCCCAGCACATGCCACAGGAACAAATGGCCACGTCCCAGGCGCTCGGCGACGCCCAGTGTTGTTGCTCCCAGTTTTTGCAGTTGATTCAGCATCAGTTGTTTCCGCCAAACAGGTCAGCCGCATAGTCGGTTGCCGGAAAATGAAAAGGTACCGGGCCATCTCTTTTGCCCTGAATAAACTGCTGTACCCAGTCCGATTTCGATTGACGCAGATCATCGGGCGTACCGTGTTCCACGACCTTGCCCGCAGAAATCACATACACATAATCTGCAATGGAAAGGCTTTCCTGCACATCATGGGAAACCACCACGGAAGTCAGGCCCAATGCATCGGTCAAGGTGCGCAGCAGTGACACCAGCACACCCATGGAAATGGGGTCTTGTCCGGTAAAGGGCTCATCGTACATGATCATCATCGGATCCAGGGCAATGGCGCGGGCCAATGCCACACGTCGTGCCATACCACCGGAAAGCTCACTGGGCATCAGATCACGCGCACCGCGCAAGCCGACGGCATGCAGCTTCATCAACACCAGATCACGAATCATGGTTTCATTGAGTTGTGTGTGCTCACGCAAGGGAAAAGCGACATTATCAAATACATTGAGGTCAGTCAGCAGGGCACCGTTCTGAAACAGCATACCCATGCGCTTGCGCAATTCATAAAGTGGCCGGTATCCCAGTTCGGATACGGGTTGACCATCGACATGCACGGTGCCGGTATCCGGCCGCAACTGGCCACCAATCAAACGCAGCAGGGTGGTTTTTCCGGTACCACTGGGACCCATAATGGCGGTGAGTTTGCCGCGTGCGATGTCGATATCAATGCCATCAAAAATGGCACGTTCACCACGGTAGTAAACCAGATCACGAATTCGTACCAGCGGTTCACCAATGGGCTTACCGGCAGACGTATGCGGGGTTTTTATTTTTGTATCAGGGTTGATCATCAGAGATTGTAGGCAAGTATTTTCCGGGCTTGGTATGCGAAAGCGCTGCACGCAGTATCTTTGAAACCCGTGAACAATGCTCTCTTTTATTTTATCCGTTTCTGCTCTGACGTTGCCATCATGCAATTGGTTCAGATGGTAAACCCGTCAGATATCCGGAATCACCAACATGTCGCCAATCATCATCGCCGCCCGTAATGCATCGGGCTCTGGCGAGTCATGTTCCACCATCAGCAGCACCTTGCGTCTGTCACTGCTTTTGTTGTCACAGCGCAGACAAGCCTCAATAGTCTCACGCCATTCTTTGGGAGTGTAGTGATTATTACCCTTTACACGGGCCACCACAAAACCGCCGCCACGCCAGTCCGGTTTATCTTCATGAGTATTCCAGCACAACTCAACCCCGTGTTGTGCCAACAAACCCCTGCCACTGCTGCTGATAGTCACGCCATCCGGCAATAACACACACACCGGAGCCAGTGCCACCGCTGCATCCAGACTGTGCGCAATCATCGCCAGATCTTCATCGACGGTGAGCGGACGTAACAGGATACCCTTCAAATGCGCTCCCAGCGGTTTGGCAGCCTGTGCGAATTGTGCCCAGTCAATAAATAAATCGGTAACTTCCAGATAGAACTCGAAACCCTCAATAACATCTTCCACCCAGCGTTCGACTTCCAGCGGGTCCACATTGGTAAATTCTGTCGCTGGTACCATCACCGCACGAAACTCATTGCTGTAATAAGCAAGCTGCCAGTCTTCTGGCAAATCATCGGGATAAAAACTCTGGTTCCAGGCCGGGTACGACCAGCCACGCGCAGCAACAATAATGTCAGTGTTTGATTTTGTCATGTGGAGAATCTTACATGTTCTGTCATAGGGTTGCTGACGAGCGATAACGGCTTCATCACCAAATGATGTTATTGTTTGTGAAATCTACAGCTGTTACCAAGAACGGCAACAAACAACAAATCCTGAACACATTTTATGACACATGGCCGACATTCTTCCCTTCAAACGCCCCAAACCCCGCAAACCCAGTGATATTCACAAGGGCAAAACCCTGTGCAAAAACGGTTTTCACAAATGGGAAATATCCAAAGACAAACAATTTGACAGCCGCCAGGGCAAACTGGTGACGTTTTACGCCTGCAAACGATGCGGCACGACCAAAAGCAAAAACCTCTGAAAGGATGCCCCCTCATATTGTGGAGTTTATGCGCATGAAGTATTTTTTCGTAACAGCACTGTTTTTTGCCAGTTTTCCAATTCAGGCAGCAACCGTTTTAGTCCTGGTCGCACACCCTGATGATGAACTTTCGGTCAATGGCACTATTCTTCACATGGTCAATACATCCCTGGATGTACATGTCGCCTATAGCACGTCAGGAAAATATGGAAACGACGTCCGGGGAATTGCAAACACCCCGGCTAAACTGGGACAGCAGCGAGAATCAGAAGCAACGGAGGCATTGGGTGTTTTGGGTGTAGAACCTTCTAACATCCATTTCATGAGACAGGATGATAATGGTGCCAATATTTATGCCGTAGTGGCCTCCGTTCAACCATTATTTGATACTCTTCAACCCGACATAGTTATTACCTTTGGTGTCGAAGGCATTTACGGTCACGCCGACCACCGAAACATATCCGCTGTCACCTCATATATTTTTAACAACGCAATCAACAGCAAGATACTGCTGCATCTGGCGATATCCGAAACAAAAGACAGCGGCTATGGGTTTACCCGTGACCGGAGAACTCCCAGCGATAATACGGTTTATCGTGTCGCAGACTACGCCATTAACTATCAGCTCAATGTGGCTGCATATGCCGAAACGCAAAAAGCCTCTCTGCGTAAATATGTCAGCCAGTTTGATGCCGATAAAATAGCGATTATGAGCCGCTATTACGAAACAGCACAGTGTCCTGACGGCACCGTTTGTGAGCAGTTCGTGCTGGCACGGGTAAAAAATAATATCGGAAATACAACATCAGACCTTCTCAGGCTTATCAACTTCACACCAGTCAACCAGCCTTAAGTTCGAAGACACTAATGCGCAATTCCCGGACGGAACGTTAACCCGCTAAACACGCTGCCAATGACGGCGTCCGCACTGACCCTTATTTCCGCGCACGGATGAACAAAAACATCGTATAAAGCATAGGCTGGAGGCGAAACGGCAGCGCCAGTAATGACCGCCTGTTCGAGTCATCTTCGAAAAACCAGTCCACAAATTTTCCCATAAACTCGAGGATACTCGCGCCCTGCCTCCAGGAAACCTCTCGTTTTTGTTTGATCCTGCAAATCCGTCACCTCTAGGTCTTGCACCAGGAGGCTCTGGCTGACCACCGCTTTAGCGTTTTAACAGACGGTTGCAAGCAATATATAAATTGCTTTTTTAATTATTCACTTCCCCAACATAACAAAAAGAAACACCTGCATTGCTAAAATATAAAAAAGAAACTAATATGTTTCTTTTTATAAAAAGGCAATCTATGAGCTGTAATGATGAGCACATTACTTGAACAGTTAAAAAAACGCAGGATAGCGCTAGGGCTGAAACAGAAAGATATGCTGCTTCGTGTTGGCGTATCACGCCAGCAATATCAACGCCTGGAATCCAAAGGCAACCCTCGCCTTGATACCCTTGAACTCATTGCAAAAGGACTCAAGAGTGAGCTTGTGCTAATCCCCCACGAAAAACGCATAGCCGTTAAAGCGATGCTGGACGACGAGTCTTCCTCTTCAAACAAAACAAAAAACAACATAAAACAGGACATGGAACACACACTGGCAAACGACCCATGGCAAGACCTGCTGGGGGACGACGAATGAGCACAAACGATACAACCATCCACGAAATCAACGTTCTGAAACTCACCCTGCATGGCAAGTTAGTGGGATATTTGGCCGGATTTAATAATGGAAGGAATGTTATAACCTTTGCCGATGAGTTTAAAAACAACCCTTCCCGACCCACTTTCAGCCTGATGACACACCCAAATTTTCCAAATGTGAAAAACCTACTTTCAAAGCCATGGACCAAAAACCAAAGATTACACCCTACGCTATCCAATTTATTGCCTGAAGGTGCGTTAAGAGAATTAATAGCACAAAGCCTGAAAACACATATCGACAATGAATTTCAGATTTTTTCATACCTAGGACGAGACTTGCCCGGCGCTTTGGTAGCCACGCCCATGGAACCTGAAAAAGTACCCGACACTGTTCTCAATACACATGGAAAAGCTAAAGCCGTTAAATTTAAAACAAGCGATCAAGAAAGCAATTTTTCTCTCGCTGGCATTCAAATGAAGTTTTCCATGAAGGAAAAAGACGGTCGTTATAATCTGACAAAAGGCGATGAACTTGGTGACTGGATTATTAAAGCGCCATCAACCAAACACAAGAACGTACCCTTAAATGAATACACGACCATGACACTCGCTTCTTTGGTCGGAGTGGACATCCCTGACATCAAACTCGTTGAATTGAACAAGCTGGATAACCTGCCACAAATAAACTTACCCAACGAAAAACGGGCTTTTGCCATCAAACGATTTGACCGGGAGCAGAATACACGAATTCATATGGAGGACTTTGCACAAGTTTTGGTAAAGTACCCACACGAAAAATATAACACCGCCAATTATGGACAAATAGCCAGGGTACTTTATCAATTTTCTGGCGATGGACTTGCCGATGTTCAGCAATTTTCCAGACGTTTACTCGTAAACCTATTACTGGCTAATGGCGATGCGCACTTAAAAAACTGGAGCCTATTATACGAAGATCAAATTACACCAATGCTATCCCCCGCTTACGACATCGTCACCACCAGCGTGTATATCGAAAACGAAACTGAATTTGCACTCAATCTTGGCAGAAACAAAAAATGGTTTACTGCTTCTTACACCCACTTTGAGAATTGGGCTGATAAATCAGGCATTCCCTGGCGAGCAATAAAGCCACACCTGGATGACACCATGGAAAAAGCACGATCATTATGGCCTGAAACGTTAAAAGACTTGCCCATGGACGAAGCGCATAAAGAAAGTCTCAAAAACCACTGGAAAAATCTTCAAGCAGATTTTCGGGTTGAATCGGGGAAATAAAGCGCTACTCGGCACAATAAAATTTCCTTAAAGGGCTCTGACCCCTTATTCCGTATTTTTGGTTCTTTTTGTGCGATTCTGCACAAAAAGAACCAAAAATAAATACGTCAACTCGAACGCCTTGTTATAAACTTCTATAGCATTTCTGCATATGCTCGATTATCTAATACACCAAACTCTACTTTTGTTGGAAATGCATTCATGCCAGAATGAGCCATACCGACACATGATTGAACCCAATCCGATAGTTCAAGAGGAAGGCTGCATAATTCATATTCATCTCCAAATAATACTACTGCTGTAGGCAATGCTGCTTTTCCGCCGGGAGCTTCAGGTGCATCCAATCCCTTGGATTTGCATTCTTTTCTATCGGCAATTACAAAACCGACTTTTTTAACTTCAAAAATACTACCAGTTTCTTCTCCAGACTTTAATGATGGTATTTCCACGTTAGGTAAATTAAGCCACCCTTCAACATCTGCAACTACAAATTTTTTCCCCATTACTTACTCCTTATTGTTTTATAACGACAAAGCTGAGGGGCGCGGCGCTTTTTGCCGCGTCCCTCTCAAGCGAATTGTTATGCAACGGAAGGTCAAAGCGCAGCGGGCCACGATGCATTTGAGACAAGGAGCAAAGCCCCTGCTTTTTTGACCTGGCCGCCGCACGGCAGGTGAACAACGTCACTGCACCCTCCTCCGGAATCGAATTGCACGCCCAATCCGGATGCCAACGCAGGATTCTGAACCATCCGCTGGGCCACGGACGGGACACGGTAGCTCAGTACCGGCTCGAAGCCACCAAGGACTATTTTTGCTTGCCATCCTCAATCGGCTCTCTCCGTTGGCACGGGCGTTGATTCTGGAGACGGAACCCGCGGTCTGCATTTTTTGACTTGCAACTGCTATATGCATAACGTCGCAAGTCACCGGCGGCAAAAAGTAGAGCGAGGAACGAGCGGCGCCTTTTTGACGTCCGAGTGCATTTGCCTTGTTATGCAACATCTTCATTTGCCAGTGAAATACTAAATGTCGGTAAAAAACGACTTAGAATACTCGCTGATTCTCGTTTGCCGGTAAGTCTCCCGCCCGCAGCCAGATAAAACTTTTCAGCATTAGGGTCACCCTGAATAATCAAAGTATCTCCGCCAAGGGAGGCAGCGTTGCTTTTTGCGTGTGATATTAGCGCTTTTCCTATTCCTGTACCTATGTATCTTGGTTCAACGAAAAGCGCCTCGAGTTCGAAATCAGATTCAGACAAATGTTCTAGAGCATAAAACCCAACAACCTCACCTTGGCGTTCTGCGGCCATATAGTGGAAATACTCGTTTTCTATCTTTTCTATTGAAACCACCAACTCGTTACGGCACGCCGCCATAAACTTGGCCGAGTATCCCCAATATGACTTCGAACGTATAGCAAGTTCGCTCAAGTAACTCGCTTCATATGGTTCGGCATTTCTAATTCTCAGGGTCTCATTCATGGTGCATAACGTTTGAGTTAACCAGGAGGCGCGTTTTTTGCGCCGATCTGGTTTAACGATTTGTTATGTCTTTTTCCTTTTTAGATCTTTCATATTCTTCCCGGGCATGTTTTTTTTGATTTATTTCTAGGTTTTTCATGTGGCCTATTGCTACCGTTGTTGCAACTATTGTTGTTCCTGTGGCCCACGACACAGGGTTTTTAACAATTCGTTCAATTACCAAATAGAAGGAATAAAACCAGTCAATAGTTACACCTGATTCTTTTAGTAAGACAAAAAGAAAAGTCGCAGAAGACATTATTAATAATGAAACAGTTAATATTCTACCAAGCGCGTGGAATATTATTACGATAATTTCCCATAATTCTTGGACTTCTTTGATAAATGAAAAAATAACCCATGTAGTTTTATTTACTTGATCTTCATACTTATAAACAAGGGCGATCGGAAGCAGAATTGGCGACAGTAAAACTGCAATAAGATATCTAGTCCATTTATTCATTTATATTTTCTCGTAGACATAACTCTTAATATCCGGCCTCCGCCGGATAACGTGAAAATAGCTGCATACGCTGGATATTGTCCGCTGCGGGGTTAATATCCGGCTTAAGCCGTCTATGTTTTTTTTTATCTTTTAAACGTTCACTCATATCACCCCGATTATCATGCACTTTTCAAACCTGCACAAGAGGTATGGGTAATTATCCGGCGTACGCCGTGATATTGGTGATTTTAGGGGGTTTTACGGCATGCGCCGGATATCGTCGGGATATCGGGTGAAAATATGGCTCTGCAACTTGTTTAAAAACAAATATTTAA
>JAKISS010000079.1 GCA_021648485.1 Gammaproteobacteria bacterium
TGCAAGTCGCAGTAACTTCATGTACAGCCTGCGAGTTACACAAAACCCGCACACAAACGGTGTTCGGGGTGGGTGACCATACAGCGGAATGGATGATTGTCGGTGAGGCACCAGGGGCCGATGAGGATCAACAGGGCGAGCCCTTTGTTGGACGTGAAGGCCAGTTGCTCAACAACATGCTCAAGGCGCTGGATCTACAGCGTGAGCAGGTGTTCATCACCAATATCCTTAAATGCCATCCACCCGAAAATCGTAACCCGCAGCCGGAGGAAATTGTTCACTGTGAAGCCTTCCTGCAACGTCAGGTCGCGCTGATGAAACCAAAAGTCATTCTCGCTGTGGGCGGTGTGGCAGCCCATAATCTGTTGAAAGTGGACACTGCGGTGAGCAAACTGCGTGGACAGTTACATCATTATGGCGAAACACCGCTGGTGGTGACCTACCATCCGGCCTATTTATTGCGAAAACCCAGCGAAAAGGGCAAGAGCTGGACTGACCTGAAGTTTGCGGCAGCCGTGGTGCGAGGCGAGCAATCATGAGCGCTGTGGTGCAAACACCGGAGTTATGGATACGACCGATGATGACGCAGGATCTTGCGCGGGTTATGCGCATTGAGCTGGCCATGTATCCCTTTCCCTGGACCCGGCGTATTTTTGAAGACTGTCTGCGTGTGGGTTATCGCTGTCATGTGGGGGAAGTTGAAGGAAACCTTGCGGGTTATGGTGTGATGTCCACCGGAGCCAGTGAAGCACATGTACTGAATTTATGTGTGGCCGGAGAATTTCAGCGACAGGGGCTGGCGCGTGAAATGTTGAGCCTGTTGCTGGATGAAGCGGATAAACTGGAAGTGCGTGATGTATTTCTGGAAGTGCGGCCATCCAACACTGCTGCGATCACATTGTACGAACAAATGGGTTTTAATCAGGTGGGTTTGCGCAAGGATTATTATCCTGCGGAAGCGGGGCGTGAAGACGCGATTATTTTTGCGTCCAGCTTGCGCTTGTAATCTGAATGCGAGAGTGCAGGAGCGTAAATTACCTGCCTGTTTACTATTTATTGAGGATTTAGGTTAGATATACCCGTAGCGATTGAAATTTAGGCGCTCATTGCACACTCTCTTCATTCCATGGCTGTGTTGAAATTCCTCATAATAGACCGACTATTACTCGTCATTTCGCCTTGCCATGAAATGAATATGACGCACACTGAACACCTGAATTTCAAACGCTACGGGTATATGAATTCATTCCTGACATATTCAAACGAATAAAATCATTGGTTTGTATTTAGTGGGGCAGATCATTCCCGGATCACAATGTCATAAAATCTAACGCAAAGGTGTGGAGACGCAGAGAACGCAACGTTTTTAGTGGTTTTCTTTGCGTCAGCAACGCTGCACATCCTCAGTACGCATTATCCACCTTCACCACAAATTTCGCTATAGCTACAACCAACAGTAGAATGCCCCATGCCAAATAGACTCCCACCTGCCATTTTCCTCATGGGCCCCACGGCCACAGGCAAGACTGATCTGGCCATCGCGCTTTGCAAGGAGTTGCCTTGCGATATTATCAGCGTGGATTCGGTAATGGTGTACCGTGGCCTGAACATTGGTTCAGCGAAGCCTGATACGGCAACCCTGGCTGCTGCTCCCCACCGGCTCATTGATATCTGTGATCCCGTCGAGCCGTTTTCAGCGGCGCAGTTTCGACAGCGGGCATTGGTGGAAATCAATGAAATTCTGGCCCGTGGCCGCATTCCGTTATTGGTGGGCGGCACCATGTTGTATTTCCGGGCGCTGGAGCAGGGGTTGTCAGCTCTGCCGTCTTCCGACCCTGTGGTGCGGGTACGTTTGGAGGCCGAGCTGGCGGAGCAGGGTCTGGCTCACTTGCATGCCCGGCTGGCACAGGTGGACCCTGAGGCTGCCGGGCGTATTCATATCAATGATCCGCAGCGGACTTTGCGCGCTCTGGAAGTGTTTGAGTTGAGCGGTCAACCCATGAGCACTTTTTTACAGCAGGATATCGATAATGATTTTCCCTGTCGGCCTATCAAAATCGTGCTGACGCCGATGGATCGTGCCTTGCTGCATCGGCGTATTGAACAGCGCTTTCAGGTTATGCTGGAGCAGGGTCTCATGGCGGAGGTGGATGCTTTGTATCGGCGCGATGATCTGCACGCAGGCCTGCCTTCAATGCGTGCAGTGGGTTACCGTCAGGCGTGGGTGCATCTCGATGGTCAGTGGGACTACGACACCATGGTGGAAAAAGGCATTATTGCCACTCGTCAATTCGCCAAACGTCAGCTTACCTGGTTGAAGCACGAGCCGGAGGAGGCGGTGTTCCGACTCAGCTTTGAAGAAAAATCGGAGCAAATTCTGGCTCAGGTCTTGAAATATCTTGCCGCTAGTGCCATATGAGAGACACAGGGGCGGGAGTTGCCGAACTCAGGCATCTCCCGTAATTGTGTGAGAGCTGACTAGCGCGTAATTTGTTAGTGGTTTTTACGGCCGAGTGGTTGGGTTTTCCCTGCGTTGTCCGAGGAAGCTGGTGCGTTTTATAGTACAGCAAGCAGCGAACAATTAAGGCGCGCTGAGTTCCAATAACTCTAATAAGGATACATAAAAGGAGAAACACCATGTCAAAGGGGCAATCATTACAAGACCCTTTTCTGAATGCGCTGCGTAAGGAGCGTGTTCCTGTCTCAATTTTTCTGGTTAATGGTATTAAACTACAGGGACAAATTGATTCGTTTGATCAGTTTGTTGTATTGCTGAAAAACAGCGTCAACCAAATGGTTTACAAACATGCTATCTCTACGGTGGTGCCTGCGCGCAACGTGAAATTGCCGGTAGCCGCTGAGGGTGGTCAAGATTCTCATAATTCCTGAAGTCAACATAAACATGGGGAGGGGCGCGTTTGTTTGAGCGTCCCGGTACCTTGGAAGATGCGTCCGGCCTGCGTACCCCTTCAAGAGAGCGTGCCATTCTGGTGCATGTGGATTTTTCTCACAACATCTCCCCTCAAACCACTTCTTCGCGCATAGATGGCGAAGCCTTGTCTGAGTTTCGTGAGCTGGCTATGTCGGCAGGCGCGGAGCCTGTGGCTATGGTATCCGGTACGCGGCGTAAACCCGATCCGAAATATTTTATCGGCACCGGTAAGGCCGATGAAGTATTGGCGCTGATTGAACACGAGCGGGCAGAACTGGTATTGGTGGATGCACCGCTGGCACCCTCGCAGGAGCGCAATCTGGAGCGCCTGCTTAAATGCCGGGTGCTGGACCGTACCGGATTGATCCTGGATATTTTTGCCCAGCGTGCGACTTCCCATGAAGGGCGATTACAGGTAGAGCTGGCTCAGTTACGGCATCTGTCCACACGGTTGGTGCGGGGTTGGACGCATCTGGAACGCCAAAAGGGCGGTATCGGCTTGCGCGGGCCGGGTGAAACCCAGCTGGAAACAGATCGACGTTTACTGGCTGCGCGCATTAAACAGCTCAATAAGCGCCTGGACAAGGTGCAGAATCAGCGTGAACAGAGTCGTCGCTCCCGTCGCAAGGCGGAGGTGCCTACGGTCTCTCTGGTGGGTTATACCAATGCGGGCAAGTCCACTTTGTTTAACCGGCTGACGGAATCCGGGGTGTACGCAGCTGATCAGTTGTTCGCGACGCTGGATCCCACCTTGCGGCGTCTGGTGTTACCGGATACCGGCACTATTATTCTTGCGGATACTGTGGGGTTTATCCGGAATCTGCCCCATGATCTGGTGGCAGCCTTTCGCTCGACGCTGGAAGAAACCCGACAGGCAGATTTATTACTGCATGTGATTGATGCGAGTAACGAGAATTATCCGCAACAAATCGAACAGGTGAATGTCGTGCTGAAGGAGATTGGTGCGGACAAAGTGCCGCAGATCGAGGTATTCAATAAAGTGGATTTATTGGCTGATCATCCGGCCCGTTTGGATCATAATGAAGAAGGGCAGGTGCGTCGAGCCTGGTGTTCTGCACAAACCGGCGAAGGTCTGGAGTTGTTGCAAACCGCGCTGGATCAACGTTTCAGCGCTGACCAGTTGCATGAGTGGATTCGCGTGCCAGCGGCCAATGGCCGGTTGCGTGCCAGATTGTTTGATCTTGGCAAGGTGCTCAAAGAGCAGGTGGAGGAAAATGGTGATCTGCTGCTGGAAGTCGAGTTGGCGCGGCGGGATTTTGAAAACCTGCAAAAGACAGAAGGGGTGCGGGCTGAGGGCAATAATTCAGTTTCTTGAGCGCGTGAAACATTAACTTGGGATATAACGGTTGCAGCTGAGTACCGAAACCCCCTAAAATCCATACCTTGTGTCGGCGGAAAGCTGGCGACTCACTTATTCATGTATTGGTGCATACTGCCTGCTGCCAGATTAAAGGCGTGTCGGGTGCGTATACCAAACATGCAGTATTTTACTGACATTGGTCAGAACAATGGTTTTTGTAGTAGTTTTTACAGTAGTTTTATAAAACAGTTTTTAAACGTGGAGCGTAATAATGGCCTGGAATGAACCTGGCGGTTCAGGGAACAAAGATCCCTGGGGCGGACGTAAAAATAATGAGCAGGGTCCACCCGATCTCGATGAAGTGGTGAAAAAGCTTCAGGAAAAATTTGGCGGCTTGTTTGGTGGCGGGGGCAAACGTAATGGAAGCTCCGGTTCCGGTAGAGCCGGCTCGATTGGTCTTGGCCTGATTGCCATTGTGGCGATTACCGTGTGGGCGATCTCCGGTGTGTACATCGTTGAGGAAGGTACTCGCGGCGTGGTGCTGCAATTTGGCAAATACAATAAAACCACCCAGCCGGGACCGCATTGGCATCCACGAGGCATTCAGACAGTGGAAACAGTGGATATTGCTAACATCCGTGGTATCAGCATCGGTTTTCGTGCCGGAGGCGGAGGTGGCAACCGGCAGACGGGCAGCAGCGTGGGACGTGAGTCACTGATGCTGACCGAAGATGAAAATATCGTCGATGTTAAACTGGCTGTGCAATACAAAGTGAAAAGCGCCAGTGATTTTCTGTTTAACGTCAAAGATCCAGAAACCACGTTACGCCAGGTGATCGAAAGTGCAATACGCGAAACGATCGGTAAAAGCGAGATGGATTACATTCTTAAAGAAGGCCGTGCTGATGTGACGGAGCAAACGCGCGCGCAGGTGCAGGAAATTCTGGATCGTTATAAAGTAGGTTTGCTAGTGACGACCGTTAATCTGCAAGACGCACAACCTCCCGAGCAGGTGCAGGATGCCTTCGCTGATGCCGTCAAGGCGCAGGGTGATCAGGCGCGCGTAATCAATGAAGCCAAGGCTTATTCCAATGACATCGTTCCTCGTGCGCGTGGTAAGGCTGCACGCCAAATGGCTGAAGCCAATGCGTATAAGGAGCAGGTAATTGCTGAAGCGACAGGTGAAGCATCGCGCTTCACGCAAGTGTTGACGGAATACAAAAAAGCACCTGAAGTCACACGCAAGCGTTTGTATCTTGAAGCGATGGAATCGGTGATGACCAACAGCAGTAAAGTGTTGGTGGATGTCAAAGGCGGCGGCAATCTGTTGTATTTGCCGTTGGATAAAATGATGTCTGGCGGTTCCGGTGGTTCATCGGATGGACGACGGATTATTGAGAGTGACTCAGCATCACGACAAATTGTAGAACAACGACTGCGCGACAATGTTCGCGGTAGAGGAGTACGCTAATGGGACAGGCTAAAGGATTGATCGGCATCCTCCTGGCGGTTGCCGTGGTGATTGCATCGTTTTCGATCTTCACTGTGAGTGAACGTGAAAAGGTTATCCTTTTCCGTCTGGGTGAAATTGTCAGCACAGATTATGGCCCAGGACTGCACTGGAAAACACCTTTTGTGAATAACGTGCGCAAGTTTGATGCGCGTATTCAAACCCTGGATGCAGAACCGGAACGTTACCTTACCGGTGAAAAGAAAAACCTTATCGTGGATTCGTTTGTGAAATGGCGCATCAATGATGTATCCAATTATTTCACCGCGACCGGTGGTGATGCGGTACGAGCCAACCTGCGTCTGTCACAAATCGTCAAAGATGGTTTGCGTGGTGAGTTCGCCAAACGCACTATCAAGGAAGCCGTGTCGGGTGAACGCCTGGAAATCATGGCATTGATTACCGAGCAGGCCAACAAGCAGGCGGAAGCATTTGGTATCGAGATTGTTGACGTGCGTATTAAACGTATTGATTTTCCGCCTGAAATCAGTGATTCCGTCTATCGTCGCATGCGTGCGGAGCGTGAGGGTGTTGCTAAAGACCTGCGTTCCCGTGGTGCAGAATCGGCGGAAACCATCCGTGCTGAGGCTGATCGTCAACGTACGGTCATTATCGCGGATGCGTTTCGTGACGCGGAAATTATTCGTGGTCAAGGTGATGCCGGAGCCACAGAAATTTACGCCAAAGCGTATGGTAAAGACGTGGAATTTTATTCCCTGTATCGCAGTTTGAATGCTTACAAAACAACCTTTGCCAGCAAGAGCGATATTTTGGTGATTGAGCCAGACTCGGAATTCTTTAAATATTTCAAATAAATCGTAGGGTATGGGCATTGCCCACTGTGTTTGTCTGCTTGAATCGCAATGGTGGGCGGTGCCCACCTTGCGAGAGCAAATCGGTTGAGTTGAGCAATAAACAGAATGTGGGATGATTTGCTGAGCGCTTTGGCGCTGGTGTTGGTGATTGAAGGTTTGTTTCCTTTTTTGAGTCCGGCCGGGTTCCGCAAAAAAATGCTTGCGATGCTGGAAATGGGAGATCGTCAAATACGCATCGCCAGTCTGGCCAGCATGGCCATTGGACTGCTGTTGCTGTACCTGATCCGTTAGTAAGTTTTATCTTAGCAATAAAAATTAAATCTGCGAGCCAGTTTTACACACAGTGCATCACCATGAATAACGAACGTTGGTTATTACCCGAAGGTATTGAAGAACTGCTGCCGCCCCAGGCCGGGCGTCTGGAGCAGTTGCGCCGTGCCGTGCTGGATTTGTTTCATGGCTGGGGCTACGAACTGGTGACTCCGCCTCTGGTGGAGTATCTGGATTCATTGTTGACGGGTACGGGTAATGATCTTGACCTGCAAACCTTCAAACTGACTGACCAGCTTAATGGTCGCATGATGGGGGTGCGTGCCGATATCACTCCGCAGGTGGCACGTATTGATGCGCATCGTTTGAGTGAACGCAAAACGCCTGTGCGCCTGTGTTATCAGGGTACCGTGTTACATACCCGTGGTGATGGTCTTGGCGGGCCACGCAGTTTTACACAGGTGGGTGCCGAGTTGTATGGACACAGCGGTGTGGAAAGCGATGCGGAAATGGTCAATCTGATGCTGGATACCCTGGCACTTGCCGGTGTTGATTCGGTGTATGTGGATCTGGGACACGTCGGTATTTTTCGTGCGTTAACACAAGCTGCCGGACTGGATGCGCAGCAGGAAAGCCAGTTGTTTGATGCCCTGCAACGCAAGGCCGTGCCGGAAATACAAAGCCTGCTTGAAGCATTGTCGGTAGATGCTGATACCCGTCAGGCACTTGAAGATTTAGTATGGCTGAATGGCGATGCTGAAGTATTGGGTAGGGCACGCTTGGCCTTGAAGGGAAATACGGCTGCGTTGCAAGCACTTGATGAAGTGGAACAGGTTGCGCAGCGCGTCAGCCGACAACAGCCGGATTTGCAGCTGCATTTTGATCTGGCCGAATTACGTGGTTTTCATTATCACACTGGTGTGATGTTCGCCGCTTATCAGGCAGGACAGGGCAGGGCAATTGCACAAGGTGGCCGTTATGATGATATTGGTGCCGTGTTCGGGCGTGCCCGCCCGGCCACCGGGTTCAGCGCAGATTTGCGCGCATTGGCCGTGCTGGGTGCGGATAACAGGGCCGCAGAAAAAAGTATTTTTGCCCCCGCAGATAACAGTCCTGAACTTATCGACAAAATTCGTGAACTGCGCAAAACAGGGCAACGAGTGATTTGTGAATTGCCGGGTCAAAATGGTGATGCCATTATGGCGGGATGCCAGCAGATTCTGGTTATGCAGGAAGGCCAGTGGTGTGTGATTGACGCTTCATAAATTAAGGAACCTGATATCACTCCGTTAACACTTTAATTATTGTTGAAAACACCGTCATTCCTGCCTGTTTTAGCGCTTAATTCACATTTAATGACAAAATAATTTTAACACGAAACAGTATGGGTACTTTTGATGGGTAAAAACGTTGTAATCATCGGCACACAATGGGGTGACGAAGGCAAAGGCAAAATTGTCGATTTGCTCACCGACCAGTCGCAAGCCGTGGTACGTTTTCAAGGTGGGCATAATGCAGGCCACACGCTGGTTATCGACGGTGAAAAAACCGTATTGCATTTGATCCCTTCTGGTGTGCTGCGGGAAAACGTCGTGTGCATGATTGGCAACGGTGTAGTGGTATCGCCCGCCGCGCTTATGGAAGAGATCGATATGCTGGAAGCGCGAGGTGTGCCTGCCAGTCAGCGAGTGCGTATCAGTGAAGCCTGTCCATTGATTCTGCCGTATCACGTTGCCCTGGACAACGCGCGTGAAGTGGCGCGTGGTGAAACTAAAATTGGCACCACCGGTCGCGGCATTGGCCCGGCCTATGAGGACAAAGTATCGCGTCGTGCCCTGCGTCTGGGCGACCTGTTTCACCGTGAGCGCTTTGCTGCCAAGCTGGGTGAAGTGCTGGATTATCATAACTTTGTCCTGCAACATTATTACAAAGTTGAGCCGGTGGATTTCCAACAGGTACTGGATGAAGCGCTGACATTGGGTGAACGTATCAAGCCCATGGTAGCCGACGTACCGGAATTGCTGCACGATATACAGCAGCAGGGTGGCAGTATTTTATTTGAAGGCGCGCAGGGTGCGTTGCTGGATATCGATCATGGCACGTATCCCTATGTAACTTCCTCCAACACCACCGCAGGTGCGGCGGCCGCAGGCAGTGGTGTTGGCCCCGCCAATCTTGACCATGTCATTGGCATTACCAAAGCCTATACCACGAGAGTGGGTTCCGGGCCGTTTCCCACGGAGCTGTATGACGGTGATGGGTTACTGGATAGCGTTGGTGAACACCTGGCCAAACAAGGTCACGAATTTGGTTCCACCACTGGACGGCCGCGTCGCTGTGGCTGGTTTGATGCAGTGGCCCTGCGTCGCTCAAATCAAATTAACAGTACCACCGGATTATGTATCACCAAACTGGATGTGCTGGATGGGCTGGACGTGATTCGTCTTTGCGTGGGTTACACCATCAATGGTGAAGAACGCCGTACGCCACCTGTGGGCGCAGAAGCCTTTGCCGATTGTCATCCCGTGTACGTGGAAATGCCGGGTTGGTCAGAATCCACTGTCGGTGTGCAGAACTATGATGACTTGCCGGAAAATGCGAAAAACTATCTCAAACGTATCGAAGAAATTACCGAAACGCCCATTGATATTATTTCCACTGGCCCGGATCGTAACGAGACCATTATTTTGCGTCACCCTTTTAAACCCAAAGCGTAATTGCGAGACTGGTAAGGTTTCTCGATACCCTTCAGAAAGAATCAACTTTTATCAAGTTCGGACAAAGAGGAAAATGTTATGACGTATTTATTAAAAGCATCGTTCGTTGTGTTGTTTCTTTTGGCTTCAAGTGCGCAAGCGGATGAGTCGCAAAGAGCGTCATCACCCGAAGGGGCCAGGCTATATATTATTTCTCCGGCCAATGGTGAAACTGTCAATAAAACGGTGACAGTGAAGTTTGGATTGCAGGGCATGGGAGTGTCTCCAGCAGGTCTGGATAAAGCAGCAACCGGTCACCACCATTTGATAATTGATGGCGATGTTCTGCCTGATTTGAATAAGCCGATGGGGAGTGAAGTCATGCATTTTGGTGGTGGTCAGACTGAAAAAACCATTGAACTGTCCAAAGGTAAGCATACGTTGCAATTGATTCTGGGGGACTATCGTCATATCCCCCATAATCCGCCGGTAATATCGGAAAAAATCACCATTTATGTCAAGTGACCAGGGCTGATGTGTTTTCGCAAAAAAATGCATGAATGAAATAAACGTTGTACGTTGTCATGACCTGCGGCGTGTGTAGATTAGTTTTTTAACTGACAATGACATGAGTGATTAAGTCATCTCCATTATTTGGATAAATAACAATAAAGAGGTTAACTATGGAATGGGATTGGCCTGAACATTTTCTGGATCGAGTGGCTCAAATGGTGTTAGCTACGCTATACACACACCATCACATCGATATTGCTCTCCCTTCGGTTAAAAATGTCAAATCGAGTCAGGTTACAGCGAAAGTCGCTGAAAATATAAGCGAGGTTAGAAAAACAGGCGATTCTATGGTACAGAGTTATCGTGACGAGAACCCTGAAATTGATTATCTGATACATAAACTGCCCACTAACGTTAGTAAGTACAGAGGGTCTGAGGCTTATGAAAATTGCGTTGCTGCTACGGTGGTTGATGGTGTTTTATACTTGGCAACAAATTTCAAGGTTCGACGAAACCCGGCTGATGCCACAAGTTCCAAGCCATTGTCGAGATTTGAATTTTCCGGGTTCAATGAAATATCTGGACGGGCAAAGACAAATATTTTATCCATGTTGCGTAAAGAAATTATTGGCGTTTCCATAAACCCGCCATTACCCGGTGAAGGTCTGGCTGATACAATTCGAAAAGTCGCTTTTGTGGGCTCACTTGTGCCGCCAACAAATCAAAGCCTGGCCGCAGGTTTTCATGCTGAAATGCAACTTGTAAGTTATCTATTGGTTGAGAAAGAAAGGTGGCTTGGTGGTGTTTATTTCGGTGTAAACAAGCCTTGTTGTCAAGATTGCACTAAGCAGCTCAAGAAGTTGAAAATTAAATTTTCCGGGTCGCATGATTTGCGGGTTACAAATTGGCTTGTCTGGAGTGGTCAGCGTACACAATTAAGTTCAATGCATAGTTTTTATGGGTAGGGAATCAGTTTTAATAAATGCATATGCGTCAGCAGCAGGAGTGACTTGTTTCGACCATTTTGTCGTAACGTTAAAATGGTTTCTGTTTTCCCTGTCTAGTACGATTTTTTCGTACATATTAAGAATTTTCTCTATATTCATATTTTCACGCATAACCCCATTGATGCTGATCTTATAAATACACTTTATCTTTCAAGAAAATGGGATGTGGTTTAAACCTAATTCTCAATCGCATATGGGTATATGTCAGCAAAAAACATGGTGTATTGCACCGACCTGCGGTGAAGTATAAATCGGTTGAGGCCAGTTGATAAAAATTGCCATCGGCGGTTTTATTTTTGCCCCGGTGTTGTTGCGCGTTTTGTATGATGATTGCAGCGTCGACATCGAACTGTACATTTTGGTTGGCGGCATCCTCCATGGCTTCGTTGATGGTCTGGCTGCGATAAACCCGTTCACGTTGATAGGTTATGCGGCGTTTGCTGCCGGGTACCTGGGTATCGTGTTCTATTCCTTTGATATCGACAAAGACTTCAATCTGTTTGACTTGTGTTTCCGGGTCAGACAGCACGGTTGTTGTTTCAAGTCCATTGATGCGCTTAAGTAACTGTTCCTGATTATCATCAGCTTGTGTGTTGACAGAAATTGTCAGCAGCAGTGAAAACACCGACAGGGCATATCCTGATGCGTTAAGCCATCGCCCATTTTTATTTGGGGTATTTATCGATTTTTTTTATTTCGTTCTATTTAACACAGCGTAAAACTGTAGGGTGGAACAAGCGCAGCGGTTCCACCAACAGGCTATAGGGAACAACAAATCATCTCTGTGTTCGCGTCCGCAGACAAAAAATTAAAACTTTGCAACAAAAACCTGATTACCTGAAACAGGAAAAAAAGCCCTCATACAACAACAACTCGCCAGCAAACGGCGAGTCAAAGGTGGACATCGATAATAGGTTGGACCTTGAATATATCCTTTACCCGTTTGATGGAACCGCTATGCTTGTTCCGCCCCACCTGACTTAGCTTGACGGTTATGGCGTTAACGGGGAAGCATTGGCGGTAATATAACAATACATGTCGGCGATGACTAGCATGCAAATATTTTTCTCTGCGTCTCTGTGTTAACAACACAACCTGCCTTCAATGCGCGGTGTCGCTTTAGCCACAAATCCTGTTTTTTTCCTTTTGTGCTTGTCGTTTGATGACGATGCCCATCGCTTGTTAGATTCTTGACAGCCTACCCATCAAACAAGTAAAGTTCTGCTACTTATCTTCAGGTGTCCCGACGGCTTTCGTCTGAGGGATGAAACGGGAAGCCGGTGCATTCCTGCCATGAGTTGGCAGCGAGTAATCCCGGCACTGCCCCCGCAACGGTAAACGAGTCAAGAATCTGCATCATGCCACTGTGTCAACTTGCGTTGAAGACACGGGAAGGCGCAGATTCCGGAATATCCCCCTCGTGAGTCCGGAGACCGGCCTGAAGATGTTGATTGCATTGCGGCGGGCGATGTTACGGCTGACAGAACCCTAACCTTCCGTCAGTCCGTGTCAGATTCTTTCTCCCCCCCGCAGGTATCTTATTTCGTGGTCTGTGAAGATCACCTGATTTGCGCGCGGGTGGGCGTGCAGGAAATGACCATGACAAACGAAGTTGTACCTTCAAACGCTGTGCCGTCAAACAAGGCCGAACGTCATCGCAGCCGCATGCAGCGCAAAAAGACGGTGGTGGATGATGCCATTGCCCGTGCTGATCGTGACCAGGGTCTGTTGCTGGTGCTCACCGGCAACGGTAAGGGAAAATCCAGTTCAGCCTTTGGTATGCTGGCCCGCGCCCTGGGACACGACATGAAAGTCGGTGTTGCGCAGTTCATCAAAGGCCGGGGTGATACCGGAGAAGAAGCCTTTTTCCAACGCCAGCCCGGCGTGGTGTGGCATGTGCTGGGTGAGGGCTTCACCTGGGACACGCAAAACCTGGAGCGGGACATCGAAACAGCGCAGCACGGCTGGCGTGTGGTGCGCGAGATGCTGAATGATCCTTCTTTTGACCTCATCGTGCTCGACGAACTCACGTACCCGCTCAAATTTGGCTGGCTGCAACTGGATGACGTACTGGCCGACCTCAAACAGCGCCCGGCCATGCAGCATGTGGTGATTACCGGACGCGGTGCCCCCGATGCCCTGTGCGAAGCAGCCGATACGGTGAGCGAATTGCAGGATGTTAAACACGCCTTTCGTGACGGCATACGCGCCCAGCCGGGGATCGACCTGTGACATTGCCGGTGATTTCCCCTGTGCAAACCTGTCCCGCATTATTTATTACCGCACCGGCGTCCAATCAAGGCAAGACCACAGTCACCGCCGCCTTGGCGCGTTTTCATACCGGGCATGGCCGCCGTGTGCGCATCTTCAAAACCGGCCCCGATTTTCTCGACCCGATGATTCTGGAGCGGGCCTCAGGCAACCCGGTCTACCAGCTCGACCTCTGGATGGGCGACGAACAACACTGTCGTGAACTGTTATATGCAGCGGCAGCCGATGCCGACCTGATCCTGATCGAAGGCGTGATGGGACTGTTTGATGGCGAGCGCTCCAGTGCCGACCTTGCCCGTTTGTTTGGCATCCCGGTGCTGGCCGTCATCGACGGCAGCGCCATGGCGCAGACCTTTGGCGCGCTGGCCTATGGGCTGGCCAATTATCAGCCGGACCTGCCTTTTGCCGGAGTATTGGCGAATCGTGTCGCCAGCGAACGGCATTATGAAATGCTGGAGGAAAGCCTGCCTGTGGAGCAAACAGCCTTCGGCTGGCTGCGGCGTGACGCGGATATTGCTTTACCTGATCGCCATCTTGGACTGGTGCAGGCCGATGAAATTGCCGATCTTGAAGCGCGTATCGACCGGGCCGCTGCGGCATTGCAAGGCGTCCCGGAACAACTGCCGCCCGCCGTGGCTTTTCGCAACACCGTAAATGACGAACCGGCAGAAACAGAGGCCCGGCCACTGCTAAAAGGCGTGCGCATTGCCATTGCCCGTGATGCCGCCTTTGCCTTTTTGTACCGTGCCAATCTTGATTTGCTGCGCAAGCTGGGAGCAGAACTGTGTTTCTTTTCGCCGTTGAGCGATGAGTGCCTGCCCGCAGCCGAAGCGCTTTACCTGCCCGGCGGCTACCCGGAACTGCACCTGCAACAACTGACCGCCAATGAGCCAATGAAAACAGCCATCCAGGCCCATCACGACCTCGGCAAACCCATTGTGGCTGAATGTGGCGGCATGCTGTATTTATCCGAGTCATTAACTGACGTGCAGGGGGAACGCGCTGAAATGGCAGGATTGTTGCCAGGCCACGCCAGCATGCAGTCACGCCTGTCGAACCTGGGCCTGCACGGCATTGAACTGCCGGAAGGCAGTATGCGCGGTCACACCTACCACTACTCGACGTTAGACAGCCCGCTGGTACCGGTTGCCGTGAGTAAAGGTGCGCGTAAAGGGCGATGTGGTGAACCGGTGTACCGACAGGGTAGGCTCAATGCCTCGTACCTGCATCTGTATTTTCCGTCGAACCCGGTAGCGACGGCACAGCTGTTTTTGTAGGGTGGGCACAAAAAACGTGCCCACCCTACGGCTGTTAGCATTTTAATTAAGGATAGATAAAATGACGATAAACACAGGATATAAACAAGCATCTCATAAATACGAAAGACTACGAGAAATTGCAAGGGAAGCAGCAAAGGAAAATCTATCATCCCTTTATTCGGATTCTTCCAATATAATGTTAACTGATATTGATTCTAGCGCGCTTAAGGCAGTTCCGATGTGGCTGGGTATGACATGCTCTCGACCAAGAGCAGAATGGAGTTGGGAAGAGGCATCAAAAATTTATAGGAAAAAATATCCAAAACGATTTGAACTCGCAATTTGGTATAAAAATGAATTGTGTGGTTTATCTTATGGACGCCCATCTTTTGCAAGCACGCGGATTCGTATCGAACTTATTGAAGGGGCACCAAGGATTGGCAATCCACTTGGCCCTAAACGAGTGGTGCCTATAACAATTATTAATGCTACAGCATATGCAGGGATTTTAGGGGCAAAAGAATTGAGGATTATGAATCCAGCAAATGCGCTCATTGGATATTATGAAAGCCTGGATTTTATTTATGTTAATTCTACGGGTGCAAAAAATTGCCCTGATTATTTGTATAAAATTCTGAAATAAGGGGATAAATATGAGCAATAAAAATGGTGCTGAGTTGACGGATGAAGAGAAGCTTCTGAAAGAAAAAGCAAAACAGTTATTAAAAAAGAACAAAACCCCGGCATATATTCCCGATGATGAAGGCGGTGTAATGTCAGGTCCCTTGTCGAAAAAAATAATGGAACAACAAGCAGAGGAAGAAGATGAACAATATTCAAAATGACCGTGATGCAAAAACAAAAGCGAAAAATGCGCTAGTGCTAAACAAAATAAAGCCTATTGCCATTTCCCGGTCAACGACAGAAGTTAGCAATAATACCCAGCCAATACAAAAAACACGCGGCTGATATGGCACCCGCGTGGGCAAAAAACATGCCCACCCTGCGGTTGTTTATTAACATCAACAACATTTGTTTTTATATTGAGAATGACGCTTAAACAAGAGGATAAAATCATGCACAGCCCTTCAAACAATCCCGCATCAAATACCATCGCCGATATCGCTCAACCGGTTGCCGGTGTCAGCAAATACACTGCCGCTGCCTTGGCCGCTGCGGTGGGCATTGTCTTGTTATTCATCGCCGGTTTTGCCGAAACCGGCGTGCTGCACAATGCCGCCCACGACTCCCGTCATTCAGTCG
>JAKISS010000009.1 GCA_021648485.1 Gammaproteobacteria bacterium
TAACACACCGAAGGGATGGTGCGCGCATCAAAGAATGTCTTTTTACCACTGATCACCTCTGCGGCCACTTTGCCTTCATGGGTCGCCTTGTGTGCGAGCATAGGTTGGCCCACCACATCACCGATGGCAAAAATATGATTCACATTGGTGCGCTGTTGTTTATCTACGGCGATAAAGCCTCGCTCATCCACCGATACGCCCGCTTTGTCGGCATCAATCAGCAAACCATTGGGGCTGCGTCCGATGGACACCAGTACGCGGTCAAAAGTATCGCTTTCCGGTACCTTCTTGTTGCCGTCAAAAGAACACAACATGCCTTTTTCGGTGGGTTCAATGGCCGTCACTTTGGTGTTCAAATAAATATTTTCGTAACGTTTTTTAATGCGTCGTTCCAGCGGACGCACGACATCGCGATCAGCGCCCGGAATCAGGCCAGAGGACAATTCCACGACGGTGACTTTTGAACCCAGTGCGTCGTACACAGTGGCCATTTCCAGGCCGATAATGCCACCACCCACCACCAACAGTCGTTTTGGAATTTCTTCAATTTCCAGTGCGTCGGTGGAGTCCATCACCCGGGGGTCATCCCAGGGAATAAAGGGCAGTTTGGTGACGCGGGAACCGGCGGCGATGATGCAGTTGTCAAAGCCGACAACAGTCTTGCTGCCATCTTCTGCTGCCACTTCAATCGTGTTTGCGGAAGTGAACTTGCCATAGCCCTGCACAATGTGCACTTTGCGTTGTTTGGCCAGTTGTTTGAGACCGCCGGTGAGTTTGCCTAGCACACGATCTTTATGCGCGCGGAGTTTACCAAGGTCAATATCGGGCTTGTTGAAGGCGATACCAATGTCAGCAAACTCTGCTGCTTCATTGAGTACCTGCGCGGTATGCAACAGTGCTTTGGATGGAATACAGCCTACATTGAGACACACGCCGCCAATGCTTTCATAACGTTCGATCATCACGACATTCAGGCCCAGGTCTGCGGCACGAAATGCTGCGGTGTAACCACCGGGGCCGGAGCCCAGCACCACTACCTGTGTGCTGACATCAACATCGCCACTGTATTGGCTTGCCGTTGGGGCTGTTGCTGGCACTGGTTCAGTTACCACGGGTGTACTGCTGTCCGCTGGTGCAGGAGCTTCAGCCTCTTCTGCTTCCAGTATCAGGATTGCACTGCCTTCTGCCACGGTGTCACCCACAGCAACCCGTATTTCTTTCACCACGCCTGCTTGTGGCGCAGGAATTTCCATGGTGGCTTTGTCAGACTCCACGGATATCAATGAATCTTCGGCAGCAATACGGTCACCGGCAGCCACCAGAATTTCGATGACTTCAACACCGTCGAAATCACCAATGTTGGGTATTTTGACTTCTATCAGACGGCTCATGATTTATTTCACCAGCCCGTTGGCATCTGTCAGCACCCGGCCCATGAAACTGGTGAAACGCGCACCATCGGCACCATCAACCACACGATGGTCGTAAGACAACGACAACGGCAGCATCAATCGGGGTTTAAACGTTTCACCGTTCCATACGGGTGTCATTTTGTGGCGTGATACGCCAAGAATAGCCACTTCCGGTGCATTAACGATAGGTGTGAATTGCGTGCCGCCAATGCCACCCAGGCTGGAAATGGTCATACAGCCGCCCTGCATGTCAGACGGTTTTAGTTTTTTATCCCGTGCTTTTTGGCTGATTTCGCCCAGCTCGGCTGCAATATCCACCAGACTTTTGCTATCAGCATCACGCACCACAGGCACCACCAGTCCATCCGGCGTATCGACGGCAATACCAATATTGAAATAATGTTTCAATATCAGATTTTCACCACTGGCATCCAGCGATGCATTAAAACGTGGCAATTCACGCAACCCGGATACCACCGCCTTGATCAAAAAGGCCAACATGGTGATTTTAATGCCCTTGTCTTTGTATTCTGCCGCCATGCTTTTGCGCAGGGCATCCAACTCGGTGATATCAGCCTGATCAAATTGCGTAACATGAGGTATGGTGACCCAGTTGCGATGCAGGAATTTACCGGTGAGTTTGTTAATTTTGCTCAGTTTTTGGGTCTCAACCTTACCCCATTGACTGAAATCAATTTCCGGCAGGGGGGCCACGGCTAAGCCACCGCCTCCGGTGCCCCGGGTCAGCGCCTGTTTAACAAAGGCTTTTATATCATCTTTGATCACGCGACCCTTGCGGCCACTGCCAGCAACGCGCCCCAGGTCTACCCCCAGTTCACGCGCAAATTTGCGCACTGAGGGACTTGCATAGGCACGGGAAAAACTGATTTCATCGATTTTTGCTGTGGGAGAGGAACGATATTGCGGAGGCTGTGTTACCGGTTGTGGTGCAGGTGCAGTCGGTTTACTGGCGACTACCGGTGCTGGTGTGGCTTCCTGTGTCACAGGCGCAGCAGCAGGCACATCATTGCTGGGCTCCAATAACAGGATCACACTGCCCTGAGAAATCTGATCACCCACCGCAACTTTCACTTCCGCCACTACACCCGCTTCAGGTGCAGGAATTTCCATGGTGGCCTTGTCAGACTCCACGGAAACCAGTGAGTCTTCTGCGGCAATGGTATCACCGACTTCGACCAGTACTTCGATCACTTCAACGCTGTCAAAATCACCGATATCAGGAATTACTATCTCTTTTGCCATGTTTTTTCTCGCTGCAATCAAGCATGCAGTGGGTTGATTTTTTCCGGGTCGATACCGTACTTGTCAATGGCCTCGGCCACAGTAACGGCGTCAATGCTGCCTTCATCCGCCAATGCTTTCAACGCCGCAACAACAATGTGTGCGGCATTGACTTCAAAGTGCTTGCGCAGCTGAGCACGGGTATCGCTACGGCCAAAACCGTCCGTGCCCAACACCTCATAACGTGCCGGTATCCATTTACGTACTTTGTCGGCATATAACTGGATATAGTCAGTAGCCGCGATCACCGGGCCTGTGCAGCCTTCAAGGCATTGCGTTATATATGGTATACGTGCTGCATCTGTGGGGTGCAGGCGATTCCAGCGGTCACAATCACGCGCCTCGCGGGCCAGCTCGGTAAAGCTGGTGGCGCTCCAGATATCGGCATCCACCCCCCAGTCAGCACGCAGCAAATCTGCCGCTGCAATCGCTTCACGCAAAATCGCACCACTGCCCATGAGCTGCACGGTTGCAGTGCCGGTATTCTCCGCAGCACGGAATTTATACAACCCTTTGATGATACCTGCTTCAGCATTGTCAGGCATGGCGGGATGCACATAGTTTTCGTTCATTGCGGTGACGTAATAAAACACGTTTTCCTGTTCAGCAAACATGCGACGCATGCCGTCGTGAATAATCACTGCCATTTCGTAACCGAACGCAGGATCATAACTGATGCAATTGGGAATGGTGTCGGACAAAATCAGGCTGTGCCCATCCTGGTGTTGCAAACCTTCGCCCGCCAGTGTGGTGCGGCCTGCGGTACCGCCGATCATGAAACCACGCGCCTGCATGTCTCCGGCAGCCCAGGCCAGGTCGCCAATGCGCTGAAAGCCGAACATGGAATAATAAATGTAAAACGGGATCATGTTGACGCCATGAGAGCTGTACGCAGTGGCTGCCGCAATCCACGACGACATAGAGCCTGCTTCGTTAATGCCCTCTTCGAGAATCTGTCCGCTCTTGTCCTCTTTGTAGAACATGATCTGATCTTTATCCTGCGGTGTGTATAGCTGTCCCACCGAGGAATAAATACCCAATTGACGGAACATGCCTTCCATACCAAAAGTACGCGCCTCGTCAGGCACAATCGGCACCACGTTTTTGCCGATATTTTTATCGCGACACAACAGGGTGAGCATGCGCACCCAGGCCATGGTGGTAGACATTTCCTTGTCGCCACTGCCCGCCAGCATGGTGTCAAAAATCGACAGGGGTGGAATTTCCAGTGGCGCTGCCTGTGTGCTGCGTACGGGTAAAGGGCCGCCAAGTTCTGTACGACGGGCATTCATGTATTGCATTTCTTCGCTGTCTGCATCCGGTACGTAGTATTTACCGGTGGCGGCATCTTCGTCGTTAAGCGGAATATTGAAACGGTTGCGGAAATCCAGCATTTCATTGTCTTGCAGTTTTTTCTGCGAGTGCGTGCGGTTCTGTGCTTCACCAGCGGAACCCATGCCATAACCTTTCACGGTTTGCGCCAGAATCACTGTAGGCTGGCCATGGGTATTCACTGCGGCATGATAGGCGGCATAAACTTTGTGCGGGTCATGCCCTCCACGGTTGAGACGCCAAATATCTTCGTCAGACATCTTTGCCACCATGGCTTTCAATTCGGGTGTATTAAAAAAGTGCTCGCGCACAAAGGCACCGTCTTTGGATTTATAATTCTGAAAGTCACCATCCACGCATTCCATCATGCGCTGTTGCAACAGACCGTCTTTATCCATGGATAGCAGGGGATCCCAGTAGCTGCCCCACAATACTTTGATCACATTCCAGCCGGTGCCACGGAAGTTGGCCTCCAGCTCTTGCACAATTTTGCCGTTGCCGCGTACCGGGCCGTCAAGGCGTTGCAAATTGCAGTTCACTACCCACACCAGGTTGTCGAGTTTTTCACGACCGGCCAGTGAGATGGCTCCCAGGGATTCCGGCTCATCGGTTTCACCATCGCCAATAAATGCCCACACTTTGCGGGTTTCGGTATTGGTGAGACCTCGATGTTGCAGGTACTTCATGAAGCGTGCCTGATAAATGGACATGATCGGCCCCAGCCCCATGGACACGGTGGGGAATTGCCAGAAATCATTCATCAGATGCGGGTGCGGATAAGAGGACAGGCCTTTGCCATCCACCTCTTGGCGGAAATTATCCAGTTGCTCTTCCGTTAAGCGGCCTTCGAGAAAGGCGCGCGAATACATGCCTGGTGAGGCGTGCCCTTGAAAGAAGATCAGGTCACCACCGTGGTCAGCATTGGGCGCATGCCAGAAGTGGTTGAAGCCAATATCATACAGCGTCGCTGCCGAAGCAAAGGTGGCAATGTGTCCACCCAGTTCGCTGCTCTTGCGATTAGCCTTGACCACCATGGCCATGGCGTTCCATCGAATATAGGAACGAATACGATCTTCGATGGCTTGATCACCCGGCAGTTCAGCCTCCAGGTGCGTAGGAATGGTGTTCACGTAAGCGGTATTGGCGGAAAACGGCAGATTAGCGCCGGAGCGCCGGGCCTTGTCAATGAGCTGCTCAAGCAAAAAATGGGCGCGCTCGACACCTTCGTGTTCGATCACCGCAGCCAGTGCTTCCACCCATTCCTGGGTTTCTATGGCATCAACATCAGGTGTTTGCAATTGCTGGGACATATTCCAACCTCTTTAGAAATTCGTGCCTGCTTGATTGGCCAGGACGCTCGGATTCCGCCACAGTAACATTGATGGAATATAAGTAGAGGTCGCAGCAACAAAAAAGAGCCGCGTATGATCGTTGTTTTGCCCGCACAGGTCAAGCCAGCGCCGAGCGAGCCCGGCGCAAATTACTGACACAACCTTTTTAAAAACAATAGACTATAGATCAATATCCAGGCTGGACTCCGCGCAGACAAAAGCGGAATCAGGACTCCATTGCAGTAATAACACAAATAATACGCACTGGCCGACCCACATCATCCTTAACCATCTTACCGCGCTGTCGCACACGCCCTGCGCTATGGGTAAGACTGTGGGTCACATCAAAATTTGCTTCTCGGCTTTCGATCACCGCGTTCAACGCTTCACCCACCTGGGTACGATCAGCTGTTGCAACATACCCGAGTAAATCGTTTTTGTTACCCCGAAAACCATTTTTGCCCACTCCCAGTAACTTTTCTGCAACATCGGACAATACAATCTCGTCATCCACAATATCGAAATCCCAGGTGCCTATGGTGACGACTTCCAGTGCCAGGCGCATGCGCTGCTCGTTATCAATAATAGACTTGATAACACCACGGCGCACTTTGCTGCCGGTACGGCGCTCACTGAAGGAAGTCATTGCGTCATCCCCATAACGCAACCAGATCCAGTTCACATCAAAATGAGTAGCCACCGTTTTAAGATTATCGTATTCGATGTTGCCGCCCTTGGCCCACTTGCCCACAGCCT
The DNA here is from genome assembly GCA_021648485.1 of Gammaproteobacteria bacterium. Lineage (GTDB taxonomy): Bacteria > Pseudomonadota > Gammaproteobacteria > SZUA-152 > SZUA-152 > SZUA-152. The sequence continues at coordinate 6,134 of JAKISS010000009.1, forward strand.
GACCGGAAACGCCTACCACACGGCCAATTTCTGCGTGGGAGATATTATGTTCACGAATCAACTGGGTTAATCGACTGGCAAATGTGTCTTGTTCACGCATGTGTTTCATCCTATGTTATTAGCTGACACCCCTCAGCACATAAAATGCTGCCTGATGCCCGCTTTTATTTATTCCCTTAAGTCCTTCCCATATGCTTTTCGCTCTGACTTAACCCTGCCCCAACCCTGCCAGTAGCGCGCCGCGAATTCTGTCAGAAAATCCCTGTAAATGACAGTAATTTGTGACTCATTAAACAATGGTGCATCCCGGTGCATAGCGACATTGCTTCCGAGCCTCACCTCTCAGTTATGACACCCGCTGCAACGGAAACTGCGAGTGAATTTTCACTCTTCAAGTGAACCTCTTTTTTTATTCCCTGTTATGACGGAAGGCGCAACATAACCCTTGGGACGAATCGCGACTGTATTCATTATCCGACTGCACAACACACCATCCTGTCGATAAAAAGCATACTCAAACTGCGGGGTACTGCGGCCACGAGCAGCAAGATCATCACGAATCTGCTGATCGATAGCGGCATCAAATTCAAAACGTAACTCCAGATCACTATTGCCCTCGGCAATAAAATCAATGTGCATAGCGCGCGTCCACACCTCGTACCCCGGATAGCGGTACGCACAGGCCAAAGCAGCAATGGGATCGGCCAACGCGGCCTGGTAGCCACCAAACATGCTGTTACTCATGTTGCGTGAAAAAGCATTCAGCGGCAGACGCAAGCGCACGAGCTGCCAATCATTGGTTAATTCCACTACTTTTATACGCATCAGAAAAAAGGGTGGAAACCATTCCAGCCGCTGACGCACCGACAAAAAACGCAACCTGCGTAGCAATGTCAGCACGTTCATGTGTTTTTCATCCCGGCAGTGAAATCACCCCAGTGCCACTGTAGTACAGAGATCGCTGCCAGCGCCGCCGTTTCCGTACGCAATACTCGCGGACCAAGTCGCCATGGCACAAAACCAGCGGCCTCCGCTGTCGCAATTTCCCGCGCCGATAACCCGCCTTCGGGACCAATCAACAGACTCACCGCTCCCCGGGGTACCGGTAATGCAGCAAGGTCTGTCTCCGCACGGTGATGCAACACCAATTTCAGACTGTCCGTTTCTGCTACATCGGCAACAGCCACAGCAAACGACCTCACTGCCTCCACCGTTGGCACCTGATTACGACCACATTGTTCACAGGCGCTGTGTACCACTCCCTGCCAATGCGTACGGCGCTTTTCCTGTCGATCACTCTTAAGATTCACCACCGTACGCTCACTCAATACCGGCACAATGCGGGACACGCCCAGTTCCACCGCCTTTTGCACGGTGTAATCCATGCGTTCTCCCCGCGAAATACCCTGCAATAACACCAGTTCCAACGGTGACTCCAACGAGTGCGCCATGAACTCGCCCACCTCAATCAGCACCGAACGCCGTTCCACGACACTCACACATGCGGCAAACTCCCCGCACTCACCCTTATCATTCGCTTCACCATTAAAGAGCACCAACACATCACCCGCTCGCAGACGCAACACTTTGGTAAGATGCACCGCCGCCTGAGCATCCAGTTTGATTGTCTGGCCACTGGCCAACGGCATGGGCTGATAGATTCGGGGAATACGCACAAAACCTCCAAAGCATAAAATAAACCGCATTGTCACCCGACACGCCGCACTGCGCCAGCAGCAAACATGGCATAATGTGAGCATTCTCGAACACCCAGGCTGGAACCGCACATTTGAACGCATCCATTACTCAACTCACGCTGACACGCCCCGATGACTGGCATCTGCATGTCCGCGATGGGGCTGCTATGGCTGCCGTCATTGGCCACACGGCCCGGCAGTTTGCGCGCGCCATTATTATGCCCAATCTCAGTCCGCCGATAACAACAACGGCACTGGCACAGGCCTATTACCAGCGTATTTTGGATGCTCTGCCAACGGACAGTGATTTCCAGCCGCTGATGACGCTGTATCTCACCGATGACACTTCGCCGGGCGAAATTTCCCGCGCCAAAAACAGCGGCGTAGTGTTTGCCATTAAGCTGTACCCGGCAGGCGCTACGACGAATTCCGACAGTGGTGTTACTCAATTGCAGAAGACTTATTCCGCATTAGCGGCCATGGAGACCTACGGCCTGCCTCTACTGGTGCATGGGGAAGTGACCGATCCTGCCGTAGATGTGTTTGATCGTGAAAAAATATTTATCGAACAACAGCTTATTCCCCTCACCCGGCAGTTTCCCGGTTTGAAAGTTGTGTTTGAACACATCACGACCAAAGATGCCGTCGATTTTGTATTGGGGAGTGGTAATAACATTGCGGCAACCATTACACCGCAGCATCTGTTACTGAATCGCAATGCCATGCTGGTTGGCGGCATACATCCGCACAACTATTGCCTGCCCGTACTCAAGCGCGAAGCCCATCGTGAAGCGCTGGTCGCCGCCGCTACCAGCGGCAACGCAAAATTCTTTCTCGGTACAGACAGCGCCCCACATGCCAAAGGGGCAAAAGAATCTGCTTGTGGCTGTGCGGGAATTTACAGTGCCCATGCTGCACTGGAGTTTTACGCCACAGCCTTTGAACGTGTCGGTGCGCTGGACAAACTTGAAGGTTTTGCCAGCCATTTTGGCGCTGATTTTTATGGTCTCCCGCGCAATACCGGCAGCGTCACCCTGGAACGATGCGCACAGACCCTGGCTGATGAAATAACTTTTGGCAACGAAACACTGGTACCTTTTTTTGCCGGAAAAACACTGGCATGGAAATTATCATGAACACTCCAACCGACTCTCCGGGCAAGCTTCCGACAAAAAATCCGGACGCCCCGGAAACTCCTGAAGAACTCGCCACGCCCGCTCCGACAGGCGGCGGTATTGCACGCCGTTTTCGTGGTTTTTTACCCGTGGTGGTAGACGTAGAGACAGCCGGTTTTAACGCCAACACCGATGCTCTGCTGGAAATTGCCGCAGTGCCCATTCACATGGATGAAGCGGGGCTGGTTTATCCCGGCAAAACAGTCAGCGCTCACGTCGAACCCTTCCCCGGCGCTAATCTGGAAGCCTCCGCACTGGCTTTTACCGGCATTGACCCCCATCACCCACTGCGTATCGCCGAGCCCGAGGGTAAAGCACTGAAAAAAATCTTTGAACCCATTCGCAACATACTCAAAGGCTCTAATTGTTCACGGGCAATTCTTGTTGGTCACAACCCTTCCTTCGATCTCGCCTTCGTCAAGGCTGCTGTAGAACGCACGGGCATTAAACGCAACCCTTTTCACCAGTTCAGCACCTTTGATACTGCCACGCTTGCAGGACTTGCCTACGGCCAAACGGTACTGGCCCGCGCCATTGCCGCCGCTGGCATCGAATGGAGCAGCAATGAGGCACACTCCGCCGTTTACGACACAGAAAAGACCGCTGAATTATTTTGCGTTATTGTTAATCGCTGGAAAGAACTGGGCGGCAGCCCGATTTAACGTTCTCCAAAAAAACAGCCCTCTCGGGCCGTTTTTATGACTTGGGTGAAACCTTGCTTTAAGTGGCTTTCGCGTTTTCCGTTGCCTCTGTCACCATTTTTTTCAGCTCACCTTGCTGAAACAATTCCAGCGTAATATCGCAGCCGCCAATCAATTCGCCATTGATGTACACCTGCGGAAAAGTCGGCCAGTCAGCATAGCGCGGCAAATTTTCAAAAATCTCCGGATCGGCTAACACATTGACATAGGCAAATTCCTGTTCACAGGCTTGCAATGCCTGGGCGGTGCGACTGGAAAAACCACACTGTGGCAGTTGCGGAGTACCCTTCATGTAAAGAACCACCGGGCTGCTTTCAACTTGTTGTTTAATACGTTCCAAAACGTCCATTGGCTTCATAACCTCACTAGCTTTGTACTGAATAATTCACAAAAACACTCACAATGATCCTGCCCGTGACGCAGGGAAGTCTGGATCAGAGTCAGCATCAGTGTAACCCATATTACCTGAGTATAAAAGTCAGGTATTTTCTGAATGTCTCCTCCAGCAACGATAGCCCCGCAGACTCAGGGTGCCAAGGCACATTTCAAAAAAATTTACAAAATCACCCCGCTCAATGGATTAATCCAGGTTAAAAGATCTCTTCCTGACGGATAGGCAATTGCGAGTGCCTCGGTTACTATGCGCATTCTGCGATTATCAGTTGAGTAATTTTGTATATGGCTTCGATTCCTTGTCCGCATTGTAAGCAGAAAACCTTTGGCTGGTGGCACAAATATCTTACTGGCAAATGGAAGGTAGTGCATTGCCAGCAATGCGCTGGCCGGGTGTGCGCACAACCTATCGTATTGGCCGCATTATATTTCTTTTATGTGTGGGATGTCGTGCTGTTTGGCTATCTCGCCTATCTGGACTCGCTATGGTACCTGCTGGTAATGCTGGCGGGCTGGTTGATTCTGGATTATTTTTCCGTGTATGTGCCTCTCACACCACTACGCTCAATCGGCGGCGCAGCATCCTCTGACAAACAATCCCCGTCCACAGACTCAAAACAGAACTCCTGACCGTCCCATGGCACGCGTACTGGTGGTGGGCATTGCGACTCTCGATATTATTAACACCGTGGATGATTATCCCGAAGAAGATGCAGAAGTGCGCGCCAGCACCCAAGTCATGCGACGCGGTGGCAATGCCTGCAATACTGCCGTGGTTTTGCAGCAGCTGGGACACCAATGCAGCTGGGCGGGTGCTTTGGCAGACGATGCCAGCAGCGTGATGATCCGTGACGATCTGGCAGATTATGGTGTGAATATGAATGCGGTACAGGTAGTAGCAGGCGGACATTCGCCAACGTCGTATGTCACCCTGAATCAGCGCAATGGCTCACGCACCATTGTGCATTATCGTGATTTACCCGAATACAGTCTGACAGCCTTTCAGCAAATTGATCTCACCGATTTTGACTGGCTACACTTTGAAGGGCGCAATGTGGCACAAACCCGCGCCATGCTCGATATTGCTCAACAACAGGTTCCCGCAGTACCACGTTCAGTGGAAATCGAAAAGCCGCGTGAGGCAATCGAGTCCTTGTGTAAGGGCACAACGCTGCTGCTATACTCGCGCCACTATGCACAATCCCATGGCATAACGAACAATGAAATGAATAATCCTGTCACTTTCTTGCGGACACAGCAGCACACAATACCCGCAGCAGAACACATTTGCAGCTGGGCCGGGCAGGGAGCCTGGGGAGTGGATCAGCAAGGCAAGGTATTGCACAGCCCGGCGATGGATTTGCCCTGTGTGGTGGATACCCTGGGTGCGGGTGATACGTTCAATGCCGCCATTATTCACGCGAAATTGGCAGGCCTGCCGTTGGCAGACTGCCTGCGTGATGCCTGTCAATTGGCCGGTCAAAAATGTACCCGACAGGGGTTCCAGGGACTGTGCTGAAACAGCACTAACTGACAGAAGGAAAAACCACAATCATGGCAGATTTTTTAGTTATCGGCGGCGGCCTTATCGGTTTACTGACTGCGCGTACACTGAGTGTTAGTGGCGCAAAAGTGGTCCTTGTCGAACGCGGCCAGCTGGGACAGGAGTCATCCTGGGCAGGCGGTGGCATACTTTCGCCACTGTATCCCTGGAAATACCCTGCGGCGGTCAATGAATTAGCAACCTGGAGTCAAACTCGCTATCGCCAGTTGATTGAAGACCTGGAACAAGCCACAGGCATTGATGCAGAGTGGACGCAAAGCGGACTGTTGATATTGGATGGCGATCAGCACGAGGCGGCCTTGACCTGGGCACCCACCTGTGAAGCCGATGTGCAAGTAGTAGATGCCAATGCAATCCAGCGCCTGGAGCCTGCATTGCCTGCAAACCACCCTTCCGGCTTGTGGATGTCACAGGTGGCACAAATTCGCAACCCACTATTAATCAAGGCGCTGCGTGAAGATTTACGGTTGCGGGGTGTACGTGTGGCAGAAAACACTGAAGTCACACATCTGTTATCCAAAAAGGGCCGCATCCGGGGTGTACAAACAGAATACAGCGAAGTAGTAGCGGATCAGGTCATCGTCGCCTGCGGTGCCTGGAGCGCTTCCCTGCTGAAAGGACTAGACCAGGAAGTCCCCGTAATGCCAGTACGCGGGCAAATGATTTTATTCCGCATGCAACCCGGGCAATTACAGCATATTGTATTGTGGCAGGGGCATTATGCTATTCCCCGGCGCGATGGCCGGGTACTGGTAGGCAGCACCATGGAAGATGTAGGCTTCGATAAAACCATTACTGAAGAGGCGCGCGATGGCCTGGCCCAGGTCGCCTATGAAATGGTGCCTGCCCTGGCCGATGTGCCCATGGAGCGCCATTGGGCCGGTTTGCGCCCAGGCTCTCCCACCGGGGTGCCCTTCATTGGTGCCCATCCCAAAATCGACGGGCTATTCATTAATGCAGGGCATTTCCGCAATGGCGTGGTGATGGCCCCGGCCTCGGCGCAATTGCTGGCCGATATCGTGCAAAACCGGCCCACCATACTGGAAGCAAGCCCTTTTGCACTGGATAATTGCTCTACAGCAGCTTAGGAAAGTGTGACAAAATAACAGGGGCATCCTTCCACGTTGCACTCAACACCTTGCTGGCGATATACTCAGTACCATGCTAGGAATTACTAATAAAATCGAAACGCAGGATCAGCATGCGCTAAATGTCGGCGAACTACTGGCACAACACGATATTGCGCCAACCCAGCAACGCCGCCAAATTGCACAAATCCTGTTTGCCCAGCCACAGCATCTTTCGGCAGACCAAGTGCTGGAACGTGTCAATCACAATGGCACCGTGGCCTCCAAAGCCACTGTGTACAACACGCTGGGGCTGTTTGCCCGCAAGGGTTTAATCCGTGAGGTGATTGTTGATCCCAGCAAGGTGTTTTATGATTCCAATACCTCGGCTCATCACCATTTTTACAACATCGACACCGGCCTGTTACAGGATATCGAAAATCAGGAATTGAATTTACAAGGTCTGCCCACATTACCTGCGGGCGTGGAACTGGACAGTATCGATATTATTGTACGGGTACGCACGGCGGAATAACGAAGCACGGTTGTTTCCATCCCTGTACATCTTTTATACTCGCGCACCTTGTCCTATCCCAATGCATCTTTTCCAGAATGCAACATCAGAAATACGCCGGTGTAGCTCAGTTGGTAGAGCAGCGCATTCGTAATGCGAAGGTCGGGGGTTCAACTCCTCTCACCGGCACCACCCCTGACATCCTCCTTATATCCGGCACACAATGTTATTGCGGCGTATTATAGGTAACGCGATAGAAAAAAGTAGCCCCGTTGACCGGGTCATTAAGATAATAACGTGCCTCGATACCCTGATCCACAATATCGACAGAAAGCGTATAAACAAGCCCCATTTTCAGCCCGCCGGACAATACGTTGTTATTCAGGAAGAGTGGATCAGTGGTACTGAACAGAATATCATCACCATTACGCAACTCGTATTGAAGTAGGGGGAAATCCCTGTTTGACAGGTTGTACAGGAAAAACCCGAAACGACCGCCACTGAGCACTGTCGTACCCGAAACCTGGGCATCAGCAAAGGCGGCAAAGGCAATCACATCCGCAATAGTGTCTGAAACGTACAACACCGTACTGTTGCTGATTGATGTTCCGGCTTCTGTGGCCTGAATCCGCACTATGCCGTTTTCTGTCGAGGTAAAGCTGGTACTGGCAGTCCCACCGGTGGTGACCAGGTTTTGTGTACTCAGCACAACGCCATTCTGGCTGATTTGCAGTTCGATGGAGGTGCCATCAGCAACAGTAGCCGCAGGGTCAGCAGCCAACACCTGAATTTCAAGGCTACTGGCATCACTGCCATCATTGAAAAGCACATTGGGGGTAGCCAGCACAACCAGTGAAACCGGCCGCTGTGGTGTGTCGTTGATCGTCAGATTGAGCGTAGGATTGAAACCGCCGTAACTGGCAGTGACAGCTACGGTACCGCTAACACCTATACCCGCTTCAATAAGACCACGGTTTGCCGGTGTGTTATTGACAAAAGCCAGCGTGGGATCATCAGAACGCCAGATCACCTGATCCGTGAGATCCTGACTGCTGCCATCGGAGAACGTCCCGCTGGCAATAAGCTGTTGCTGTTCAGCACTGTCCAGACTGCTGCTTGCGGCGATAATGCTCAGGTTAGTCAGCGTGGCAGTACCCACATTGACGGTGACACTGTCCTGCATTCCGTTAAAACTGGCGGTAACCTCGATACTGCCGCTCACCAGAGCAATCAACCGACCCTGCTGACCCGCCCCGTTTTGTGCAAGTAACCGAGTGTCGTCGGCACTGCTCCAAATAACTTGCGTAGTCACATCACCCTGGCTGCCATCGGAATAAGTTGCCGTGGCCTGAAGTTGTGTTTGTGTACCCATCGCCAGAGCAGGTGCATCCGGGCTGATTTGCAAACTGCTCAAAATCGCATTGGTCACGGTAAGCGTGGCACTACCGGAGATCCCACTCAGACTGGCGCTAATGCGAGCACTACCAGGGACAAGGGCATTCAGCACGCCATTGTTGACTGCGGCAACATCCGTATTATCAGACTCCCAGGCAACCTGCTCGCTGATGGATTGTACTGAGCCATCCGAAAAACTGCCTTCAGCACTCAGGCTCTGACCCGTACCGGCAGGCAGACTTAATATCGATGGCTCAACATTAATCGACACTAATTGAGCAGCGGTGGTGGTCAGCAAGGCATTGCCGACCACGCCGTCCAGCGTGGCCGTAATGCCTGTCGTACCCGTATTCAGCGTCATTGCCAGACCTTGGCTGCCAGGGGCATTACTGATGCTGGCAATGGCCGTATCGACAACCACCCAGCTCACTTGCGTACTCACATCCTGAATTGTGCCGTCGGAATACCGCCCGATAGCCTGAAAATTTGTCTGGGTACCCAGAGCAAGGCGGGCACTGGGCGGGGAAATATCAATGCTGCTCAACGTCGCAGCGCTGACACTGAGCCCCAAATTGCCGGAAATATTTCCCAGCGTTGCCGTTGCCGTAAGACTGCCGACTGCCAGCGCAGTGGCGAATCCGCGATTGCCGCTGGCATTACTGATACCCAGGGGTTCGGAGGGTGTACTCTGCCAGGTTACCTGTTCGGTAATGTCTTGCAGACTGCCATCGCTATAATGACCCAGGGCAAGCAGTGCCTGTTGTTTGCCAAGGGAAAGCGTGGTGGAAGTGGCGGCAATTTCGATACGGGTCAACACCGCATTGCTGATGGTCACAAGGGTATTGGCCGTAATGCCTGCCAAACGGGCGCTCACCATACTGCTGCCAGTGGCTTGCGGCTGCACAAGACCTGATGCATCAATGGTCAGAATACCGCTATCAGCACTGCTCCAGCTTACCTGATTACTGAGGTTCTGGCTGCTGCCATCGCTGTACAAACCGGTTGCAGACAAACTGAGCTGGGTGCCCAGAGGCAGATTCGGGGTATCAGGACTCAAAATAATTTGCGTCAAACTGGCAGCGCTGACGGTAATATCAATTTGTGCATTGCTGCCTCCCAGGCTGGCCGTCAACTGGGTGTTGCCAATAGCAAGGCCAGTCACCTGTAACGAGCCGGTGACAAGCGGGTCGGAAAGACTGGCGATAGCGGTATCCATAATTGCCCAGCTTGCCTGGGTTTCCAGGTTTTGCGTACTGCCATCACTGTAATGCCCGATGAGGTCAACCTCCATGTGGGTACCTGCCGCCAACTGAAGACTGCCAGGGCTGATTTCCAGACTCGTGAGAGAAGCATTGGTGACAATGAGGATGGTGCTACCAACAATGCCGTCCAGACTCGCCTGTAGCGTGACCTGCCCAGCAGTCAGTGCAGAAACAACGCCGCTGCCGGATATGGTCGCAATGCTGACATCACTGGATTGCCAGACAACCTCATTGGTTAATGGACGTGTGCTGTTATCGCTGTTAACACCGGTTGCGATGAGACTGAGAGTTGTGCCCTGGGCAAGAAAAGGCAGGTCAGGTGTAACCTCGATACGGGACAGGCCTGAGCCGGTAACAGGATCGGGAGAAGAGCCTCCACCGCCACCACAAGCGACAAGAAAAAGAAACAACAATGCAGGCAAGCACCGCAAAACATATGTTTTGGTGAAGAAATACAACATTCAACCCCCCAAGAGACGGAACAACAAATATCCGTCATTCGGTCAAATTTTATACAACTCGAAGTGTGTTGGGAAGCCGTGCGATAAACTTGTGAGAAAACCCATAGTTACCCCGCTACGCTCGCCAAATTATCGGCCAATCGAAGAGGGTTCTTTAGAGGGTGTATGAAATAAACCGTCCTGCGTTGTGCCAAAAATGACATACGCAGCGTCAGAAATGCGGGCCAGCAATGCCCTCTTGCCGTGCCGGAACGGCCTTATTTCTGTTTTTTGTTGTCAAACTTGCCACCGCCCTTTAGTTGCACGATGACGTTGCCGCTGGGTTCGTCAACAAAACGAGGTTTCCCAGGAGAGACATTGCCACTCTGAGCCGCCAGTTCTGTTTCGCGTGAAACAATCAAATCCAGACAGGCACGCATACTGTTGATAGTGCTGTCGGAGAGAGGATGACGCATACCCGGCGGGGTATGGGTATCTTTGGCAATCTCGGTGATCACCTTTTTGACCATACGCAGGATGCGCTGCTCTTTGCTTTCGGGTTCAGTTTCTGTAGACATAAACGGAGCGCTCATGATGTCGATAAAGTCAGTCAGGTGCAGTTTGGCATAATTTGCCAGAGCAAATGTACTGCCTGTTGTGGATACACGGCTTCACACCCGATAACGATTACAGTGCCAATATTGTGTAACAGAAAGGGATGTTTCGTGACTGATAGGGGTTAGCCAGGCAATAACACGGGTTGATACAATAAAACTGAAACTGACAGGGAATCACATGAAAAAAACACTTAACTCTCGCAGCCTGGTCGTACTGGTTGTTGTTTTACTGATAGCGGCCTTTTTTGTGTTTGATCTCGGTCAGTATTTGACGCTGGACTACCTCAAGTCCCAACGACAATCTTTTCTGGATTATTACGCCGACAATCGTTTTGCTACGCTGGCAATTTATTTTGCCATTTACGTTGCTGTCGCAGCATTATCGTTACCAGGAGCGGCAGTGATGACCCTCGCCGGTGGTGCCGTGTTTGGCCTGGCGACCGGATTGTTGCTGATTTCGTTTGCCAGCACCATTGGAGCCACTCTTGCCTTTATGATTTCGCGTTTTGTCTTGCGCGACACGATACAAAACCGTTTCAGGGATAAACTGAAAGCGATCAATGCAGGGGTTGAAAAAGAAGGCGATTTTTATCTGTTTACCCTGCGACTGATTCCCCTGTTTCCCTTTTTTGTGATTAATCTGGTCATGGGTTTAACGCCAATGAAAACCTGGCGTTTTTATCTGGTCAGCCAGATTGGCATGCTGCCGGGCACCGCCGTATTCGTAAATGCGGGCAGTCAATTAGGCGCACTGGAATCATTATCAGGTATTTTATCGCCGGGACTGATTTTGTCTTTTGCGTTATTGGGCATCTTTCCCCTGCTGGCAAAAAAACTGGTGAGTTTTATCAAATCACGCAAGGTTCTCAAGCAATATTCAAAACCAAAATCATTTGATTACAATATGGTGGTCATCGGCGGTGGCTCAGCGGGCCTGGTATCGGCCTACATTGCAGCCGCGGTAAAAGCCAAAGTATTGCTGATTGAAAAACACAAAATGGGGGGAGACTGTCTCAACACCGGTTGTGTGCCCAGCAAAGCGCTGATTCGATCCGCGAAAATGCTGCATTACGCAAAGCGTGCCGAGGATTTTGGTTTTAAAACAACTACTGTCGAATTTGAATTCAGTGAGGTCATGGAACGTGTGCAGCGCGTTATCCAACAAATAGAACCCCATGATTCTGTGGAGCGCTACACCGGCTTGGGCGTGGAAGTGATACAAAGCGAAGCCAAAATCATTTCGCCATACGAAGTGGAAGTAGAAGGAAAAATCGTTACCGCAAAAAATATTGTCATCGCCACAGGGGCACGACCGGTAGTACCACCCATACCGGGACTGAAAGAGACAGACTACTTTACCTCGGACACAGTATGGAATTTACGCGAATGCCCTCGCCGATTGGTGGTGCTGGGTGGCGGCCCTATTGGTTGTGAACTGGCACAAAGTTTTCAACGTCTGGGCAGTGAAGTCTTTTTGATTCAGCGTGGAGCGCAATTGTTACCCCGTGAAGATACGGAAGTCGCAAAAATGGTGGAGGCTCGTTTTCGTGACGAGGGTATACATGTACTCACAGGCCATTCGGCACAGCGTTGTGAAATGTCGAATGGGCAACATGTACTGATCTGCAAACATAAAGGCACAGAGGTTCGTATTGAGTTTGATCAGCTTTTGCTGGCTCTGGGGCGTAAGGCCAATGTGCAGGGTTTTGGGCTTGAAGATCTGAAAGTGAAAATTGCACCACAAGGCACTGTAGAGGCCGATGAATTCTTGCGCACCAACTACCCGAATATTTATGTCTGCGGTGACGTAACGGGACCCTATCAATTTACGCACACCGCCGCACATCAAGCATGGTACGTGGCAGTCAACGCCTTGTTCAGTCCGTTTAAAAGTTTTCGTGTGGATTATTCAGTGATTCCCTGGGCAACGTTCACCGATCCGGAAGTAGCGCGCGTGGGTCTCAATGAACTGGAAGCAAAAGAAAAAAATATTGCTTACGAAGTCAGCACCTATGGCATCGATGACCTGGATCGCGCCATTGCCGACAGCGAAGCGCACGGACTGGTGAAGGTTTTGACAATGCCGGGCAAAGATAAAATTCTTGGGGTAACTATTGTCGGCAACCATGCCGGTGATCTGATTGCCGAGTTTGTCATGGCCATGAAACATGGCCTGGGATTGAACAAGATTCTTGGCACGATCCACATTTATCCCACCATGGCAGAGTCTAATAAATATGTGGCCGGTGTGTGGAAACGGCAACATAAACCGGAAGCCCTGTTACACTGGGTGGAACGTTTTCATACTTGGCGGCGCGGTAATTAATGAATACTTTCTGGGAAAAAATATCACTGGAAGAAATGAATGCAACACAATGGGAGTCATTGTGTGACAGCTGTGGAAAATGTTGCTTACATAAACTTGAAGATGAAGATAGCGGCAAAGTATATGTTTGCAATGTTGCTTGCAAGCTGATGGATGTTGAAACCTGTCGCTGCCTGGATTATAAAAACCGTAAAAAACAAGTGCCAGATTGTACCGTACTCACTGTTGAACGCATTGCAGAATTTCACTGGCTACCAAAAACCTGCGCATATCGTTTGCTGGCTGAAAGTAAACCTCTGATTGAATGGCATCCTTTGGTCAGTGGTGACGCTTCCACAGTACATAGCGCCGGTATTTCTGTACGAGGACACGTCATCACAGAAACGGATGCCGATGATCTGTATCAGCATATTACCGATTGGGTGCTGTGACCCGGAACATTGAGGTGAATTTATATCCGATCCCGGCTCAACTTAAAATAATATACCAAATACTTTTTAAAGCACTTTTCCATCACCTCTTTTTAAGCCTCTTATCAAAAGATATTTAAAATATTTCCACAACAAAGATAATTGATTGTGGGTACACACTCCGGCCTGGTCTGGTTATAATGATTTGCTCGGCAACCTGTTAACTAGAGATAGCTTGTCAATTAGGTTACATTGCACGAAAGTATAAAAAATGGATTTGTTGACTAGAGAGAGGGGAAGGATGATGTCAGATGGTACGGTGAAGTGGTTTAATGATGCCAAAGGTTACGGATTTATTGTGCCACAAGGAGGGGGGGAAGATGTTTTTGTGCATCACACCAATATCGAAGGCACGGGCTTCAAAACACTGGCGGAGGGCCAGGAAGTGAAATTCGAGATGGAAGAAGGCCAAAAAGGTATGTCGGCTACCAATGTGCAACCTTGTTGAAAAAGGCGATAAATACTTTGTACTCTGTTTAATATTACGGGCGATGAATTGTTTGACTCATTAACACCTGAATCCTGCAAGTGGTGCGCACTTGCAGGATTCAGGCAACAGGAAAAATCCAGGGGAAAAGCCGGTGTTTTTCGTCCAGGCGAAGCGAGTTAACCCGACGGATATTTTGTAATGGAATATCCTCTGGTCGTTCAACATGTGCAAGTGCAACAGCCAGACTGTCTTCACGAATAATATGCAGGATTGGATAGGGCGCACGGTTGGTCAGGTTTTCTGCTGCCTCGGGTGCAACACCAGCAAAACAATAGTGCGGGTGGAAGCTGGCAATCTGGTACTTTCCGTGCCAGGCAAACTCGTCAAGCAACGCATCCACCTGATCCAGAAACTGATTGTAGTCTGCAAAATCTGCCAGCATATTGGGCAATACCAGTAGCGTGGTTTCGAGTTCCGAGTCGGGCTGCTGGTCTAGCCAATCCAGCTCTGCGTGCAGTGCTTCCAGTAACTGCAATTCTGTTGTGCTGTCACATACCTGAATCCGTACACGATTTTCCAGCAGTGGTTGCGCTGCAAAGGGGCACAGCCCAAGGCCGATGACCACCTGTTCCAGCCATTGCCGGGTTAACTGTATTTGTGTGGTATTTGCTTCAGAGCTTGTGGATGACATCGCCAATCGAAACCTCGCCGGTTGAAATAATTTTTGCATAAACACCGCGCAGACGATGCGTATCGCCTTGTGCCGAATTAACATATTGCCTCGCAACCTCCCCAAACCGTTGCTCGAATTTACGGCAAGCCCGATGAGGCTCAGCAGTAATTTCCAGCACCACCGCCCCTATTTGCAATTGTGTACCAGAGGACAAATTATTGACGCTCAAATCAAGATCAACAAACAACTGGTCACCCGCCAATGGCCACTGGTTTTTGTCTCTGGTCAATACATCAATCATACGTGCGTTCATGATGGCGACCTGTACCACAGGATCGGCCTGGCCATTGGCCAGTGTTTTCCAGCATTGATTTTGCCAATTGTCGCCTGTGACCCCGGCTTCAGATGAAAACAGTGCCTGTGAAAGCACTTCGCGCTCATTCGTTTGCGGGCGTACCACCATTAATTTCACACGCCCCTTATCACTGGGTGAATTCAGCACCCAGGGCATGCGACTTTCGATATCATTCAGTGTGACATATTTCATAATCAACGCAGTTTATGCTTTTATGGGCATTCAGGACACTTTCCACTTCTCAGGCTTGGAGGCCTTTTGTCGCTACTAACATCATGCAAAATAATGAATTAACAAAAAGACTGGATGCTATCGTTACGCATGCCAGCCAAGTGGTATTGGGCAAGCAACACGAAATTCGTCTGGCGCTCGCGTGTTTACTGGCACGCGGCCATTTACTCATCGAAGATTTGCCGGGCATGGGTAAAACCACGCTGGCGCATGTGCTGGCACAAACACTGGGGCTGCAATATCAACGTATTCAGTTCACCAGCGATTTACTGCCTGCGGATATTCTGGGCGTATCCATTTTTGATAAATCCGAGCAGGGTTTTCATTTTCACCCCGGCCCGATTTTCGCCCAGCTGATTTTGGCTGACGAAGTGAACCGTGCCACACCCAAGGCACAAAGCGCGCTACTGGAAGCCATGGAAGAAGGCCAGGTCACCATCGAAGGGAAAACCCGGCCATTGCCAGCACCTTTTTTTGTGATCGCCACGCAAAACCCCACCTATCAAATCGGCACTTTTCCGCTACCAGAGTCTCAGCTGGACCGGTTTTTGATGCGTATTTCGCTGGGCTATCCTGATGCCAGCGCTGAACGTGCCCTATTGAGAGGCGATGACCGCAGGGAAATACTCAAACAACATGGTGCGTGTATTCAGCCAGGGCAACTGATAGCACTACAGCAGGCCGCCAGCAAAGTACACGTCGCCGATGCCCTGCTGGATTACGTGCAGGCTTTATTGGATATCAGCCGTCGCTCGCCACAATTTACCCACGGACTATCCCCCCGTGCCGGGCTTGCGTTGTTGCGCAGCGCCAAAGCCTGGGCGCTGATGGCCGGACGGGACCATGCCATGCCGGAAGATGTGCAAACTGTCATGCCGCATGTGGTGAGCCATCGATTACAGGCAGTGGCAGAATCCAGCCAGGGCGATCAAACACTGCTGACCCTGTTGCAAGACGTTGCCATTCCCTGAGAACTTGCCATGTCGCATACAACGGCGAATACCACCACGCCCACTGCCATGAGCCTGCGTCACCGCTTCAGCCTGAAACGATTTTTCGCGGGAGAAGGCCCGGAGCCCGGCCCCATTTTTCTGGCACAGCGGCGCGTGTATATTTTACCGAGCAGAATGGGGGTATATTTTGCGGCAATGATGCTGATCATGCTGTTGGGTGCCGTGAATTACAACAACAGCCTTGCTTATGCGCTGACATTTTTATTGGCCAGTATCTTTTTTATTGCCATCCTGCACACCTATCGTAACCTGTTGCATTTGCGCGTTGACGTAGGACAAATACCCGCTGTGTTTTGCGGTGAAATCGCACAGGTGCCCATAATGCTGGACAACCGTCGCAGTGCAGCCCGTTATGCCATCAAATTACAGTTACGAAATCAACAACACACCAATGTTGATATAACAGGTGATCAGTGGCAACGAAATAAAGTGCCATTGCGGACAACACACCGTGGCCGACACACCGTGCCACGCTTGACACTGGAAACCGGTTTTCCGCTGGGCCTGTTTCGGGCATGGGCCTACGCACAACGGGATGTGTGTTATTTCGTGTATCCCATCCCGGATCAGCATCACCCTCTACCGGATGAATCCAGTTATCACCTTGACTTGCAGGGTGACCGTGGCCACGGGACCGATGATTTTGCCGGCCTGCGTAACTATCACGCAGGTGATTCCCTGCGTCATATTCATTGGAAAACCGTTGCCCGCGGGCAGGACATGTTCACCAAACAGTTTGGCGGCGACCAGGCTATCGAATTATGGTTAGACTGGGATAGCCTGCCAAACCTGGATACAGAAGCACGCCTGTCGCGCCTGACTCGCTGGGTGCTGGATGCCAGCGCCACACAGGTGAATTATGGGCTGCGGCTGCCGAATACACATATTCCGCCAGGCACAGGATCTGCGCACCAGCAACAATGCCTACAAGCGCTCGCCCTGCATGACATAACCCCGGATGCCGATATTTCATCATCATGAATATGTCCGGCTTTCAACAGCGAGTAAAACAGGCAAAAGCAGAAAACCTCTGGTTGCTCGCCGGGCTGGCACTGGCTTTTACACCACACTTCTTTCGTTTACCTCTGCTGGTAATGTTACCCAGCATTATTTTACTGTGTTGGCGCTTGTTATTTGAATGGCGCTACCTTGCTCTGCCCCCACGCACGGTACGCTGGTTACTGACACTGGTCGGTATTTTGGCAACCTGGATTGCCTTTGGCACATTAGTGGGGCAGCAAGCTGGCGTGGGTTTGCTCGTCATCATGCTGTGCTTGAAATTAATGGAAATGAACGCCCAGCGCGATGTGGGTGTGGTAATCGGCCTGGGATTTTTTGTAGTGATTACCGTATTTTTATTTGACCAATCCATTTTTATGGGATTTTATATGTTGCTGGTGGTGACCTTGCTCGTCACCGCCTTGATTGCCTTCAGTCGTGATCAATCCGTGATTCCACAATGGGCCAATTTACAAAAAGCAGGCGCAATTTTAATGCAGGCACTGCCACTGGCCCTGTTATTGTTTTTTTTGTTTCCGCGCATTCCCGGTCCATTGTGGAGCCTGCCTGCCGATGGCGCAGGCGCGGGCACCGGTCTGTCGGACTCCATGTCACCAGGTAACATCAGCCAATTAAGCGACAACGACAGCGTGGCCTTCAGAGTACAATTCGACACCCCTCTCCCCCTGCCGCAAAAACGCTATTGGCGCGGGCCGGTATTGACGCAATTTGATGGAAGAACCTGGACCAACCCGTATCCACAAAGACTCACAACTCGCCTGAGTATTAATGCGCAGAACCAGGCAAGAGGCACACCCAGTCTTTATACGGTTACCCTGGAACCGCATCAGCAACGCTGGTTATTTGCACTGGACTTACCCGCCATTATTCCACCGGACAGCCGCCTTTCTGACGATTATGAAATTATCGCCAATCAACCCGTGCGGCAACTGGTACGTTATTCCATGCGCTCATTCACAGATTACCGGTTAGCAAAAGATGATATCCCGAATATTTCGCTTTATCTGCAACTGCCCGAAAAATCAGGCATACAGGCACGTCAACTGGCGCAACAATTACGGCAAAAAGTGACGGACAATGCCGCTTATGTGCAAACCGTTTTGAATTACATTGCCGAACAACCGTTTTATTACACACGACAACCACCGTTATTATTCGATGATCCCGTGGATGCATTTTTGTTTGATAGTCGCCGGGGATTTTGTGAACACTACGCCTCAGCGTTTGTTTTTTTGATGCGTGCAGCCGGTGTACCTGCGCGTGTAGTCACCGGCTACCAGGGCGGTGAAATGAATCCACAAAGTGACTACTTCATTGTGCGGCAATCTGATGCCCATGCCTGGACAGAAGTCTGGTTACGCGGTGAAGGTTGGCGACGAATAGATCCCACAGCGGTCATTCCCGCTGAACGTATTGAAAACCCACAAGACCTGGCGCGCATTCTGCCGGAAATGACAGGAGCGGGTACCACACCCAACTGGCTGAAAAAAGTAGGCCGCCAATTGAGCTTTAGCTGGGACCGTATCAACCATACCTGGAACCAATGGGTAGTAAATTACAACACCCAGCGCCAGCAGAATTTTTTATCGCGCATGTTCGCCAGTGCAGGTTTTGACAACATCGACTGGCAGCAAATGATCTCCCTGTTAGTGGCTGGCATGACGTTGGTAATGGTAGTGGTTGCCGTGTATTTATTGCGACCGTGGCATCGGCGGAACCAAGACCCCGCACAAATGGCTTATGAACGGTTCTGCCAACGACTATCACAGCGCGGGATGCAGCGGCAACCCGCAGAAGGCCCGCTGGACTTCGCCCAGCGGGCAAGTCAGCAATACCCGCAACGGGCACGAGACATCAACAACATCACCGTGCTGTATGAGCGCCAACGTTATACACCCTATCCTACACAAAGAAACCTACAACAATTACAACGTGCCGTACGTAACTTTATTGTGTGAGCGCGCGCCGTGAAGAAACCAGTAATTAAGGGGTCAGAGCCCTTAAAGGAGATATTGTTGGCTACGAAAGCGAGTACAACCGAGGAGCCCGGTGAAGGAAAACTTCATGTGAGAATCTGCAGGGGACACTGAGTAATCAGCATTCCTGCCGCGACTGCTTCTTGATGGTGTTGTCAACAGGTGCAAGAGGTCTATTCAGGGCAATCGCATATAAGTTAGCTTGCAATCCCTACCTTGAGCAAATATTTTTCGTCTCAACCAGATTTTAGCTGCTTTGTTTTTATCCCGCGCTTTAATGTCGTTTCTTGTTTCAGTAGATTTAGCGCGATATGTCGTAGCATCGCTAAATTCTCTGGCGCATAATCTTTTCTCACTCGACTCTCATCTTCTCTGAATGCAACATCCAACACCCAATGAAGATTGTTTTCAATTCCCCAGTGTTTTCTTATGGCATCGCCGAATTGGCGCGCATCATTTTGGAGGCTAGAGATAAAATAACGGCGCTCAATCGTTACCTCCTCACCAATGTGCCTCTCCGACTCTGCCAAGCCAATGCTCTTTAACCCAAATCACTGATCGTGCTGATCAAGCCAAGCAACGTCATTACTAATTCAATAGCGACGTATTTCTATGCGACCGTGATCTGCATCCATTGTTACATGCCCAAGCGCTCACCATATGAATCGCGGCGGCCTTGTTGCTGCGATCATGAGAGCGCCTCAATGTTTTTCCATCGATGGCAATAATTTCGCCTTGAGTTATTTCACTTATAGATTTTACCCATGCTAGAAAACAAGCCTGAAACTCCGCAGGACATATCAAGGAAAACACTCGACCAAACGTGTCGTGCGAAGGGATTCCATTAGGAAGCGACAAATATTGTTTAAATCACTTTTCCTTAGCAAGCCCAAATTCGACAACTTCCGTCCATTTATCTGCGCCACAAATACAAAGAACAGACCGCGATAAAAAGTATATCTTGCAAGAGATGGCGTTTATGACGCTCGATTTTTGGATCTGAGATACCCTTAAATGCCTCGGCAAGACCCATTTCGCACTCCTTGCATACAAGTTGAGCGCACTTTCTACTTAATTTATTTAAATTTGTCCACTATACCCCTGATTTATATGCGATAGCTGCTATGGGGGACGACCAGTAGCAGGCGGGGGTGTTTGTTTTTTTAAATGGGAGGCGGGCATCTGGCCAGGACCGTTTTCCCGGTAAAGGCCGGGGAAACGGTTATTTGGGGACTGCGCGTTTTTGCCACTTGTATTAACCTCAACCGCCCGCTGCACCACCACAACCGCCACAGGCGCCTGAACCACCAGTGGCGGCAAAGGCGTTTTTGAACACAAAGCTGGCTCCCACGCCTTGCTGTACAAAGTCAATTTCCACACCGTTGAGGAAGCCCAGAGCGACGGCGTCCACATACAGGGTGAGACCGTCCTGTTCGAGAATGGCATCATGCGCACCGGGGGCTTCAGAAAAGGTCATACCGTAAGTCATGCCGCCGCAGCCGCCGCCGGAAACAAAGATGCGCACGCCGTTAATGTCTTCTTCACTTTTCAGCAATTCCACAAGTTTTTCGTGGGCGGCGGGCATAACGGTGATTTCATCGGTAATGGTGGTTTTGTATTCGGGTAATGCGCTCATAATATGCTCCGGTGGTTTGTCATTTGGCCCTGCGGGGAGGGCAATGGTGTGATTTTAGCACCCCAGACAGCGGAGAAATACGTGCATTCTGCGGGGGTTATTGACGGTGTTTGATTTTGGGCAGAGTGAGGCGTTCAGTTTTTGTGAACTTTAAAGGTAACAACTGGAGTGTTTTGTGTTCTGAGTTGAGGTATTTATAGATTTTTTTCCCGCTCTATTCAACACAGAGCAAAACCGTAGCGGTTTCACCAACAGGAGAAAACCCCCTCATACAACAATGATTCACTAGCAAACAGCGAGGCGAGGTGGACGCCGACAGCTGATCGAGCCTTGAATATGTCTTTTGCTCATTTGGTGGAACCGCTACGCTTGTTCCACCCTGCTGACTTAGGAATGGGTACGTAATAGCTTCCCGGTTTAGCGCGTATTCGTCCGTTCTGCTTGAGCAAAGCCGGGAAGTTATTGCGTGCTCATTTCTTAGCTTTAACGGCTATGCTTTCAAGAGGAAAAGGAGCTCAAACATTTAATTGGAGGTGAATTCGCGTTGTCGGGATAACCACAAAATGACCGCTACAGATAAATTGATGCTACGTGCTCTGATGATCACGCTCTTGCTGACTACCGGATCAACGCTGGCTAACGAGCTGAGCAAGCATGACTCGCCCTATCTGGCCATGCACGGTGATGATCCCGTGGCGTGGCATACGTGGTCGGCGGTGGTGCTGGCGCGAGCAAAAAAAGAGAACACTCTACTGTTTGTATCCATCGGTTATTTTTCCTGCCACTGGTGCCATGTGATGCAGCGCGAGACTTATCGTGACCCGCAGGTTGCCAAATTGCTCAACGAGCATTTCATTTCCGTGAAGGTGGATCGTGAACTCAATCCCGCGCTGGATGCTTATCTTATTGATTTTGTGCAACGCACCCGTGGTGCTGCCGGTTGGCCATTAAATGTGTTTCTCACCCCGGAAGGTCATCCTCTGGTGGGCCTGACTTATGCACCGAAAGACCGGTTCCTTGCCCTGCTCTCTGATTTGCAACAGCAGTGGCAACAGGCACCGCTGTATCTTGCGCAAACCGCTGCCAAAGCCGCTGCAA
Organism: Gammaproteobacteria bacterium; assembly: GCA_021648485.1. Classification (GTDB taxonomy): domain Bacteria; phylum Pseudomonadota; class Gammaproteobacteria; order SZUA-152; family SZUA-152; genus SZUA-152. The sequence continues at coordinate 28,187 of JAKISS010000009.1, forward strand.
CAATGAAAGGTGAGGCTGCCCGGCCTGACCCGGCTCTCAAAGCTGGCGACGGCCAGCGTTATGAAATCATATTGGTACAGCAGGCTTTGCAATTGAGCGATGAAATGGACGGTGGTTTCGGTGAGCAAAGTAAGTTCCCCATGGTGCCGCAGCTGGATGCATTGCTCAGTGCTTATACGCATAACGCGATGCCGTCGTTGAAAAATTTTTTAATACTCACGCTTGATCATATGGCCACGCAGGGAATGCGCGATCACCTGGGTGGTGGGTTTTTTCGTTACACCACCGACCCTGGCTGGCAGATGCCACACTTTGAAAAAATGCTGTACGACAATGCATTGCTGGCCAAACTGTATTTGCGTGCCGCAACAATATTCAAACGGGCAGATTATGCTGACATTGCCCGGGACACTCTCGATTTTATGTTAGATAACATGCGCGGATCACAAGGCGCACTGGTCGCCAGTTTTTCCGCTGTGGATGCGGACAATGTGGAAGGAGGTTATTACCTGTGGGAACGTGAAACGTTGCTGGGTATTTTGACACGCGAAGAATATCGATTGATGAAAATACTTTGGGGACTGGAGGGGCATGCTGATTTTTCTGCGGGGTATCTGCCGCGAGTACAAATGTCACTGGATGAAGCTGCCAGCCAATTACACATCGACAAAGGTCTGGCGCAAAAACAATATTCGTCAGCGCGTGAAAAATTATTGAATATACGTGCCCTCCGTAATTTGCCAGTAGACGATAAGCTACTGGCAGGCTGGAATGGTTTGGCACTGACGGCGCTGGTTGAAGCTGCAAGATTGCCGGGCGGCAAACAATATGGGGATGCGGCAAAAGGTGTGCGCGATTATTTACGGAATACTCTGTGGAACGGCCAGCGATTATTACGCGCCAAAGGGAAGCGTGGTGAACTGGGTCAGGCCGGGCTGGAGGATTATGCCTTCGCGGCACAAGGTTTGTTGGCCTGGGCAGAGCTTACCAACAGTGCTGACGACTTCCGGTTAGTGGAGCGTTGGGTGAGTGATGCCTGGCGACGTTTTTATAGTGACGCAGGCTGGTTGTTGTCGGATCAAACGCTGTTGCCCAGCGGTTTTGGTGTGGCGATTCTGGATGACAGTCCACTGCCTTCACCATCGAGTACCCTGTTAAGAATTTCATTGCTCGTGGCACAACGCAATGGTAATAAAATGTTATTAGCACGGGCAAAACAGGCATTGGTGGCGGGACATACACAGTTGCGACAAACGGCGTTTGATTATCCTTCACAGGTGACATTGCTCGCCGAACAGGATTTAACAACACCCTGAAAAAATAGGGATAACCCCCAGCCTGCGCACGCTAACGCAAAGCAGCAATATCCGCAGCCACTATATCCGCCGAGGTCTGAAACGCAGCTTGTTCATCGGCATTGAGCTGCAACTCGATAATGTCGGTGAGTCCGGTTTCTGTCAGTACCGCAGGCACACCCATGGCGATTTCATGCTGGCCGTATTCACCATCCAGCACACTCACACAGGGAAGAATGCGGCGACGATTGTAACTAATCGCATCTACCATAATGGCGACGGCGGCCGCAGGAGAATCGTAGGCGCTGGAATGTTGTTTTAAAGCAAGAATTTCACCACCACCCTGTCGTGTACGCTGGTTGATTTGATGAATTCTTTCTTCACTCAAAAAATGGGTGATGGGGATACCTGCAATGTCGGTAAAGCGGGGTAGCGGCACCATGGCATCACCGTGCCCGCCCAGCACCAGGGCGGAAATGTCTTTTATCGAATACCCCGTTTCCATGGCGATAAAGCTGGTCATGCGGGCTGTGTCCAGTGCGCCGGATTGGCCAAACACCCGGTGACGGGGCCAGCCGGATTTTTGCCAGGCATACCAGGTGAGCACGTCTACCGGATTGGTGACCATAATGAGCATGGCATCAGGTGCATGTTCAAGTGCATCAGCAACGATTTTATCGATGATGGCGAGATTGGTCTCCAAGACATCCGAGCGCGACATACCTGGTTTGCGCGGGATACCCGCCGTGACAATGATGATATCTGCACCCGCAATAGCAGCGGGATCGGTGGCACCGGTAACGCGCGTATCAAAACGCAACAACGAGGCGGACTCCTGAATATCCAGTGCGACACCCTGTGGCATACCTTCGTGGATATCGAGTAAGACCAACTCCCGGCACAGCTCTTCTTTGGCGAGAATTTGTGCGGTGGATTCACCGACCCGGCCTGCACCAATGATGGCAATTTTGTTCACCAGAAGCCTCCTTTTGAGAATTGTTATCTGGATACTTTAATCATAGACCACAAGTTCATGGACACGTTTCATCGGTGTTTTTTATCACGACAAAATCCAATGCGGAGGCGTAAAGACGCGGAAAACACAAAGGTATATTTTGGCCGTTACCTCTGTGTCTTCGCGCCTTTGCGTTGGGTTATCATTATTCACAGCTGCTACGCCCTAACTGCGATTACGCGGTTGACGAGTCGGTGGTGGCCGTTCGCCAACGATAGCCTCGGCATCAAATTCACGGCCATTACGCAGGATTTTCAGGCGTAATTTTTCACCGGACGAGGTACGGGCAATTTGATTCATCACAATTTTGCTGTCACTTGCCGACTCACCATTAACAGAAAGAATAATATCACCCGGACGCAACCCGGCCCGCGCAGCGGGACCGCTACGCTGGATACCTGCAATGATGACACCGTTGATGTCTCGCAGGTTAAATGATTCAGCCAGTTGCGGGGTGATATCCTGCGTTTCCACTCCCAGCCAGCCGCGCGAAACACGCCCGGTTTCGATGAGCTGTTCCATCACATCCCGGGCGATGCTCATGGGAATGGCAAAACCAATACCCTGTGACCCGCCGGATTTGGTAAAAATGGCGGTGTTGATGCCCACCAGATTACCGTAGGCATCGATGAGCGCACCGCCGGAATTACCGGGGTTGATGGCAGCGTCGGTCTGAATAAAATTCTCAAAGGTGTTGATGCCCATATGGTCACGACCGGTGGCGCTGATGATGCCCATGGTCACGGTTTGCCCCACACCAAAGGGGTTGCCGATAGCCAGTACCACGTCACCCACACGCATGCTGTTGGCAAGATTGAAGGTGATGGTGGGCACGGTATCGAGGTCTATTTTCAGTACCGCGATATCGGATTCCGGGTCGGTACCCACCAGCTTTGCCTCGGCACTGCGGCCATCGCGCAGCAGCACTTCGATACCGGCGGCTCCGGCAATGACATGATTATTGGTGAGAATATAACCCTGATCGCTGACGATAACCCCGGAGCCCAGATTATTTTCCAACCGCTGGCGGGGTACATATTGGTCACCAAAAAAATACCGCAGCAACGGATTAACCCGTTCGGTGATGACTTTAGTCGTGTATATATTGACCACAGCAGGCGCAGCGGCCTCTACAGCCTGTGCATAAGATACCGGACCATTGCCGAATTGCCCCGACCCGGCATGGATCGTCGGGCTTTGTTTGAGCTCCACCACCGGACGTTGGTGACCAAGCAAGTCAGGACGCAACAACAAAACCACAAAAGCAGCGGCCAGCCCGGCGACGACAGCTTTGAATAAAAACAGATAAGGGTTGGTTTTTTTCATGGGGTGAAAGGATACCACGGCTCCCTGCTTTCGGCTTTTCGGATTATGATGAAAGCACCACGCAAAAAACAGGAAACAAATAATGGTACAGCGCGATGAATTACTGGCGTATCTGGCGGAAATACTCAATGTCCGGGCCTTTGCCGACTACGCACCCAATGGTCTGCAAGTGGAAGGCCGCGCCGACATAAAAAAGATAGTCACCGGGGTCACGGCCTGTCAGGCGCTGGTGGATGCCGCGGCGGAACGAAAAGCCGATGCATTGCTGGTACACCACGGGTATTTCTGGAAGGGTGAAGATGCCTGCATTGTCGGTATGAAAAAACAGCGTCTCGGCGCATTACTGGCAGCTGATATCAACCTGCTGGCCTATCATTTGCCGCTGGACGCACACCCGGAGCTGGGTAATAACACGCAATTGGCGAAACTGTTGGGCCTGCAACAGGAAGGGGTTTTTGGCAGCGAAACCGGCATACCCATCGGCCAATACGGTCGGTTGACGCAGATCTTGAGCGCAGAAGCTTTCGGCAAACTACTGACCCGCAAGCTGGACCGTAAACCTCTGCATATTGCCGGAGCCAGTGGTGACATTCATACGGTTGCCTGGTGTACCGGGGCTGCGCAATCTTACCTTGAACAAGCCGCTGCACTGGGCGTGGATGCCTTTGTGACGGGGGAAATTTCCGAGCAAACGGTACATGTGGCCCGTGAGCTGGGTTTGCATTTTTTCAGTGCAGGACACCATGCCACGGAACGTGGTGGCGTGCAGGCGCTGGGTACACACCTTGCTGCACACTTCGGGCTGGCCGTGGAATTTGTGGATATTGACAACCCGGTGTAAAGCATCACTGCCATTACATTAAACCGCAGGGTGGACACGTTTTTTGTGCCCACATAGTACGTAATGACAAAAGGGTGTAAAAGATATACCCACAGTCAATGCAGCTCCTCTACCGAGGATGCGAAAATGTTAAACATCCCTGCAATAGTCCAACTATTACTTGTTACGTCATTACTCTTGGCATACTTTCTCACACCATTAAAAAACGGGTTCAAATACGGGGCCGTGAAATGATAGACTTCGCACAGGTCACGTTTTTCACCGTTTTTGCCTTGCCAAATGACAGGGGTAATTTTGCAAGCGCCTCATGTGACAGAAATTCAAACTTGTCTTAAAGAGGGGGATTACACCCCCGATTAACGCCCATGCAAGAAGCAACTGGATTTCAGTGCGCCTAAATAAGGTTAGCGTCATAACAGGCGCGGTGCGTTTATCACTAAAATTTGTAGTCAACGAACTCCAGGAGGGAGAATTTAATTAAATGGACAAACACATAACAATATTCGGTCGATGGAATATATACCTGTTTCTGTTGGTACTCTTTTTTTTATTTGCATGTGGCGAAGAAAAAAATCCAGCAAATATGCCCGCCAAAACCTCCGGGGCAAGCGCTGAATTAATTGAACCCGACAACGCAGAAAACACGCCCGGCCCACAACTTACGCTGGACAGTGACAATCCTGCCCCCGACATGCCGGATCAAAATAATGATGCGCCCCCTGACATACAGGCACATGATTTTAGTGAATCAGCATGGGGAACCGCCGAGCTGATTGCAGCCGACAAAACAAAGGATGTATTTTGGCCTCAGGTCACTCTGGACGACAACGGCAATGCCCTCGTAGTGTGGGTTCAAAAAGAGGGTGCCCGTACTCATATTCAGGCAAACCGGTTTAATGGATCCGGCTGGGGAACCGCCGAATTGATTGAGACCGACAATGAAGGGGACTCTTTGTGGCCCCAGGTTGCCTTGGATAACCGCGGCAATGCCCTCGCCGTGTGGGCCCAAAACGATGGCACCCGCACCAACATCAAGGCAAACCGGTTTAACGGCTCTGACTGGGGCGATGCCAAACTGATTGAGACTGATAATGCAGGAGATGCCTTGTGGCCTCAGGTTGCCCTGGATAATCGCGGCAATGCCCTCGCCGTGTGGGCTCAGAACGATGGTATCCGCACCAACATCTGGGCAAACCGGTTTAACGGGTCCGATTGGAGCACTGCCGAACTGATTGAAATCGATAATACGGGGAGTGCCTTGTGGCCCCAAATCAGATTTGATAACACCGGTAATGCCCTCGCCGTGTGGATTCAAAGTGATGGCAACCGCACCAGCGTCTGGGCAAACCGGTTTAATGGCTCACAGTGGGGGATTGCCGAACTGCTTGAGACCGACAATGCGGGCGATGTTTTATGGCCCCAGGTCGCGTTTGACCCTCGCGGTAATGCCCTCGCCGTGTGGGCCCAAAACGACGGCACCCGCTATAACATCTGGGCTAACCGGTTTGACGGGGCAAACTGGGGCACCGCCGAGCTGATTGAAATCGACAATGCCGAAGATGCGTTCAAGCCCCAAATCGCCTTTGATAACAATGGCAATGCTCTCGCATTGTGGGGGCAATACGATGGCACTCGCACCAACATCTGGGCAAACCGCTTTGACGGCACAGACTGGGGAACCGCTGAACTGCTTGAAACCGACGATGCAGGAAACGCCTTCGGGCCTCAACTTGCGTTTGACGACACTGGCAGCGCCTTCGCGGTGTGGGTCCAAAATGATGGCACTCGTTATAATATCCGGGCAAACCGCTTTGACGGGGCAAACTGGGGCACCGCCGAACTGATCGAGACCGACAACAGGGGAGATGCTTTCAAACCCCAAATCGCGCTGGATAACAATGGCAATGCTCTTGCGGTGTGGAAGCAATACAATGGGGTTCGTGAAAACATCCGGGCAAATCATTTCAGGTAAACCCGGCTTGCATGAGCCGCATTTAACCTGCGGGAAAAATTAACAACCGGCATCTGCCTGCGGCAGCGGCTTGCTGTGGTGGAAAAAATCCCTTAGAATGCGCGGCTCTCAAGCGTTCCCTCGGAGGAGTTTGTCCATGGAATGCTCACAACGAACAGATTTGAGGTTGATAGCATGAAGTCGGAAACGCATCCCGCTTACCACGAGATCAAAGTGAAATGCAGCTGCGGGAATACCTTCGAAACCCGTTCCACACTGGATCTAAACAAAGAACTGCTGCTGGATGTTTGCTCCGCGTGTCATCCGTTTTACACCGGCAAGCAGAAAATTGTGGATACCGGTGGTCGTGTTGACAAGTTCCGTCAGAAATACGGCGCGAAATAAAACCCGAATTGCTGATTCGCGCGTATCGCAACACGGTACAGACGTGCATTTTTTGCTGTAGCAGTGGCAAATGGCATCGTGTCAGAACAAATAGCAGCATAAAAAAAATCAGCAAAAAAAGGGCGTCCTGCAAGGACGCCCTTTTTGTTTGTTTGCTGTTTTATTTTGCCGTTGCCGGTTCGCTAACCATGGCGGCACAGGTTAAGCAGGCAAATTGCGCGGTCGGCACTGTCGCTGAAACCGTTACGGTGTCTCAGGTGGTTGATGGAGATACCCTGCGGCTACGTGATGGACGCCTGGTACGCTTGATCGGCATCAATACCCCGGAGATCGGGCGTGAAGGCAGACCATCCGAGCCACTGGCCAAAGCGGCACGCAAAGCCCTGAAAACATTACTGGGCAAAACCGCCACTGTGGGTTTGCGTTTTGACCGGGAAAAACAGGACCGTTATGGGCGCTTGCTGGCACATGTTTATTTATCAGATGGCACAAACATTGAAATGGCCTTGCTAAGCGCAGGTCTGGCGGCACAAATCGTGGTACCCCCCAATGTGATGCAGCTTGAGTGCTACCAAACGGCGGAAAACAACGCCCGCAAAAGCGGAAAAGGGGTATGGCAGAATGTTTATCGCCCTGTCCCGGTGAAAGAGGTTTCGCCCAGTGCGCGCGGGTTTCGTATTATTCGTGGTCGTGTGTTGCAGGTGGGCGAAAGCCGACGTTCAGTGTGGTTGAATTTTCAGCTGCGTCCCGACAAAGGGCCGCGCGAAGGCGTCGCTGTACGCATTGCACGCACAGATCTGGAATGGTTTGGCGATAAGCCGCTACACTCCTTGCGTGGAAAAAACATTATCGTGCGCGGCTGGTTGTCGCCTTATAAAAAACAGTTGGTGATACGACTGCGACACCCCGCCAGCATGGAAATTATACCGTAACATCCAGTACGTAACATTTCACAACGCGGCGTATCTGACAAAGAGCGCCATGATCATAAAACAAAAAACGGACAAACCATGAGCGAAGACACAAAACAAAAGGCACTGGATTATCACGCCGGGATTAATGTGGCCAATCAGGCAGGCAAGCGCCCCGGCAAGATCGCCATCGAAATCACCAAACCCTGCGACACCCAGCAGGAATTGTCACTGGCATATACGCCGGGCGTGGCGGAGCCGGTGCGGGCCATTGTCGAAAACCCCGAAGCTGCGTACCAATATACGGCCAAGGGCAATCTGGTGGCCGTGGTGACCGACGGCAGTGCGGTGCTGGGACTGGGAAATACCGGCGCATTAGCGGCCAAGCCCGTCATGGAAGGTAAAGGTGTGCTGTTTAAAAAGTTTGCCGATGTGGATGTGTTTGATATCGAAGTAGATGCCGCCACCACCGCTGAATTTATCAGCACGGTGGCGGGTATTGCGCCCACGTTTGGTGGTATCAACCTGGAAGACATTGCCGCACCACGCTGTTTTGAAATTGAACAGACGCTTATCGACCAGCTGGATATCCCGGTGTTCCATGATGACCAGCACGGTACGGCCATCATTGTCGCAGCGGGCCTGCTCAATGCGTTGCAAATTCAAGGCAAAAAACTCGACGCTGTAAAGATAGTCTGTCTCGGTGCAGGCTCGGCAGGCATTGCCTCCATGCGGCTTCTGGTATCGCTCGGCGCACACCGCAATAACATTCTCATGCTGGATCGCAAAGGGGTGATTCACACCGACCGCAAGGGGCTTAATCCGTACAAGTGGTCTTTCGCCAGTGAAGATACCCGTAAAAACACCCTGCTCGACGCCATGAGCGGGGCCGACGTATTTATTGGTGTTTCCGGTGCCAACCTGCTGGGTGAGGCGGCATTAATGGCCATGGCAGCAAAGCCGATTGTCTTCGCACTGTCCAACCCGGACCCGGAAATTGAGCCCGAACTGGCCCACCGGTTACGTGATGATATGGTCATGGCCACGGGACGCAGCGACCACCCTAACCAGGTGAACAATGTACTGGGTTTTCCCTTTATCTTTCGTGGAGCGCTGGATGTGCGCGCACGACGCATCAATGAAGACATGATGATCGCCGCTGTGCATGCCCTGCAAAAACTGACTCATGAACCCGTCCCCGCTGAAGTCTGCAAAGCTTACGGCGTGGAAAGCATGACCTTTGGCCCGGATTACATTATTCCCAAACCCTTTCACCCGCGCTTGCTGGAATTTGTTGCCTCCGCCGTTGCCAGAGCTGCGGTAGATAGTGGCGTGGCACAGCTGCCTTATCCCGCACATTATCCAGTGATGACTGAAACCTGAGGAAAATAATATGCGCCCTTCTGTCTTTTTGCAGGCAGCGTTATTGATCACAATACTGTTTGCGCCTGTCCTGTTACTTGCCGAAACTGTCAGCAAAGTCGCTAATTTCAGTGAGGGCGATCTGGCGGACTGGGAAGAAAAATCGTTTGAGGGTAACAGCCAGTATCGCTTTGTTGACGCCCAAACAGCAGGTATCAACAGCCCGAACATAAAAGATAAACAGCAGGTGTTGCATGCCAGCACCCAGGGACAGGCTTCGGGCCTGTTCAAGGAAGTAAATATTGATCTGACCAAAACACCGTATCTTAACTGGTCATGGCAAGTGCAAAACCTGTTTAAAGGTAACGACGAGCACAGCAAGAACGGCGACGATTATCCCGCGCGTATTTATGTCGTGGTATCCGGCGGCATATTTTTCTGGAATACCAAAGCCATTAATTATGTGTGGTCCAGCAATCAGTCCGCAGGCAGTGAATGGCCCAATGCGTTCACTGGCAATGCCAAAATGCTGGCCGTGCGTTCAGGTGAAGAACAGCTGGGACAATGGATCACCGAACGTCGTAATGTGCGTGAAGACCTGAAAAAATTCTTTGGTGAAGACGTGAAAAAAATTGATGCCATTGCCGTAATGGTGGATGGTGACAATACCGGGCAATCCGCCACAGCATATTTTGGAGATATCTTTTTTTCGGACTGATTGTTACTTAACCCTGGCATCTCATAGCAAGCACCCCATAAACTGATATTTGGACAGAAGCTACTCCTTCCAGTGAGTTTATTTAGCCTTGCCCGACATATTCAAGCATCTCAAAACTTTTGTCTTACGGTGCCCGTAACCATTCACACACAGGTGCCTGACAATTTATTTTTGCAGGTTGGGTTAGGCGCATTTAGCGCCTCAACTTCAGATAATAACTATCACCATCCGCACAGTAACCCAATAAAAAATGACCAACTTGAAAAACACCGGGCAGTTAATATCTGCCTACAATACTTTGATAAAAACTGGCGTTGCAATTAATGTTTTTCCGCTGATCGTTAATTTACGAATGATAACTTCTAAATACCCTCGCTTTCTCTGTAACAATACCCTATTTTTCTTTCTTTAAAGTTATTACCATCGCTCCTCCCAAGTTGGCAATACCTGGAATAAGCCTCATTAAAAAGGCATCAAACTTCTCCAATAATGATGGCGTTGAATCATGATTTTTTCTTAAATAAGGATCAAATCTTGAAAAAATTAAAAATTTATCAATTTTTATATCTGGAAATTCTTCCGTTAAAACGCGAATATCCTCTTGATTTAGCTTTCGTTCATCTTCTGTAATATGTTTTTCAAAAGAAACGCTTTTAGAGAAAAATATCGTCACTAACTTTAACCCTCTAATTTTATCCCACAGAGGGACATCCAATGGCTCTCTAAAGATAGCGACTCCACCAGGCTTAAGCACTCGCCGACACTCTTTAATGGACAATGGAATATCTACATGATGAAGAATATCAATCCCCGCAATAGTATCAAAGGTCTCATCAGCATAGTCTAACTTCTCCGCAACAGAAACTTTGAAATTTCCCGAAATTTCGTACTTTTCAAAAAGCCCACTTGCGGCCTCGATATTTTTTTCTGAGATGTCAAAGCCTTCCACCTCATACCCAAGCTTTGCAAATCTTAGAGCATTTTCTCCTGGCCCCGAGCCAAAATCTAGAAGTTTTGGAGACACCTTCCCCGCCGCAGCTTCTTCCGCTAACTGATAAATATACCAATAACTGTTCCAAGGCCTGCGTTCTTTTCCTAAGATGGGTGAAAAATCTATATTCTCATTCAAAGTAAACATTTCTGCAAACTGATTATAATAACTTTGTTCTCTTTTTTGTCTCTCGGTTAAACTCATGAGATTCCATTCCTCATATTTATATTTGTTAAATTAATATTTTTCCCATATTGTTGCCAATGTCTATTTGAAGTTTTATATATTGCCTTCCAATACCTGAGCAAAGCCCTTTAGTTACAAGTTGGTTTGCTCAGGAGCGGCGTTGCGACAAGGCTCTCTCCCCCCGTCACTTTACCTGCCCTATGCTTCATGGGCAGGCTTAAATGCTTTATTTTTTCGCCGGGCGACTAAACTCAATATCCCTATCCCTGCCAGAAGTGACAAAGTCGAAGGCTCGGGAATACGGGTAATCACTGGTAGAGTCGGCGTTACATTAAGCGACAAGGTAGAACTCTTGAGAATTAAATCACCCTGAACTAAAAGGCTGAAATCCAGCAACCCATCGGTAGCAAGATCCCGTACCGATGCGTCATTGAGTATACCGCTTATCGTGAAGTCTCCAGCATAGCCTGTTGTGCTAACGATCGTTCGACGAAAGAGATTCCTTCCGTCGCGTCTGCCAATAAAGTAGTCATTTGTTTCGGTCGTCGTGCGGAGGGTTGTTTGACCGGGTTCACTTTGCGCACCAAACACCAGCGTGGCAGACTCATCATCCCCCTCATAAAGATTGATTCTGGTATTGTTATAATAGTTTTCCCCTCCTCCGTTAGTGTATAAATCAGGTCGATCTCTTCTAGTCATAGAGGCTCTGATAGGATCATCAAAGTCATCGCTAAAAGTAAATTCAAACGTGACAGCGTTGATATCAAGGGGATAATTGTAATTTGTTGAAGGTGTTAATTCGGGCCGAATATCAAAGAGTCCTGAATAAGTCGAATAACCTAACAGCACTCCATCACCAATGTTGCTACTGACGGATAAGGGAATGGCGTACGCAGACGTGCTGGTGACAACAGTGATTAATGCAAAAACCAACCGCTTTAACCCGCCGACCCCACAGTGTTGCTGTTGAAGCTTGTCATTTGTACACCTCCGTAAATTTTGAGCTTTCATCATAAATAGTCCCTTTCTTTAGCAATGCTGCGTTTAGAAAACAATGCACCTGTATCCAGATACAGAATGAATTCACGGCCAGACTAAAGTAAAAAGCATATTTTGTGCCAAGCACCTAACTCATTGTTTTTTTATCAAATAAACTTAAGTCCTTACCAGGTTCATTACTAATTTGCGATTAACAATGTCAAAATGATTGTAAAAACGCTTTTTTTACTGACCCAACGACAAAAAGGGTTTGGTGGAAAAATACAGGATTGCCAACACAATACCAATGTAGGCAATGATCTTTAGTGGCTCTTCCTGAAGCAATATCCAAAAAGTACGGTGTTTGCCTTCACGTTTCAGTTGTTCATAAATTTCACGCTGCTGCACCGCACGTTTGGTCTGATAGTCTGCAATAAGTGCTTTGGCGCGCTGCAACTGGTCGTCATCCCGTAACCAGATTGCGGGCATTGAGATACCCCAGTTACCGGCTGAAGTTTCGTAGAATTCAACATTGTTGTCGGTTAACAATTCGCGGATATCATCTGCCTCGTCATCCGGCACGCTTCGCAGGGGAAATAATCGAACAGCCATGGATAAGCCTATTTTTTATCCAACAGACCTTTCAGGTCAGCGAAGGGGTTGTGGGTAGCACCCGATACGGTACTGGCAGCTGAGCCCGTACTGCTTTGCCCATGTGCTTCCAATTGGCGCTGATGCTCGTTGTCGTGGCAATAAAGACACAGCAACTCCCAGTTACTGCCATCGGCCGGGTTATCATCGTGATTGTGATTACGATGATGCACGGTAAGCTCAGGCAGGTTGGCGCGGGTGAATTCCCGTTCACAGCGGCCGCAAATCCACGGATAAAGTTTCAGTGCTTGTTCGCGATAGGTTTTTGCGCGCTCGTCTTGATGACGACGGGCATCACTGACGATTTTATCCAGTGCGTCAGTGTTTGTTTTTTTGTCGGACATTGGCCTGATTAATCCTTTTTCTCCAGACGTTGAATGTAATCCTGCATGTTAACTTTGAGCATCTCGCGGAAATCATCACAGAGCATATCGGTCATTTTGGCTTCATCCTTTGCCAGCTCTTTGGTGCTGAGTGAGGCTTCAAAGGTGTTGTAACGTGCAGCGGCATAACGCAGAGCAGTGCCAACATTGGCCGAGCCTTCCGCCTGCGCCAGCTTGTTGGCCAGGTTGATGAATTGATCGGCGAGTTCAAAAAAGGGGGTTTCCCGTTTATCGTCTGACATGATGTTTTGGTTGTCCTGTAAAAATAGCCCTATGAAAGTGGTCGGCAATATGTCTGCCCGCATACCCTACGTCAGGTCGCGCGCGCTGCCAACTCCAATATTTCACATTGACAACACCGGGCTTGGTGAAAACTATAGACTTCTTGAAGTAGGTTGGGCAATGCCCACCCTGCGATTGCGCTAACTGTTTGATTATATAAATAATCCAAACTCAGGCCGTGTTCTCCGCCAATTCCAGCGTTTCGGCGGCTTCCAGCCAGTCGTTTTCGGTTTGTTGCAGCTGCTGTTTCAATGTTGCCTGTTGTGCCAGCAGTTTTTTCAAGCTGTCTTTGTTGTCCGCTTCATAAAGTGTGCTATCTGTCAGTTTTTGTTCAACGTCCTGTAGTTGTTGCTGCAATTCACTCAATAATTTCTCACTTTTTCGTACCTGGTCGAGATAAGGTTTGAGCTGCTGGCGACGGGCGGCTTCCTGCTGGCGAAGCTGGCGCTTGTCGATGCCGGAGGTTTTGCTCGGTGTACTGACCTTCGCCTGGGTATTTCCGCGCCGATGCTCATTCAGCCATTGTGCATAGTCATCCAGGTCGCCATCGTAGACTTGGGCACTGCCATTGGCTACCAGCACAAACTGGTCGCACACTGTGCGCAGCAAATGACGGTCATGAGAAACCACAAGTAGCGCGCCTTCAAAACCCTGCAATGCCAGCGTCAGAGCATGACGCATTTCCAGATCAAGATGGTTAGTGGGTTCGTCGAGCAGCAACAGATTCGGGCGCTGATAAATCAACAGAGCCAGTACCAGTCGTGCTTTTTCACCGCCGGAAAATGGGCCTACCGGATCGAGCGCCTGATCACCAACAAAACCAAAACCACCGAGGTAATTGCGCAGTTGTTGCTCAGAAGCCTGCTTGTCCAAACGATGCAAATGCATGAGAGGTGTGTCATCGGTCTGTAATTGTTCAAGCTGGTGCTGCGCAAAATAACCAATGCGCAGATTTTGCGCTGGCGCATGTATGCCGGTGAGCAGTGGCAATTCACCGGTTAGTGCTTTGATCAGTGTGGATTTTCCCGCACCATTGGGGCCCAGCAGGCCGATACGGTCACCGGGCAACAGGTTGATACTGATATCGTTCAACAGGGTTTTATTGTCGTATCCCATCCTGGCATCCGCCAGTTTCAACAGGGGATTAGGAATGTGTTTGGGTGATAAAAAGGTAAATTCAAAAGGCGAATCTACGTGCGCAGGAGCAATTTCTTCCAGTTTAGCCAGTGCTTTCAGGCGGCTTTGTGCCTGCTTGGCTTTGGTGGCTTTGGCGCGAAAGCGGTCGATGTAGCTGTGCAAATGCGAAATGGTGCGCTGTTGCTTCTGATGAGCGGCCTGTTGTTGTTCGAGGCGGCTGGCATGTTGTTTTTCGTAGGCACTGTAATTGCCAGTATAGGCATGCAGGGTTTCTTCACTGAGCAGGGCAATGTGACCAACACAGTTGTCAAGGAAATCGCGGTCATGTGAAATCAGCAATACCGTGCCGGGATAATTCTGTAACCAGCTTTGCAGCCACAGCACGGCATCGAGATCGAGGTGGTTGGTGGGTTCGTCGAGCAGCAAGATATCAGAGCGGCACATCAGTGCCTGGGCCAGATTAAGCCGCATGCGCCAGCCACCGGAAAAATCAGATACCGGCGTTTGCAGCTGGGCTTCACTAAAACCCAGGCCATCCATGAGTCGTGCGGCACGCGCGGGGGCAGTGTAGCCGTCGATGGCTTCCAGCTCACCAAACAGCGATGCCTGTAACTCCCCACGGGCTTCATCATCTGCACAGGCAGCGAGTTGTTGCTCCAGTGTACGCAATTCACTGTCACCATCCATCACATAATCGATGGCACTGCGATCTACTGCGGGCGTTTCCTGTGCAACGTGGGCCATGGCCAGATTGGCCGCCAGTTTTACTTCGCCTTTATCGGCATGCAGGCCAGTGGCATCCCGGATACCGAGTACCAACGCCAGCAAGCTGGATTTACCACTGCCATTACGACCCACAATGCCCCAGTGTTCACCCGTTTGAATAGTAAGGTCAACATCCTGCAATAATACACGGGTGCCGCGACGCAGGGTGACAGACTGGAAACGTAACATGGGAAGGGTATTTTATAAGTTGTGAATCGATTATTTGCTGAAAGGTGGATTATATACCCATAGCGATTGCGGTTTCAGTTTTATTGCACGCCTTCTTATTCCATGGCTACTCACTGCGCCACATCCTAACCACATGAATCGAGATTTTCTCCCTTAAGAATAGAAATTAAATAACTTTGATATCTAATCTTGAAAAACACAGTTGAGAAATGGTAAAAGATGGCAAGCTAATAAAAAATGGTTTTTTAAATGATACGCCCCTATGATGATAAAGTAGAAGACCAAATGATCATGTTTTATGACTCTCTTTCGGAAAAAGACAAACGAAGATATGCTGCCATCGAAGTATTAAAGCTGCCATACGGCGGAAGAAGCTATATACACACTATTCTCAATTGCAGCTATCCAGCAATTGATTCCGGAATTAGTGAACACAAGTGTGATGAACTTTCTGATTCTGAAGTGGCAAGAACGTCAGGTGGCGGACGTAAATCGTCAATTGAAAGCATTGTCGGTATAGACATTAGTAAGCCCATAGTGAAAAAACTGTTTAAACGACATGGCTATGTAAAACGAAAAGCACTTAAAAGTATTAAACTTGGGTCGACAGAAAATAGAAATAAACAGTTTTAAAACATTGCGAAAAAAAGCAGATCTATGAGAAGGTGGGAAATCCGGTTATTAGTGTTGATGCTAAAAAAAGAGTTAATTGGCAATTTACACCGTGATGGTCAATTACATACACAATAACTCATTGAGGGTTACGATCACGATTTTCCTTATCTAGCTGATGGTGTGGCCATACCTCATGGTATTTATGATATCCAATTGAATGCAGCCTATATTAATATTGGAATGAGTCATGACACTTGTGAATTTTCATGCGACTCGATTAGGCGATGGTGGAATGTCAGGGGGCGCTATGATTATCCGGCCGCATCCTCGATATTAGTTCTTGTTGACTGCGGTGGGAGCAATGGATATCGGCATTATGTTTTCAAAAGAGCGATTCAACAATTATCAGATGCCATTAGTGTAGAGATATGTATTGCTTATTATCCGTCAAATGCATCGAAATGGAATTCGATTGAATATCGATTGTTTCCACATATTACACGCAAATTGAAAGGTGTTATTTTAAAAAGCGTAGAAATTGTAAAGCAACTTATTGAAGCAACGACAACTAAATCAGGGTTGACAGTTAAATGTAATATTATTCGAAAAATATACAAAACTGGCAAGAAGATGAGTAAAGAGGAAAAGGAAAATCTTACAACTATTCATGATGATTATTTAGGTCACTGGAATTACAAAGAAGTACCGAGCAATTCATAAGATGTAAAAGTTATTTAATCCTCATTCCTAACCCACGGCCCGGTGCATGCCGAACTGTGACTGAATACCCACTTGCACAACGGCCAACCGCAAGCATGGATACTCGAAGTCGCCGCCCGCACTATCGGTGGCCAATGCGCACAATTGTTAAAGCAGGGCAGTGGCTACGGATTGGAAGAGCTGGTTATCGCACAAACCATAGGCAAACCTTTGCCTATACAAAATGCCGGCAGCGCCGCTGGCGTATTAATGATCCCCATCCTCAAAGCAGGCATCCTGCGCCGCGTCGAAGGCCTGCCCGCTGCCCGAAAAATCTCGTACATTATTGACGTTGAAATTTATATGCGCGAAGCGCATGCTCGGCTGAATTTTGTGACGACACCGGTTTGGAAGGTGAGCTAGCTGTCTCCATACGGCATTGTTGTTTTGCTCCTTCATCCCCTTGAGTGCGTAGCCGTCACGTCAGGCTGAGTCCTCAAGGGAAGATGGTGGAGTGAGTGTTTATAGATTTTTTTGTTCCGCTCTATTCAGCACAGAGTAAAACCGTAGGGTGGAACAAGCGCAGCGGTTCCACCATGACTTTGTATACACCCTGCCACCCGATTGCCTGAAGCGGGAAAAACAGCTCTCGTGCAACAGCTGCGTTTTAAGAGCGCCAACGGCGCTATCGCTTCGAGACAAAAGCATAAAAAATTAGAGGTGTTGTACGTTTATGCGCAAGCAGTCCCCTCTTATTTTTGGATGCTTCAAAGCGGCACTTGTTTTTTCAATAGACTATGCTTCGGTTGTTCAAGCGAAACCGGGGGTGAGTTATGGTGGGTAAAAAGAATATCGTGTTCGGGTTTTTGTTTTTGGCAAGCACGGCGGCGCTGGGGCCGTTGATGGTGGTGAAATATGATGACTGGGGCGTGGCTAATACCGAAAAACAGCAGATGGTAGGTAAATTACAGGAGCTCAGGGCCAGTGATTATGAGGAGGATCTGGAAACCCTGGAAGATTTGAGTGCGAAACAACTGGCTATTGCCAATGCCGAGGCAATTATCAGTATGAATAAGGTGGGTGCCAATGAATTTGGTATTGATTTCATTAAGGGTGGTCCTCATGCCCATGGAAATCTTGAGGCTTTATTGAACATTGTGGTGGGTGTTGTATTATGTTTTATTGTTGCACCGCTGATGTTGAAGCAGGTGGTGAGCTGGATGTTTATTATCGGTACGTTAATGCATTCCGGTCTGTTGTATTTGGAACGGGTGTTTATGCAAGAGTGGGCGAGTATTTGGCTGAATACTGCTATTGGTCCGGCGCTGATTCTCTTGGGGCTGGTGTTGATGGGCGGGATGGCATTCAAAGGCTTCAGGGGTGAATGGGTGACGGATGGATGATGTGCTGATTTTGATTTAAGCAGCAGGGACTATTGTTATGAGAGATCTTTATCCTAAAATCAAGCCTTACGCCACGCATATGCTGGCAGTGGACAAGCCCCATCAGTTGTATGTGGAAGAGAGCGGTGAGCCGGATGGTATTCCCGTATTGTTTGTCCATGGAGGGCCGGGGGCGGGTTGTTCGCCGTATCACCGCTGTTTTTTTAATCCCGAAAAATATCGCATTATTCTTTTTGACCAACGTGGCAGCGGCCATTCCAGACCTCATGCCACGCTGGAAAATAATACGACTCAACATTTGGTTGCGGACATTGAGGCTATTCGTGAACATTTGGGCATTAAAAAATGGTTATTATTCGGCGGTTCCTGGGGCTCTACTTTAAGTTTGGTATATGCCGAGACCCATTCCGACCGGGTATTGGGGCTGATTCTGCGAGGCATCTTTTTGTGTCGGCCGCATGAAATAAAATGGTTTTATCAGGAGGGTGCCAGCCATATTTTTCCTGATTACTGGGAGGGATATCTCAAGCCCATTCCTGAAAATGAACGTGATGATATGGTGGCCGCCTATTATCAGCGGCTCACCAGTAGCAACGAATTGCAACGCATGTCTGCCGCTAAAGCCTGGTCAAAGTGGGAAGGGCGTACTTCAACGTTGCATCCCAGCAAGACAGTGGTGGATCATTTCAGTGAGCCACATAACGCGCTGAGTTTGGCGCGCATTGAATGCCATTATTTTACACATGACAGTTTTCTTGAGCCCGATCAGATATTGCGAAATGCTGACTATCTGACGGATATCCCCGGGGTTATTGTGCAGGGTCGTTATGATGTGGTTTGTCCCATGCAAAGTGCTTGGGATTTGTATCATGCCTGGCCCAATGCCGTGATGCAGATCATCCCGGATGCCGGGCATTCGGCACTGGAGATTGGCATCATTGATGCGCTGGTACGTGCTACAGATGACTTTGCGCGGCGCCTGTCATGATCCCGGTGGCGGGTGACAACAAATGATCGGTTTGTTGCAACGGGTGAGTGAAGCCAGGGTGGTGGTTGATCACGAAATGGTGGGGGCTATCGAGCAGGGGTTGATGGTGTTGATCGGTGTGGAGCGCGGTGACACCAAGGCGCAGGCTGATCGTTTGCTGGAACGCTTGCTGGGCTATCGTGTATTCGCCGATGCGGATGACAAAATGAATCTCAGCCTAAAAGATGTGCAGGGTGGTTTGCTGCTGGTTCCCCAGTTCACGTTAGCGGCGGATACGCGAAAAGGTGCGCGCCCCAGCTTTAGTTGTGCCGCCAGTCCGGAACATGGGCAGCGGCTGTTTGATTATTTTCTTGCGCAGGCGCAGCAGCAATATGCAAACGTTGCCAGCGGTCGTTTTGGTGCTGACATGCAAGTGTCCCTCAGTAACGATGGTCCGGTCACCTTTTGGTTGCAAGTAAATCCGGAATAACGTTTAAACGTGGATTAAGTGTTAACACCCCCTAGTGCTAGGCATCATGCCTGCGTGAGAATCTTGAATATTGGTTTTTTCAGGTTTATTGCGCATGTTTTCTGCCCCATTTAATCAAAAACACGTTTGAAGCAGCAAACAACGGTGAATAGTTCTTTTCTTTGTTATTTTCGGCCATGGGCCATAAACAAGGATGGGAAAGCCGATAGGCTTCTGACGGGTAAAAGGAAATGGCGCGCCTGACAGGAATCGAACCTGTGACCCCCGCCTTCGGAGGGCGGTACTCTATCCAGCTGAGCTACAGGCGCGGAAGATGCAGTTTAACAGATTTTAACAAGTTAGCCTTAGTATCGATTTTTGTTATGATTGCCATTCGCAGGAGAGGCCAGATGTCGGAACTTTGTCGGGCACCTCTTACTATTCTGGAAACCCCAGACAGCGGGTGTCAAGTTGCCGTTCCGAATTTATCCCTTGAGTCAGAGATGAAATCACTGAGCGAAGGGTTACCCTAAACTCCGCCGCTGATCATTTGGAAAAGCTCACTAACATGTTAATAAATACCATGTTTTATAGGGTTGCAAAAGTTGCCTGCCAGGTGGGTCAGCACGGTCTGTTTAACGCGCTATTTTTTGCATCTGGCTGCGTTGCACACTGCCGCGACAAGCCAGTGATTGCCCGATAACCGTTCAAACATTGATATTCCAGGCTCTCAAGCTGTCTTTGGTCGGGTTTGCCATGTTGGGCTTACTGCCACTGGTGGCCCATGCTGCTTTTGTTGTGGACTTGCCTGCTACGCGGATACAGAGTGTCTTGCAAAACTATTTCCCTATCAGTGAATACGCGGCATTTGCCCGAGTCTCTATGGATATACCACAAGTGCATCTGTCCAAGACGAGCAAGGATATTGTGCTGATTATTCCTGTTGCCGCGAAAGTGATGGGGGGCGGTGGCTACAAGGGACAGGTAACAGTGCTGCTGGGTTTGCGTTATAAACCGGCATTGGGTAGTTTGTTTTTTGGTCAGCCACGTATCAAACAATTTGAAATGCCGGGCGTGAATGAAAAAATCGCAGCAGATTTGCAGGACATTGTGGATATCATGGGTAAAAATGCATTGCCGCTGGTGCGAATTTTTACCGTGAAAGAGCGGGATTTAAACCACTCTCTGACAAAAAGTCGGTTGAAGTCTTTCACGATTGAGGATGACCGCTTGCATCTGGAATTTGGATTTAACTGAGTCGGTCGGATTGTCTGCCGCAACACGGGCCTCAAAAGGTCTCAGGGCGATATTTTATATGTGTGGGATCACTCTTTGTTACTACGCCGACGGGTAGCAAGCCAATGAGGTATTCATCCGGTGTATGGTTAAACCTAAATTAATCAGTTAAACCTACTGCGAACGCCTAAGGCACAGAATCTAAAGTGTTTTTCAGAACATGTTGAACTCACCGTATGGGTGATACGCTTTCGTCCAAAATAACCTGAAAAACGCTTTATCTTCCGCACCTTAGTCGCTCTCGCTACGGTTTAACTGATTAATTTAGGTTAAATCACTTGCTCATCGTGGCCCTGATGCATTGACGCATTTTGTTCGCGGCCCGGTTTCGCTGGGCCACACCCGCCTGAGTGTTGTGGATATCGCCGGAGGTGATCAGCCTATGCTAAGCGATGATGGACGTTTCGCCCTGATTTTTAACGGTGAAACCTACAATTATCAGCAACTGCGTGCCAACCTGGAAAAAGACGGTGTATCGTTCAAAACCCGCTCTGATACTGAGGTGGTGTTGCGCCAGCACCTGCTGAATCAACAAACGGGTCAGCAAAAATATCCTGCATCGATGCACCTGCTAAAAAGCTCTTTTTTTGCACTGTTTTGACCATGTCTTCGCGGCCACACAAAAATACCCGCCAACCCGATAGCTGGGCAAAATCCGCCAATGCCATATCCGCTGCGCGCCCGGGTTGCATACCTTGTGACGGCGTACCTTGCGACACGCAAGGATGATAGTGGAAAACCGCATTAGCCTCGTCCATCGCCAGTAATTCAGCGACCAGATACAAACCCTCAGGGGTACTGCTGCCGTGGTACAAATGGATCGGTCCACTGTGCCTCTGTTGCAGGGCATCACGCACAATCCCTACCAATGGTGCCAGTCCCGTGCCTGTGCCAATCAATAACAACGACTGGGCTTCCCGACCGGGCAGATAACTGCACTGCCCTGCCGCTTGACTGATAGTGACGGTGTCACCTGTCTGTAATTTTTCTGCCACCCAGCTACTCACCAGGCCATCCGGCACATGGCGGATGTGCAGTTCAAGGAAATCATCCAGCTCCGGCACACTGGCCAGCGAATAACTGCGAGTCACCCCGGTGTCATTGGTGAGATTAAGAAACTGGCCGGGAAGGTAATCATAATTTTCTGGCCGCGCCAGCCGTAGCTGTATGACATCGGCACTGAGCTTGTCTCGTGATAACACTGTGGTATCGAAACTGCTGCCAGCCCGGTCAGGTGTTGCCACCTGCATGTCAGTTACAGGCACACAGGAACAGATCAGGAAATGATTCTGGGCCTTGAGGGTTTCTTTGATGCCAACCTGGGAGGTGGGTGTTGGTTCCCCCTCCACGGCTACCATCATGCAAGACTGGCAAACACCCGCCTTGCAGGAATAATTAACGGAAACACCCTGCCGGATCAGACAATCAAGCACCGATTCGTCTGGCTCGCATTGATACTCTTGACCTTCAAACAGTACCTTTGACATGATGTTTCCGTTGGGTAGTGCTATGTCAATATTCGCAATATGCTTATTTACCCAGCACATCATTGCGCGTGGTTTCGGCAATCGCAGCCACTTCACCAATGAGATCGTCAGCCACACCCAATTCTTTCAGTGTTGCCCCTAAATTTTCCACTACGGCGTCAAAATGGCTGTCATTCAGGCCACGCTCCACCAGGTGGGCATGACCTTTGCGCATATCTTCACCGGTATAATTGTTGGGGCCACCGAAAGCCATGGTCAAAAATGCCTTTTGCTTGGCAGCTTGTTTGTCCATGTCTACGCCGTCAAAAAAGCGGCTAATTCGGTCATCTGCCAGCACTTTGCGATAAAAAATATCCACGGCGGCATTGACTGCGGCTTCACCACCAAGACGGTCAAATAATGCATCACTCATTGGTTTTTCTCCTGTTTAATGTGTTTTCAATTTTAATTAAGTCTGTATCAGACCCGTACTAAACAAATAACGAGACCAGAACATAGCGGCCAAAAAAAATAAAACCGCACCCGGTACATTTTTATCCCCAGGCAAAGCGCTGTGACAGTGCCAAAAATGACATGCATAAGACAAATAATGTATCGTCAATACATGTTAATTGTCCTGTGGCCATTGTCAACCCCTTTCCTCCTGTTCTATTATCATCACAAGCCTTGGGAGAAGGAGCATGCAATTAACGTTACACACAGATTACGCCTTGCGCGTACTTATTTATCTGGCACAAAAAGACAGCAAATTGTCAACCATCAGTGAAATCACCGATTTTTACGGTATTTCACGCAACCATCTGGTCAAGGTAGTCCACCATCTGGCACAGGAAGATTTTATTCATACCACCCGTGGCAAACACGGCGGCATGCGTTTGGCGCGCGCCGCAGAACTGATCTCTATTGGTCAGGTCGTGCGCCGCATGGAGCCTAGCTTTGATCTCGTCGAATGTTTCAGCAATGACAATCGACCCTGCACCGTTATTCCAATCTGTGCGCTCAAAGGTGTATTACAGCGGGCCGTCAGCGAGTTTCTGGCCTTGCTGGATCAATTTACGGTGGCGGATGCCGTGGTGCAAAATCAGACGACGGAACAGATTTTCGCCACTTCGCAACTGTCTACTATAAATAGCACCAAAAATAAAAACTGACAGTTCCACAATACAGGTATTTCCCCTAAACCTTCCCTGCAAGGGCACAAACCGCTAATATACGCGGTTCGATTTTGCGACACTTTAAAAAATGCGGCCTCGCAATGTCACCAAGATATCCGTTACCCGGCGTTATTTAATCGCTATGGGTAATCGCGTCGCACAGGTTTACGGAAACATCCGCGACCCAGCGCGCCCAGTTTTTTACTAGAAAGTTTCGAAATAAAAGTTTGAGGAGAACAATATGTCCCAAAAGCATCCTGTTATTGCTGTGACCGGCTCTTCCGGCGCGGGTACCACTACGGTTAAAAACGCCTTTGAGCACATTTTCCGCCGCGAAAACATCAACCCTCTGGTGGTAGAAGGTGACAGCTTCCATCGTTATGATCGTGCCGCAATGAAACAGGCTATCGAAGAATTTGCCGCCAAAAACAAACAGCTCAGTCACTTTGGCCCGGAATCCAACCACTTTGATCTGGTTGCCGATACCTTTAAAGCCTACGGCGAGACCGGCAAATGCCGCCGCCGTTATTATCTGCACAGCGATGAAGAAGCCGCTGAGCATAATGCGCGCCTGGGCACTGATCTCACTCCCGGCCAATTCACTCCCTGGGAAGACATTACCGAAGAAACTGACGTATTGTTTTACGAAGGTCTGCACGGTGGCGCAGTGGATGGTGACGTGGATGTGGCTTCACACACCGACCTGTTGGTGGGTGTGGTGCCTATCGTTAATCTGGAGTGGATTCAAAAGATTCATCGCGACAATGCGCAACGTGGCTATAGCGCCGAGGCCATTGTTGACACCATCCTGCGTCGTATGGATGACTATGTTCATTACATCACGCCGCAGTTCTCACGCACCGACATCAATTTCCAGCGCGTGCCCACAGTGGATACCTCCAACCCTTTCATCGCTCGTGATATCCCTACACCCGATGAAAGTTTTATCGTTATTCGCTTCCGCGACCCCGACGGTACCGATTTCCCTTACCTGCTGAACATGATCGGCGATTCGTTCATGTCCCGCCCCAACACCATCGTGGTGCCGGGTGGCAAAATGGGCTTTGCCATGGAGCTGATTCTCGCACCACGCATTCATCAGTTAGTCGAGGATAAAAAGGGCCGTTAATCCACCGATGAAATGTTATCTGGATTCTGCAAGTGATCGTGCTTGCGTGATGCCAGGATTTAGATGTCACCTTTTTGACAGCAACAGGCAGCCGCTGGCATCGGGGCGGCAAAACCAGCCCGGCGCGAGATAGGTGGTGGAGACGGTTTCGGTGATCAGTGCAGGCCCACGAATTTCAGCAGGCAGACTTTCCCGTACATAAACCGGTACGTGTGTTTTGATACCGGCCAGCGATACGTGGGGCGTGGCGGGTATTTTGTGGGCAGATTTTGTTTTGTGGCCTGATTGCAATGTCAGTGGGAGAGGGGGTGGGCTGTGTATTTTTACGCGCAGCGTTACCAGTTCTACAGGCTGTTGCAAGCTGTGGCCGTACAACGCCGCATGCCGTTCATGAAATTGTCGGGTCACGCAGGTTATCGCCTGCCCAATGGTCTGGGTGTTGAAAAACGTTGTGCGGTTCGCCGATAATGCAACCGGCAAATTGATCACAAACGATTGCCCCCGGTAACGCAGGTCCATGCTGGGCGATATTTTGATGCTGCCTGCATCCACGCCTTCGTCGATCAAGGCTTCACGACCCCGTTTTGCCAATGTGGTTATGGCCTGCTGCACGTCACGTAGCAACGGCCCATTGGGCACCGTTGAAAGTTGCTGTTGCAGTGTATGAGACAGATAACGCGCCCGTGGTGCCACCAGCATGCCCAGCGCCGACAATACACCGGCATGGACGGGCACCAGCGCCCGTGACATTTCCAATGCTTCGGCCAGCGCACAGACATGCAGTCCTCCGGCACCGCCAAAGGAGGTCAGTGTCAATTGTGCCGCATCGACACCGCGTTGCACCGACATCACCCGCAAAGCACGCGCCATGTGCTCGTTGGCGACATCAATAATGCCTTGCGCTGTTTGTTCGAGAGAAAGGTTAAGTGTTTTGGCCAACGGTGCAATGGCCGCGCGCGCGGCAGTTTCATCCAGTGTCATGTGGCCACCGAGAAAAGCATCGCTACGCAAACGGCCTAACAGCAAATTGGCGTCGGTGACAGTGGCCTGCATGTTAATTCCATCAATGTTCCGCCCGTAACAGGCAGGGCCGGGGTCAGCACCCGCAGATTCCGGCCCTACCCGCAACAGCCCGCCGCTGTCGATGCGCGCAATGGACCCGCCACCTGCGCCAATGGTATGCATGTCCACCATGGGTACACCGACCGGATAGGCACCAATACGGCCTTCGGTGGTCAACGGCAGATCGCCGCTCTGTGTATTGTCCAGTAGTGCCACATCGGTAGAAGTGCCGCCCATGTCGAAACTCAGCAGGCGATGGCAGCCTGCAAGATTGCCTACGTATTGCGCACCGGCCAGCCCCCCTGCGGGCCCGGATAGCAACATGTGTACGGCCTCTTCTCCCGCCTGTGCAGCATCAATAGTGCCGCCCGCGCTTTGCATGACAGCCACCTGCGCCTGCGAAACGCCCGCGCATAAGCGTTGCAGGTAGCCTTGCACCAGCGGGCCGACGCTGGCATTAAGCCAGGTGGTGATACCACGTTCGTATTCACGAGGTTCAGGCAGAATATGCGATGAGCGCGAGACAAACATACCGTCAGGCACGATTTCGGCGATACGTTTTTCAAAATGCCCGTCCAGCCAGGAAAATAGCAGGTTGATAGCCACAGCTTGTGGCTTCAGTATTTCCAGGGTGCTGCGTAAGGTGCGCAAATCAGATTCGGTGAGCGTTTCCAGCACGCTGCCATCGGCACCCAGCCGTCCCCCTGTTTCCAGGCACAGTTCGCGTGGCACAGGTGGTGCAACAGGAGCTGGATTGAGATTGTAGAGTTCGGTGCGTGCCTGACGGCCGATGGTGAGCAGGTCACGCAGGCCGGTGTTGGTGATGAACACAGTGCGCACACCTTTGCCTTCAAGCACGGCATTGGTAGCAACGGTGGAGCCATGCACCACCAGCAGCTCGCCACAACCACCCAGCCCCAGTTCGCGAATGCCTTGCAGAATGGCTTGTTCCGGTGCTTGCGGGGTGGATAATACCTTATGTATGCGCAAGCTCGGTGACTCATCAGAGAGCAACACAAAATCGGTGAAAGTACCGCCGGTGTCGATCCCTAAAAGTGGCATGCGTGAATCAGAACGTTATGCATCTGCGATAACAACGCAGTTACGACCGGCGGCTTTGGCCGCGTAGAGTGCCTTGTCGGCACGGGCCAATATTGAATCGGTTGTTTCGTCGGCGTGCGCAGCAGCAACGCCGAGACTGATGCTGACCTGTATTTCCAAGCCTTGCAGATTAATGGGTTGGCTGTGTACATGCTCGCGAATACGTTCTGCGATATTTTTTGAGGTGGTCAGGCTTGCGCCATTGAGCACCAGCAAAAACTCTTCGCCGCCATAACGACCGACCTCATCAAAATCACGCAGAGCAGAACGAATCCGGTTCGCCACTTCGGCAAGCACCTTGTCGCCCATCAGATGGCCATGGGTATCGTTGACCTCTTTAAAGAGATCAATGTCCGCCATAATGGCCACTACCGGATGGCTTTCTTGCCTCGGTTGTTGCAGCACCCTCCCCAACGCATCGATAATGGTTTTACGGTTTGCCAGACCGGTCAGTGAGTCAGTGGCAGCATCCATGCGCAGAGTTTTTTGCTGGCGTTGTGAGCGATCCAGTGATTCTTCCAGAGCTCTTACATGAGTAAGATGATAGGTCTCGATGGCCAGTGACATATCCAGCGCAATAATCTTATGCATAAAGGTGGTAAGCTTGCGGGCATCGGTGTGCTGGTAATCGATGTGCCGGAGAATCAGATCGCCGAGATAACGGTAGGCGCATTGATACAGGCTCAGACTCAAGCCTACCCACACATGAGCCTGGCCCACGCGCAGACGTGATTCGAAATAATCAGCCTGATCAAAGGCAATACCCAGATTCAGCAGATATTGTGATTGTGCTTGTCTGAGACGAACCACCAGCTCATCGTCCACCAGCAAGATACGTGCTTCCTCCAGAGTGGGGAGCCACTCGTAAAAGGTGGCTACGATGGTGTCGGCATTCGGCTGGATAATGTCCTTCTGGAGTTGTTGAGCAGTGGTATGATCGGTGGTACCGAGTTCCAGCCATTGCAGGCGCTCGGTAATTTTGTCGGCATCAAAACCGAATTTTTCACAATAAGTCAGAGACATATAGATGCTGTGTGCCACTTTGTTGAATTGCCGGTTATGTTGAACCGCTGTTTGAACTTTGCGGCTACGAATATATCATAGGCTTCGAGAGAGCATAGTCTACGTCCACCGATATTTTATCGACTCAAGAGCCATAACATGACAGACGACATCCTTATCAAGGTTGAACAGCTGACGCGATACTATGGTGTGCAAGCGACGAACGACACCGTACGGGCTGCCGTGGACAACATCAGTTTTGAAGTACGACGAGGTGAAGTGCTGGGTTTTCTCGGCCCTAACGGCGCAGGTAAATCGACCACTATGCGCATGATTACTGGCAACCTTGCTCCCAGCCATGGACGAATCACGATCAATGGCATCGATATTCTTGATAAACCCAAACAGGCCAAAGCGGATATCGGCTTTCTGCCGGAGATACCACCGCTCTACCGCGAACTGACGGTGGATGAATACTTGCAGTTTTGTGCCCGCCTTAACCGTATCCCTCGTGATAAACAGACAAACGCCATCGGTTCGGCCAAAGCACGTTGTGGGCTGAGTGACGTAGGCAAACGTCTTATTAGCAACCTTTCCAAGGGTTATCAGCAGCGAGTGGGCATTGCCCAGGCGATTATTCATTCACCTGCGGTGGTCGTACTGGATGAACCCACGGTGGGGCTTGATCCCATTCAGATTCGTGAAATACGCCACCTGATTCGTGAACTCAGCAATGAACACAGCGTGATTTTGAGCACACACATTTTGCCAGAGGTCCAGGCCACCTGTGACCGGGTGCAAATTATCAACCAAGGCAAGCTGGTATTGAGTGACAGCATCGAAGGACTGGTACAGCGCATGCAAACTTCCAGCTTGCGGCTGCGCACAAAAAACCGGACAAATAATAATCTCCTGTTGGCGATTGAAGGTATTGTTGCTGTAGATATGATTGATGAGGATTGTGTGCAAATCAAACATAAACCAGAGATTAATCCAGCAACAGCGATAGCAAAAATGACAGTAGAGCAAGGCTGGGAATTGTTGGAGTTGACACCGGAGCGGCGTTCACTGGAAGAAATTTTTGTGGACATCACTACGGCAGAACAAACTGCGGACGAACAGACTGAAAAAGCCGGGGTGGCCGCCTGATGGTTTTCACCCTTGCAGCACGCGAATTACGTTCAATGTTTCTGTCACCCATGGCCTGGGTGATTCTGGCCGTGATCAGCGCTCTGTGCGCCTATTTTTTCCTGCTTTATATTGACCTTTATTTACAGTTACAGCCACGGCTTGCCGCCACACCCAACGCCCCCGGCATAACCGATATCATCGTCATGCCGCTGTTCAGCACCGCTGCCACAATACTGCTATTGGTAACCCCTCTGCTCACCATGCGTCTGATTAGTGAAGAACGCCGCAGCCAGACATTAAGCCTGCTGATGAGTGCGCCGGTCTCTATGACTGAAATTATCCTGGGAAAATTTCTTGGTGTATTTGCTTTTGTCTCACTGATGTTGGCATTGGTTGCAGTTATGCCTCTGAGCCTGTTGGCAGGAGGCGAAATTGACATCGGGTTATGGGCATCGGGCCTGTTAGGATTGGTTTTGTTGTTGGCCAGCTTTTGCAGCCTTGGCTTGTATGTTTCCACACTCACCACTCAGCCCACAGTTGCGGCAGTGGCGACCTTCGGGCTGTTGCTATTATTATGGGTGTTAAATTTGGCAGGCAGCACTGGCAATGAGGGCGGTGGCGTGCTGAGCTATCTTTCTCTGTTGAGCCATTACCAACCCTTATTAAAAGGAATTTTTAGCAGTACAGATATTATTTATTATCTGTTGTTGATTTCCAGTTGCCTGGTGCTCAGTGTGCGGCGGCTGGATGCTGATCGTTTGCAACACTAAATGTGAATTAAGAGCTAAAGCACTTTTTGCTAAAAATACTATGCCCTCTGCGGTCTCTGTGTTAAATATCCGGTAATTTTTAAAAAAGAGTGTTTTTAGCGTTTAATTCATATACCGGTACACTGCCAAACAAAGCTATTTTGACGTTTTATTTTTCGCAGATTATTTATCCCCGGAAAGGGAAGGAGAAAGCACATGGACAAACACCTTTATTATTATCGTGCAAAAGTACAATCTGTTTACGACGGTGATACCTGTACGCTAAATATCGATTTAGGTATGGGCGCTTGGCTGCATCATGAAAAAATTCGCCTGGCGCGGATTAACACTCCGGAATTGCGTGGTGACGAACGCCCTGCTGGTTTGCTGGCACGGGACTTTGTACGCAACATATTGATGCCTGATAACGAGCCGGGAAAAGACATCTGGATCAGCACGGAAAAAGATAAAAAAGGAAAATACGGTCGTTACATCGCCGATATCTGGATTAAAGATGGCAAAGGAGAGCCCTACAATGTTAATGATGCCCTGGTGAATGCCGGACATGCAAAATATGTACAGTATTAATTTAACTTTTTATATCAGCATTCAATGTTAGTTACCTCAAAAACGCGGGTTTACACCCGGCTGCAAGGCATAGTGTTTACCGTTTTATTTCTTGCGGTGATAGGTATGCTGGCCTGGTTGAGTACCCGTTACAGTTTTACTGCGGACTGGACAGCCAACAACCGTAATACCCTGTCCGAAGCCAGCAGTGAATTGCTCCAGCAATTGGACGGGCCGGTTAGCATTACCAGTTATGCCACAGAAGATGAATCAGTGCGTCGTGCAGTACGTGAACTGGTTGACCGTTATCGGCGTCACAAAGCAGATTTAACACTACAGTTTGTCAACCCGGATCTGGAGCCCGAAACCGTGCGGGCACTGGGCATTCGTGTTAACGGTGAATTGCGCGTTGAATATCAAGCCCGTGCAGAAAATTTACAACGCCTTTCCGAGCAAGGTCTCACCAATATGCTGCAACGTCTGGCGCGCAGTGGTGAACGCTGGCTGGTGTTTATTGAAGGCCACGGCGAACGCAAACCACAAGGGGTTGCTAATCATGACCTGGGGCAGTGGTCACAACAACTCACCGCCAAAGGTTTTAACGTGCAAACGCATAATCTGGTGCAAAACCCTCAATTGCCGGAAAACACCCAGGTACTGGTATTGGCAGGGCCACAAACGGACTTGTTACCGGGTGAAGTGGCGATGATTAATCAGTATGTGGCAGGCGGCGGCAATTTATTATGGTTAACGGATCCCTCTGAAAATAAAAATCAATACGGGCTGACACCGTTGGCGACACAACTTGGTATCGATTTTGAGCCAGGTATGATTGTTGATCCTACAACACAGGTATTGGGTGTCAGCGACCCGCGCTTTGCCTTGGTGGCCGATTATACGGGGCATGCAATCACCCGGGGTTTTGATGCGCTGACCCTGTTTCCGCAAAGTCATGGTCTAACCATTACACCGCCTGATGGCTGGCAGGCACGGATTATTTTACAGACTGAAAAGCGCAGCTGGTCCGAAACCGGAGACATATCAGGCTCGATTCAATTTGATGCCGCCGATGATGTGCCTGGACCGTTGACGCTGGGGGTCGCTCTGACACGCGCGTTATCGGTTGATGATAGCGAACCACCGCAAGAAGAGCAGCGTATTGTCATTACCGGCGACGGAGACTTTCTCTCCAACGCCTATCTCGGTAATGGTGCGAACCTGCTGTTAGGCATGAATATGGTTAACTGGCTGGCCAATGATGATCAGTTGATTAACATTCCTGTTAAAACAGCAACCGACCGGAATTTGCAATTGTCATCACTGGCGCAAGGCATGATCGGTTTCGGTTTTCTGTTTGTGTTGCCGCTATTGCTCGCGAGTAGCGGCTTCTTGATCTGGTGGAAACGACGTAAACGCTGATGATTTATTTTGGTTACAGATTATGGCATTTATTGTGAACCCCAAAACCCTGCTCAATATTTTTTTGGCGCTGATGCTGGTCGGCCTGTTGGCGCTGGTGATTTACGAGCCAGGAAAAACAGAATCACCGGATACCAAAAAACTCACTGTACTTGATCCCGACACCGTGCAAAAAATCAGCATCGAAAGGCTTGGTCGTCCATCGCTGTTGTTAACAAAAAAATCCGGCCATTGGCAAATGCAAAAACCGTTGATAATGCCTGCCAATGCCGGGCGCATTCAACAACTGTTAAAAATTACCCAGGCCAAAAGTATCGCAAATTATGCCATGAGCCGCGTGGATACCAATCAATTGCAACTTGACACCCCCAGCCTGTCATTGAAACTGGATGATGTACTGTTGCGCTTCGGCACCACCGATGCTCTGGGTGGCAGTCGGTATGTGCAAGTGGGAAATACGGTGCATCTCATCACTGACAAATATAGCCACTTGATGAAAGGAGCCGCAACGGAATTTGTCAGTCCCACACTGTTGCCGCAGGGCAGTGTTATTGAGAAACTCATTTTGCCTGATTTGCGATTGACACAACAGGATGGTCATTGGTCAGTCGATGGACATGAAGCTGATGCTGAAGCTGATGCCATTCAAATGCTGCTGGATGAATGGCGGCATGCGCGTGCCTTTCGTGTGAGCCTGATAGACAAAAATGAGGCGATAGTGAAAGAAAACGTTGTCATAACGATTAGCAAAAATATTGATTCTATTGGTAAACAGGTACTACGATTTACTGTGTTGCGCAGTGCAGCCGGAATCATTTTGCAACGTGCAGAGCTGGGTATCCAATATCACCTCCCTCTGGAAGCCGGTCAGCGTCTGCTTGCCCTGCCCGCCACTGCCGAACTCGCGCAATAGTTATGCCTGAACTGCCCGAAGTTGAAACTACCCGTCGGGGAATCAGTCCTCATATCATTGGCAAAACTGTAGAGGCCGTTGTGTTACGCCACACGCAATTGCGCTGGCCGATCCCTGCGCGACTAAAAAGTGTTTTGCCGGGGCAAGTGATATCGGATGTTGGCCGTCGGGGAAAATATCTGTTTTTACACACAGTCGTAGGCAGCGTTATTATTCATCTGGGTATGTCTGGCAGTTTACGGCTGGCAAACAAAAAAGAAACGGTGGGCAAACACGATCACGTCGATATTGTATTTGCCAGTGACTGTATTTTACGTCTGCGCGACCCTCGTCGTTTTGGTGCCGTATTGTGGACCAGCCGCTCACCCGATAAACATAAACTTATCGCCTCGTTAGGACCGGAGCCTCTGGACGATGTGTTTACTGTGGATTATCTATTTCAACGATCACGCAAACGTCAGCTGGCCATCAAACCCTTCATTATGGACAGTAAAACCGTGGTGGGAGTGGGCAACATTTATGCCAGCGAGGCGTTATTTCGTGCCGGTATCAGGCCGGGTACAGCAGCGGGCCGGGTTAGCCGGGAACGCTATCAACGATTGGTTTTGGCAATAAAGGCCGTACTGACATCTGCCATTGAAGCCGGTGGCACCACCCTGCGTGATTTTGTCAGCAGTGAAGGTAAGCCTGGGTATTTTCAACAAAAATTACAGGTCTATGGTCGTGCTAGTGAACCGTGTGATGTTTGCGGAACAACTATCAAACATATTCAGCAAGCACAACGGGCGAGTTATTATTGTCCGCATTGTCAGCGTTAGCATATGAAAAAATCATTTTTTTCAGAAAATACTTCCCGTACTTTTTTCAGCGCTGAGGAATGAGGAAATTTTAGTAAAAATTTGGTACTGTCTCCGTCATTTTACAGCCCTGTTTAATTCTGTTTAATCTCATCGTAAGGAAAAGCGTCATGCCCACACTGCATGTCACTGATAAATTCGAAAAACTACCTGATTTCGTCGCCCAACAGTGCTCTGGAGCGACCACCATGCAGCAAGCGTCCATATGCAGGATTCTGGCAAAATACAACGGGCACTATACCAACCGCCCCCTGTTTGCCAATGAATGTCTGGCGATTCCTGAAGACCTGGAGCAACAACTCAAACGCCGTACACCCCGGGTAAATGGCATCGGACCACGGTTTACTCCACAAGAAAGCCAAGTGTTGAGTAAGCTGTTACAACGATACAGCGGCGATGAAATTCTGGCCATGAGCAACATTGTAGACACGTTGCCGGAAAGTGGGAGTCGGCAATATTTACGCCAGCGAGGCGTTATTTCGTGCGGGTATCAGACCGGGCACAACGGCGGGACGGGTCAGCCGGGAACGCTATCATCGATTGGTTTTAGCCATAAAAACCGTGCTGAAATCTGCCATTGAAGCCGGTGGCACTACTCTGCGTGATTTTGTCAGCAGTGAAGGTAAGCCGGGGTATTTCCAACAAAAATTACAGGTTTACGGTCGCGCGGGTGAACCGTGTGATACTTGTGGAAAAACCATTAAACACATTCAGCAAGCGCAACGGGCGAGTTATTATTGTCCGTATTGTCAGCATTGAAATCGGCAGCACACATCGAACGTATAAAACCTGACGCATTTTTAACGCGATTGAACACATCGTAGGCAAGTCTGAGTCTCAAGCAACCCTTGGTAATAAATCATCTTTTTTTCTGGCAAAAAAGTCCGTATCCTGCGTCAATCACAGCCTGAAAAAACAACAGGCAACATAACTGAAAAAAAGCGGTAATTAGCTTGAGTAATACTGCTGTGCATAATATTTCATGCCTCTGCACTTGACTCAGCCGATTCACTTTTTATCAGCATTTAGCGACTGTAACGGGCATTTTTCCGTCCAACTTATGGTCTGGCTGAGTTAAATACATAGGCATATAATATTTAAACAAACATCAGCGAGACTCAAATGCCTACTCAAATTGATATCTGGTATGGAACAACCCAAAACTTCGGCACCATCGGCACTCCGCAAAGATGGGTGAATGTGCTAGGCAATGTGTCTGACCCGGACGGTGTTGCCTCTCTTCACTACGCCCTCAATAATGGCCCAGACGTTACGTTGGGCATTGGCGCAGACATATATCGTTTGGCCAATAGTGGTGATTTTAATATTGAAATTGATACTAATATTGATGCTGACAACAACACTTTACGGGTGGGTGCCAACTCTCTGGTCATAACAGCTGTGAACAATTTAGGTGATACCACCGAGCAGACTGTGACCGTGAATTATCACAATGACAGCGAATGGCCCACCACCTATTCCATCGACTGGGCCAGTGTCGGCAACATCCAGAATGTTGCGCAGGTTGTGGATGGGAAATGGGATCTTTCATTAAGCGGGGTACGCCCGGTTGAGCTGGGATATGACCGACTCATTGCCATTGGTGAAATAAACTGGACTGATTACGAAATTACCGTTCCGCTGACCGTGCATTCTATTGACCCAGCGGGTTACGCCTCTCCGAGCAACGGCCCAGGCGTGGGTATACTGATGGGGTGGCTGGGACATAACGATGACAATGTACAACGAACACAGCCGAAAACGGGTTGGCGACCGATTGGTGCCCTGGGCTGGTACAGATGGCGGAGTGAAACCAATGAAAGACTGAATTTACTGGGAATTGAGGGTGGTACCCTGCAAAGAAACACCACACTGCGGTTGCAGTTTGGTCTGCCTTATATGATGAAAATGAGAGTAAAAAGCAATGCTGGCCAGGGAAATACCTACAGCCTGAAATGGTGGGAAGCGGGACAGAGCGAGCCTGCGGAATGGGACTTGCAGGGAACTGGTCAGCTGACCTCACCACAAGAAGGCTCGTTGATGCTGGTAGCACACCACGCCGATGTTGAATTCGGCAATCTCTCCATCGAGCCCATCAACACCATTGGAGCCATCATCGGGAGTATTAATGAAGAGACGGGTACCACCACGGCAACCATTACCTGGACAACAGACGAACCCGCCACAGCAAACATTCAGTACGGCGAAGATGCCACCTACGGCTCATCGACCGGCAGCTCAGGTTTTAACACCAATCACAGTCTGACGATCAGCGGGCTGCTGCCCGGTCAGACCGTGCATTATGTAATCACTGTGGTGGATACGGATGGCAACATCACCACCAGTGAAGGCCGTTCATTTGTCACCAAAACGAATAATCCACCAGTGCAAGGCAGCCTGTCGGATAACTTTGACAGCACGCCACTTAACACAGCCAAGTGGACATTTGTTGACCCGGCAGGAGACTCGCTGGTCAGTATCAGTGATGGCCAACTGGCGCTCTCCGTCAATGGCGGTGTGGCACATGATGTCTGGACTGGCGACAACAACACGGCACGGATCACTCAAATGTTGCCCGACGAGGATTTTTTCGTCGAAATCAAATTTGACTCAACCCCCTCACAGCGGTATCAAATCCAGGGATTGCTGATTGAACAGGACAACGGTCGTTTCATCCGCTTTGACTTCTTCAGCGATGGCTCAAATCTCCAGGTATTTGCCGCTTCATTTCAAAGTGGTACGCCCACCATCCGGATCCGTGACATTATCGCCTCAGGAAACCCGCTGTACATGCGAGTCCGGCGTATCAGCGACCAATGGACTCAGGAATATTCCTACGATGGTGCAGGCTGGCAAACCGCCGGCAGTTTTACCTACAACCTGACCGTGAACTCAGCCAGCCTGTTTAGCGGAAATGCCGGGGGAAATGCCCCTGCCTACACTGCTCTGGTTGACTATTACTGGATTGACCAGGACATACCGGTTGATGCCAGCGCACCGCAAATCCGCAATGTGCAGGTGGCCGTCAGCGCCAACGAAGCAATCATTACCTGGGACACCGACGAACCCGCCAACAGCTCACTCGCCTATGGACTGAGCACGGCCTACGACATTGGCAGCATCGACAACGCAGAGATGGTCACGTCACACAGCGCCATACTATCCGGCCTGACCACTGACACGCAGTATCATTTTCAGATTACCGTCACCGATGCCAGCGATAATGCAAACAGCTCAGAAAACCAAACCCTGACACCGATAGTTGATGAAACCCCGCCGATGATCAGTGACATTCAGACAGACAATATCACCCTATCGGGAGCCACCATCAGCTGGGTCACCGATGAACCGGCCACATCCAGTATCGAATATGGCACAGACCCCACCTATGGCTCCGTGGTCAACAATGCCAGCCTGAACCTCACCCACAACCTGTTACTCACAGGATTCTCGCCGGGCCAGACTGTGTACTACCGAATCACCTCCGTGGATGCCAGTGGAAACGGGGCGGTATCAGCAGGCCAGTCTCTGATCACATTAGAGGGCGACGGTCCGGCACCGGGAGCATTATCCGATGAATTTACAGGGGGCACACTGGACCTGACACAATGGACCTTCATTGACCCGGTGGGTGATTCATCCGTCAACGCCAACAACGGTCAGCTTGCCCTGTCTGTGGGCGGTGGCATCTCGCACAATGTCTGGATTGGCGGCAATGACTCAGCGCGAGTGACACACACAGCAGCCGATCAAAACTTCTTTGCTGAAATAAAATTTGACACCATTCCAACGCAGCGATATCAGCTTCAGGGTTTACTGGTCGAACAAAGCGAGACAGATTTTGTCCGGTTTGATTTCTACAGCGACGGGAACAACCTCAAAATTTTTGCGGCCACATTTCAGGCGGGCCAGCCAACGGTCAGGGTAAATGCTACTATCGCAAGTGGCGAGCTGTTGTATATGCGTGTTCGGCGTGTGGATGACCAATGGACCCTGGAATACTCATACAATGGCGTGGACTGGCAAACAGCCGTGACGTTTGCACACACGCTCAGTGTGACCTCAACGAGCCTGTTTGCCGGAAATGCCGGGGAAAACGTCCCTGCCTACACCGCTCTGGTTGATTATTATCGGACAGATGCACAATAATGATTCCGGAAAGAGGTTCTCAGGAGTCTTTTTCCCATAGCTGAAAAAACCCTCCTGCTTATTCGATTGCGCTACCGTAAAGGGAGAATAGCGCACTGATGTGAACTGAATCGACTGATTTCCAATTAAAGTTGGAGGTGGATCGGTTATTATTCCTCATTGCACTTCGCCAGTTACACAACTCAACCCACATTCAACAGACCGCTCAACTGCGGACACCAAAATGAAGCAATTCCCGTCAAAATTATCGGTACGCCAGCATGACTTTATACTGTTTGCCATCATGGGCATTTTGGCGGGTTGTGGACTTATTTATGAATATTTACTGTCACATTACGCCGGACGTATTTTAGGCGCGGTTGAGCAGGTTATTTTCGCCATGATTGGCGTGATGATTGTCGCAATGGGCCTGGGGGCTTTTGCGGCACGTATTTTCAAATCATACTTTAATGCTTTCGTCTGGCTAGAAGTCGGCATTGCCTTAATCGGTGTCAGCTCAGTATTGGTGTTGGCGGCAATCACCGCAACGGCAAATATATTGCCGCAAATTCTCATGGAAACATTCTCGCTACCACCCGACTTGATTCCGCGTGGCGGCATGATTATCTGGGCGCACAAAGCTGCCGCCATCATGCCTTATGTGGTCGGTTTTATTTTAGGTTTTTTTATTGGTATGGAGATCCCTTTAATTGCCAATATTCGGGAAACTATCTACGGCGAGCATGTTAAGCATAATGTCGGCTCAGTCTACGGCGCAGATTATATTGGAGCAGGTATAGGCGCGGCCATTTGGGTGCTCTTTATGCTGAGTCTGCCACCCACCACTGCAGCGGTGCTTACTGCCAGCGTTAACCTATTAGTCGGTTTGTTATTTTATAGCGTATATCGAAAGCGTATTCGCTTCGGAGCATGGGTGATCGGCGCACATCTTCTAGTGGGTGGCGTTGTTACGCTGATTGCGTTCAATGGCATCGATTGGGATAACGCCATGGAGGACTTGCTTTACAAGGATAAAGTTATTTTCAGTTATAACACTCAACATCAGCACGTTACTATTACTGAGCGTATAATGGATCCGGCCAAACCAAAAATTGTGTCGATGTTTATTAATGGTCGTGCACAATTCGCCAGTAACGACGAGGTTATTTACCACGCAATGCTGGTTGCGCCGGTCATGCATGCCACCGCCCGTCACAACAATATTTTAATCATCGGTGGTGGGGATGGTCTCGCACTACGGGATGTATTGCGCTGGCAGCCACAATCGGTTGACCTCATCGATATTGATGCGGCCATTGTTGA
>JAKISS010000080.1 GCA_021648485.1 Gammaproteobacteria bacterium
GAGAAAAAAACAGGCCAATATTGACCTACTGTGAACACTTGAGGTAAAAATACTCCACCTGCTTGAGAGAGGGGTGCAGGTGTTCACGCTTCGCAAGAATAGGTGTTCACAGTTGTAAGAATACGCATCTGTGTATTTGAGCTCCTTTTTGGCTGATTTATTCGGATTCAGGTAGACGATTTTTTCAGGCTGCCAATTCCGTGTAGAGCGAGACCAGCGATCAGGTCTTCGTGCCTTGGCTACCTCGTAGATGGCGTTTCGCTGCGCCAAGATAACACTATCCTCGCCGCAGTGACGCTGGCTTGGTGTGACGAACTTCAGGGCACTGTGGCGATGAACCTCGCCATTAAGTTAACAAAATCACGACTGTTTTGTAGGTTGGCGGTGACGAAGGAACCCCAAAATTGTTGGTTTTGTTGGGGTTCTCAGGCTCACCACCAACCTACAACAACGCAGGATCTCAGGCCAACTTACTGGCATTGGGATATTACTGCTTTGGGCTAACACGGGAAATCGCAAATTTTGCCAAAATAGCTAATGTCTTAGATTAATCAAGATACGCTTCACCCGAGTAGCGTGAAATAAAGGCACGTGCCTGATCACGTAAAATCAGAGCTGTTGTCCAGTTTTCCCGTTGTTTATCGCCAGGGCTCTCTTGAGACCTGATAGTTTGAGGCCAGATGGGATTCCCTACCGTGATAGTAATACTGCCTCGATGGGGAAGCTTGGTACCGCTGCGCAAAATGGAACGTGTACCACGGATAGCCACGGGCACAATGGGCAGTCCTGCTTCTGCGGCGGTCAAGAAGGCCCCAAGGTGGAAGGGAAGCAGGCCGGGACTACGAGTGAAAGTGCCCTCAGGAAAGAAGAATAAGGAGCGACCGGTTTTCGCTAGAGTGAAGAGATACGAAGCATCTTCGGCACCCTTTTTTACATCAAAACGTTCGACAAATTCCGTACCGATGCGTCGCAAGAATATTCCTGCAACGGCCTGCCTGGCGAGTTCGATTTTCGCCACAAAGGAAAAGGGGCGATCCAGAGCAGCAATAAGCAATGGCCCATCCAGGTAACTGGCGTGGTTGGCCACGAAGACGCAGGGCTGGTTTTTATCAGGTAGTTTATCAATGCCTTCAACCCTGAATGAGGTGCGCGTGAGACTGGTCAATAACCGGGTAGCCACGCGCATCAAGCACCAACGTAACCTCGTTGAAGGAGAGGAAACCACGCCAAGCCATGCCAGTGGTGCCAGAAACCAGAAGACAATCTTGGCATAAATCGCCCAGAGACCGGTCTTGACGGTGCGCCGAAAACGCCGGAATTGTGGAATGACACTGGTCAACAGAAGGTGGCTGATTTGCTGCCAAAGTGGTGCCTGTGTTTTGCCAAGAAAACCACTTTCATATAGCTCGCGGCAGGCAGAACGCCGTATCTTGCCACTGGAGGTTTTAAGCACCGTGTTGGGGCGGGCCAAGACAATATCGTCTGCCGGCCCACCAATGAGCTTATTGGCAACATCGTTGACTTGTTGGCGTAGTTGGCTGAGTTCGTCAATTTCCTTTTTGTGTGTTTCCGCCAACACCACGAGACGCTCGGTGCCCGTGTTGGAATCGGTGGCGCCGAACACGGCAACCCGACCTTTACGAATATTGGGAATATCGCCGACGGCTTCTTCCAATTCATGGGGATAGAGATTGCGGCCGGCACGAATGATAACGTCCTTGGTACGTCCCGTGACATACAGGTCGCCGGCACTGACATAGGCAAGATCCCCTGAGTCAAGCCAATCACCGTCGAACAGCTTTTGCGTGGCCTCTCGATTGTGTAAATAGCCACTGGTGGTGGAAGGGCCGCGAAACTGAATACGCCCTTCCTGACGGTCAGGCAGTTCATTGCCTTGGTTATCTACGATACGCATTTCATGCCCGGCCAGTACCTGTCCGCAGGCAACAAAACAGAGGGCATTTGCGTCATCATCTGTGACGGGAATGGCTGCCCCCGTTTGCGCAAAGGCCTGGCGTTGAATGTGATCGATAAGCAAGCCCCGCCCAGTGGGCGGAAAGGCCAGCCCGACACTGCATTCGGCAAGCCCATAAACGGGCACCATGGCAGTGGCAGAAAATCCAAATTGAGCAAAACGCTGGGGAAATTGCATCACCGTCTTTGCGCTGACAGCCTCAGCGCCGTTGAATGCGGCACGCCAGGAACTGAGGTCAACGCCTTCCAGATCGCTATCTTGCAAACGGCTCAGACACAATTCATAAGCGAAATTAGGTGCGGCAGAAAGGGTGCCATGGTAACGATGTATGGCCTGAAACCATCGCTGGGGCCGGGCAAGAAAGGCAAGCGGTGACATGATGACCAACAGGGCCGCGTAGTACAAACTACCCAACCAGGCACCGATGAGGCCCATGTCATGATAAAGGGGTAACCAGCTGACAAACACGTCCTTGGCATTGGCATGCACCCTTTCGCCCATGGCTCGAATATTGGCCAATAGATTGGCGTGTGTCAGCACCACCCCTTTGGGGTTGCCGGTGCTACCCGAGGTATATTGTAAAAAGGCCGTATCCTGGGGCGATATGGGGGGGCGGTAGTAGTCTCCGCCGGCGGCCAACAATTCATCCACGGTGACGATGTGGCGCAAGGTTTCCAGCTGTGCTTTCAGTAGCCGTGCCACCTGTTTGGCCTTGCTTACGGTGATCAGGGTAACTGCCCGGCAGTTGCTCAAAATAGCCGTGTGGCGACGCAAATGGTCTTCCAATTGACTGGGATTGATCGGAGGATAGATCGGCACAGGAATACCACCCGCCAGCAGAATGCCAAAAAAGGCACTAAAGTATTCGCTGCCAGTAGGCAACATGATGGCCACGGGGTCACCCGGCTGCAGCCCCTGTCGCTGGAGGCTGCCCGCCAAAGCCCGGGCACCGGCATAGAGACGCTGGTAATCGATCACCTCTCCGTCAGCCTCATCGGTATAAAACTGGATATGGGGTTGTTGCGGATGGGCGTGGACATGCCACTCCAACACCTCGACCAGGGTTTGCGCCTGGCCAGGATTGGTGACAGTCTCCAGACGTTCGAGGGACGCGCCCTCTGTGCCTGAGAGAGAAACGGTTTGGCTGTTGCTCTTCGATGCCGCTTTGACAAGTTCGCGAATGAGATCCCTGGGAGTTTCCGCCTCACTGAAGACATGTTCGGGCAGGGCCAGGCCAAAACGACGCTCAACACGGGTGAGCAATTCAACGCGGGTCAAGCTGTCGAAACCAATATCTCGCTGCAGAGAGTGATCCAGGTGGATAGTCTGCGAGACGGCTCCCGACTGCATTTCCGCCAAGAGGGATTTTATCTCCTCAAGCAAGGGTGGCCAATAATCTGTCATAAATATCCGGGTGAGTACATTGCTGGGCCGCCGCCTATTCTGCCCTGAAATCAGGTGTCGTTGATACCGACTGAATCAGTCTGCCGAAACCACGTGCCCGAGACATAAGGCTTTCCACGGTGACCGTTACAGCTGGGGTGATGGGACAACCCGCCTGTTTAATCGCTCTAGCACTCCAAACATTGCAGGTATTAAACAGGTGGTAGGTTTCCGTGGAGAGATACATTTGACTAACGCCATAGAGACCCGGCCCCAAAGGAATGCTTTTACCTGACACATCCTTGGAATAACTGGCCGAGATATACCGACTAAGCCGTTCAAAACCGGGCTTGCTCAGCTGGATCTCGATGACCTCACTCCGGGGAAAGTAGGCCAGAACGGCATCATCGAAAGACACAATATGCAAGACGCTCTCTGTTGGCAACAACGCCGCCTTGAGAGTGACTCCCCAGCCGGGGGCTGGCGTCTGATAATAATCCCGGTCACCCCACCCCACTTCCAGAAATTTACTCATGGGAAAATCCAGTTGCTCAGGCCAAACCGCATTAGAGATATCAGCGCGCTTGACGACAATCCCGGCATGCCAGCCATGACTGACCAGGTACACGGTTACCGTAGGCCCATTCGGCCCGGGCAGGCAAAGCGTCTTTTCCCCAGACCCGGCGCATGCGCTGCAAGCCATGCAGACAAACCACAGCAGAAGCCATCTTGGTCTCATGCTCAAAATTGTGCGCACGATATCCTTGGATGTGGAAGCCGCTCAATGACGCAAAGACAGGGAAGCTTGGCGCACTCACGCATGCCATTCCCCCTGACATTCATTTCATCACTGTATTCTCTCTCCGTGGTAAATTTAGCAGAAAAGTCTCCGGGTGTCTGAAGGGGCGC
Source organism: Gammaproteobacteria bacterium (assembly GCA_021648485.1). Taxonomy (GTDB): domain Bacteria; phylum Pseudomonadota; class Gammaproteobacteria; order SZUA-152; family SZUA-152; genus SZUA-152. The sequence goes on from JAKISS010000080.1 coordinate 4,268, forward strand.
GCTTGAGAAGTCAGTATACACTCTGAAAGAAACCTGAGCATTGACGACGCCCTCTCCCAAAAGACATAAAATCTCCTGATAATTCATATAGATACAACAGACTAGTGCGGTATTTTTCTTGCCTATCCCAAGACTCCTTTCACTTCGACTCCCTTCACTTAGATGGTCATTTCCGCAATCCAAAGCGAAAAACATCTTTTGAACAGACATCGATACAACGCCCGCAATTTGTACACAGACCACTTTTAATCACCGGGCTCTGATGGCCTTTTTCCCCTTTAAGCGCGGGTCGAATGACCTGAGGCTCCGGGCAAACATCAAAACAATCCATACAATCATTACACTGCTCACGCTTCGCCGCCACCACGCGCAACAAACTTACCCGACCGAGCAATCCATAAAAGGCTCCAACCGGACACAAATGCCCACACCAACCCCGGTGACTCACCAACAGTTCAAATAAAAACAGGGCAACAATCACCCCCCAACCTAAACCCAAACCAAACACCAGACCCCGAAAAACAATGGAAACAGGATTCACGAGCTCCCACACCAAAGAGCCAGTCATCAATGCCAGAACCAGTGTCATCCCCAATAACCAATAACGTGTTTGTCGTGAATAATGTGTACGCGCCTTAATACCCAACCGACGTTGCAAACCACTGGCGGCATCCGTCACGAGATTGATGGGACAAACCCAGGAGCAATAAACACGCCCACTGACCAGCAGATAGAACACCAATACAATGGCCGCGCCTAACAAGCCTACCAGCTCAGGAACATGACCTGTAAGAAGTACCTGCAACATCAAATAAGGATCACTTAACGGCACCGTCTCTAAAATCATACTCGATGCAAGATTTCCTTTGATCAACCAAATTCCGGCAACCGGGCCTAACAAAAACAAGCCCAAAATACTCAACTGACACAGACGGCGTAACAACAGCCACTGATGGCTTTTAAACCAGCCCTTACTGTGTAAAGCTGCTGCGCCAATTTCCGTCAGTCTCGCCATTTACAAGCTCTCTCGCCCACTTTTAATCGTTTCCAAAGGATCGGATGAAAACGGTGTATCTTCCGCTTCCCCTTCATTCATTAACTTCTGACCTTCATCATCATACCTATGTTGCTCAGCCTCTTTAGCGAGTGCAAAATATCTCGGAAAAACCTTAATCGCTGCTTCTTGCAACACACATGCCCCCTCACACATTCCACAACCCGTACAGGTATCAGAATGCACCACGGGTATAAACCGTGGAAGCTTTTCTGAACCTGTCTTAGGTAAAAGATCTATCGTGATGGCTTCGCCAAGCAGTGGACAAATATAAAAACAAACTTCACAACGCATGCCACGAAATGCCAGACAATTCTCTTCATCGACGAGCACAGCCAACCCCATGCGGGCATCATCGATATTCTCCAAGCTATGATCCAGCGCCCCAGTTGGGCAGGCCTTCACACAAGGAATATCCACACACATCCTGCAGGGTTCTTCCCGGGCAACAAAATAAGGACTTCCTAAAGGCACAGACTCCCCCAAGCCTGCAAGATGAAGGATGTCATAGGGGCAATCACGCACACATTGACCACAGCGCACACAAGCCCCCAAAAACGCCTCCTCATCCAAGGCGCCCGGCGGGCGAATCATCAAGGCGGGCATTGAAGCCGTCTGCCGGGAATAGACGCTTAAACCAGCACCCAGCAAGGTTGCGCCACAGGCCGACCCTGCCACATTGAGCAAAAAATTACGGCGGGTCATACCTTTATTAATTGCCATGGGCGCTCACAGCCTGACATATATCACACTTAGTGTGACTTTAACGGAGGTCTTATTGAACCTGGATTAAAATACTTCTATTGCATGGCGACAGGGCCATTGCATCCACAATCGATGGACTTCACCACCCGATACACACCGGAAAAATAGAAATATCCTGGTAGCCAATTAATTGCACGACGGAAACACGCTACCGAAAATAGGACAGAGGATTTATAGTTCCCCTCTCCTTAATCCAAAGGAGAGAGAAACTAAACCGGCTAAAAACCAGTATTTTTTATTAAAATATACTTATTCCGTTAAAATACCGGGATCAATTGACATTCAATACCAAAGGCTTTACATCTCTTTGCGGCACATGGCACTGGTTACAGAAATAACGCCTTGGTGAAATACTGGATAAAGCCTGACCATCTCTATTCTCAAAATGTGAGACACCAATCTTGGTCGCTCCCGGCAATTCAGACTGCCAGTCATGGCATATCAGGCAATCATTGCTATCTTTGGTGATTGCATAGTCTTCAGTGGAATGCGGCACCAACGGTGGCTGTTGTGGATAACTGCGCACCACGGTGCCTTCACCATCACGCCATTTTTTATCCATAACATCGCCTGAATCTGCATTCAATGGTGAATCACCGCGAAGCGAAAACACAGCATCAGAAGCTGCCCATGTGACAGAAGTAGCGATCAGCAGTAACACTACTATCAATATTTTTCTCATGACATATGCCTCCTATGCCTTTCTTACATTAACGGCACATTTTTTATAATCCGTCTGCTTTGAAAGCGGATCGGTTGCATCCAAAGTGACCTTATTGATCAGGCGGCGTGCATCGAACCATGGCACGTAGACCAGACCTACGGGTGGTCTGTTCCGCCCCCGGGTTTCGACAAGCGCGACAATCTCGCCACGCCGACTCTCAATCTTCGCCAGATCACCCCGCTTAAGACCAAGTTTCTTTGCATCATCAGGATGTATAAATACCTGTGCATCGGGCACTGCCCTGTACAGCTCCGGCACCCGCTGCGTCATGGTGCCTGAATGCCAATGCTCCAATACGCGGCCCGTACAGAGCCACATCGTATATTCTGCATCCGGACTCTCTGCGGGTGGCTCGTATGGCGCAAAAATAATATTTGCACGGCCATCTTTATTACCGTAGAAATAAAATTCCTTGCCCGCAGGAACAAATGGATCGGCACCTTCGCGATAACGCCATTTTGTCTCCTTGCCGTTGACCACCGGCCAGCGCAATCCCCGCTCACGATGCAATCGATCATATTCTGCCAGATCATGGCCTATTTTCGGTCCTTGTGTACCAAATATCCGGTACTCTTCAAACAGGCCTTTGTGCACATAGAAACCAAAATGATCCATGTCATCATTGGCATAGACGTTACCGGCATCATCCGTCACTTTCTGGGCTGGGTACTTATCGACACTGCCGTTGCGGTAAAGCACCTCATACAGTGTTTTACCCCGATACTCAGGGCGCTTGGCCAGCAACTCATCCGGCCACACCTCTTCCATCTTGAAACGTTTGGAAAACTCCATCAACTGCCACATATCCGACTTGGCATCTCCAGGAGCGCTCACTTGCTGGCGCCATACCTGAGTACGACGTTCGGCATTGCCATAAGCACCCTCTTTTTCCACCCACATTGCCGTAGGCAGCATCAGATCGGCAGCCATGCAGGAGACGGTTGGATAGGGATCGGAAACAACGATGAAATTATCCGGATTGCGATAACCCGGCAGCGTCTCTTCGTTCATATTGGCCGCAGCCTGAACATTATTGTTGCACATCACCCAATAGGCATTGAGCACACTATCTTTCAACATACGGTTTTGCTGTACGGCGTGAAATCCCGGTTTGGCAGGAATCGTCCCTTCCGGTAATTTCCAAACTTTTTCAGAAAAATCCCGGTGCTCTTTTTTATTCACCACAAGATCAGCAGGTAACCGATGGGAAAATGTACCCACCTCACGTGCCGTACCGCAAGCTGATGGTTGACCGGTCAGTGAAAAGGGACTATCACCAGGCTTGGATATCTTGCCCATCAGCAAATGAACGTTGTACATCAGTCCATTGGTCCAAACCCCACGGGTATGCTGGTTGAAACCCATGGTCCATAACGAAGTCACTTTCTTGTTTGGATCGGCATACAATTTCGCCAAACGCAGTAACTTTTCTTTGGGCACGCCGCTGAGTTTGGCGGCGTACTCCAATGTGTAAGGCTCGACCAAACGGGCGTATTCATCAATATCGATGCCAGTCAGTTTTCCCTTGCCGCGATTTTTTGCTTTTTTCTCGAGTGGATGTTCAGGACGAAGCCCATAGCCAATATCCGTCGGGGTAATCTTGAAATTCACATGCTTATTGACGAAGTTCTTATCGTAGGCCTTGTTAGTGATAATGTAGTTGGCAATGTAATTCAGAATTACCATGTCGGTTTGTGGCTCGAATACCATACCGTTATCAGCCAGATCAAAACAGCGGTGCTCATAGGTGGACAATACATGTACTTCTGAACCCGGCTTGCTTAAACGGGTATCGGTGATGCGCATCCACAAAACCGGATGCATCTCCGCCATATTCGCGCCCCACAGTACAAACGCATCCGCAAACTCAAAGTCATCGTAGCAGCCCATTGGCTCGTCGGAACCGAAGCCGCGCATGAATGCAGCTACCGCTGATGCCATACAATGACGCGCATTGGGATCGAGATTATTGGAGCGAAAACCTGCTTTCATCAACTTGACCGCCGTATAACCCTCCATGATCGTCCATTGACCGGAACCAAACATACCAATGGCTTCCGGGCCTTTTTCCTTCAGTGTCTGTTTCCACTTGTCAGCCATGATGTCAAAGGCTTCATCCCACGATACCGGCGTAAACTCACCATTCTTATCAAATTTTCCATTTTTCTTACGCAGCAACGGCGTAGTCAGGCGATCTTTTCCACTCATGATCTTGGATAAAAAATAACCTTTTATACAGTTGGTTCCCCGGTTGACCTCATTGTCCGGGTCTGCCTGAGTGGCTACAATACGGCCCTTTTGCGTCCCAATGAGCACACCACAGCCTGTGCCACAGAATCGACATGCGGCCTTATCCCAACGGATCCGATTGTCCTCCGCATTAAGGCTCGCACCAACTGACCCTGGCAGGCTAATATTGACCGCCGTCGCCGCAGCTGTCGCCGCAGTTGTCTTAATGAATGTTCTACGTGTTACCGCCATGTCCATCCCTCCGATTCATTTTGGAACTCATCCAAATGGTGATACACCGTATATATATTCAAAACACTGTTCATATTCTGAATACCTTCTATAATTTCTATCATTTTCCCATCGGTATCGGCTTCCAGAGTAATTACCAAACGCTGCTGATCATCCCGCGCATGAATTTCAAGTCCTGCCGTCCGCACCAAACCCTCATACTGTTTGCTGGTACAATTCGGCTTGAGTTGAATGACTGCGCCAACAATGCAACCAACAGATTCTTGTTCATTACTCATACGTCACCTCAAGCGCCCGTGTCGGGCAGGGCGCAACACAGGCCCCACACCCGGTACAGGAGTTCATATTAATTTCTGGCAAGGAAACCCGACCGGCAACAGCAATAAAACGAATGGCCCGCGTTGCACACTGCTCACTACAGACGACACAAACAACCTGCTTTCTAGCCAGGCACGCCTCGCCTACCGTAACCTTCATCTGCCATGGCTGAGCGAGGCGTTTATCCAGAGCCTGTGTTGGGCAGGCATCGACACAGGCATGACAAAACGTACACTCTCCGAGAGAAAAATCGACTTTTGGGTATCGAGCCAGATTGCCACGTAAAAGAATATTCTCAGGACATGCAGCAATACACTCACCACACTGTGTACACTGCACTACGAACTGATCTTCAGAAAAAGACCAAGGCGGGCGGATTGGAGCATGCGGCTCCAGCTTACCCAAACTGATAAAATGTCGGCGCGTCATCGCCGTTGATGTAGACATATAACCTTCTAACAGGGAGTCGTCTGTTCATCCATGTGGGTGTTAAATTGACATCTAAAACCACCCGTTCCACTACAATATAGCGATAATCGTCATTGCCTGTCGTGATTAAAACCCTGGATAATGCCGTCTGAGGATGCACATTTTTACGTCCACTTGTATTGATCCAAATCAATAATGACGATATATGTTATACCCTCTCTCTCCAGCTTGCTTGTACGAGGTTTCGAATAAAGCACCGTATTACCCATCGACTATATCAGATATATCAGACTTTGAACCCCTTTGCGGTTCACGACATAGCCTTTCGTCCTGCCGCCAGTCTCGCAGGTGCGGGCTGCGATCAAGTCACAACTGTTACGTGCATCAATCTGATGGATGTATCCACTTAAAATATTTTCTATAGATTCATATTAAATCATACAGTTAGGGGTGAAAGCATCGAACTGGGAGGCCATTTTTTGTTATTATCAGGACAGCAAGCCTTGATGAAAATCCTGTACCCACCGAAATACACACAAAAAATATATGGGAACAGGGGTGAATTGACTCAAGTCAGTGCCATTTTGCTGATATTCCCATTTTCCATGAAAAAGTTCTCAAGTTATCAGATGTCTTGACGAAATTAGAGTCAAATACAGATAAAAGTGCATGTGACCTGAGAAGAGGCATCTTCCATTGTCCACAGCCGGATATTGCTGCAACGCTATTCAAGCAACGTTAACGGTATCACTTCTGCCTCTGCCGATAGATGAACCAGAGCCATATTGGGAAGTGGGCCATTTTTTAATCACATTTAGTCTTGTGAAAAATGCTCTAAAAATATCACTCTGTTAAGTGCAATTCAGGTGTTAGATCGATCCTGAACTACGGCAGAGAACAATAAACATCGGCACCAAATGAGAGGAAGTACTATGATGCCAAGTAATACTGTAAAGCGATTTTTTTCAACCTGTATCCTTATTTTTGTATTTGCAGGGTTCCCTTTCGAGCAAGCTCACGCAAGCCTTGAGATTGGTACAGTACTTGACGAAGCAGGACAACAACGTATGTTGAGCCAACGCATTGTCAAGGCCTATTTAATGCTGGCCGCAGACATCAATCCCGTTGAAGCACAGAAACAGTTAGACAGTAGTATTGGAAAATTTGAACAAAATGTCTCCAGACTTTCCACCTTTGCAGCTAATGATGAGATAAGAAATGAACTGGAAAAGGTTGAAGATCTGTGGATGAAGTTCCGGGTTACCGCCCTCTCAAAAGTCCATGAAAAAACCGCTAGAAAATTTCTACGGGATGGCGAGGAGTTACTGCAACTTTCCCAGAACGTTGTCGATAAAATTACTGAATTTTCAGGAGTAAAAGGCGCCAGAATCGTCGTCATATCCGGCCGGCAGCGTATGCTTTCCCAACGAATTTCAAAGTATTATATCGCTTATTATTATGGCCTGAGAACACCAAAGATTATTGAGTCCTTCAACCAGGCGGTGCAAGAGTATGAAAACGCGCTGAAACAGCTGATGAAGCATAAAGGAAACACCAGTGAGATCAGTGCAAAATTAAAGAAGGTTAATTCTCAATGGACTTTTTCTAAGGTAGGTATAAAAAATTTCCCAAAGGGGAAAGAACTCGTACCATTCATCATCTCTGTGACTACTGAGAGTATGCTGGTAAAAATGCATGAAATAACCAGATTATATGCCAACTTGCTCAACAAACAGATGAAGTAAATTGTGAAATGAAAGAGGAAAATTCTTCTCTGGCACCGGCTTTCTACGTATTAGCGCCGCTATTCAGCCATGCCGCGTACTCGTTGCTTGAATTCAATGACTCGCGGATCATTTTTTTTCATCTTCACGACCTGGGTCTCACCGCTATCCACACCGATATAGGGCGCTGATGCCGTTGCCATAATCGGCATAAGCGCACGCAGATCATTGGAAGATCCGGTTGATGTAATACGGGTTTTCCATAGAGTTTGCATGTCTTTTGACTTGCCACCCGCTTGGTAGCGTTTTGCCTCGAGCGTGACAAAACGGGTAAACACCGTATAACGCCTGGCACCTACGGACATACCCACGAGACGCTGGCGTGCAGGGGTAGTGACGGTGCTCGTTACCGTCGACGTCGTTTTACCCTTTTTATCCTTCTTGGTTTCCGTATAGACAATCGTATCACCTCCCTCCCATTCATAAATTGGTGTCGTTGTGGTGTATTTCGTCGTACGTCCAGGGCTCACACCATAGCTGAAATAAATGACGACGGGTGTATCCTTTCCTGTACCTTGTTGATAGCCATGATCGTGTAAAACGGTCTGAAAATAACGGCTGAACTCACGAAAATAGAGGTCATTCCGTGATGTTTCTCGCATGCCGCTAAGCCATGTGTACTGCTTGCTAGAGATGTCTTTTTTCCCAACGATCGAGTCAACCGAAACCTTGATACTTTGACTACCACAGGCCGTCAGTCCGAAAACCGACAGAAAGACAAGTGTATAAGTTCGCATCAGCGTGCTCCTGCTCGCAGGGTATTGAAGTGGGGGAATAGGGGACAGACCACGTTTACTGCCCACATCAACCCTTCTTTGGCCGGCCAGCCTTCCCTCGCGTCACTCTGCGCCCTAATGCTTGTGCTATCTGCTCCTGATATCTTTTGCTACCCAGCACGTAATTTCCATTGGTGGCCACCCTTATTTCATCATCTATCGATTGATCAATATGTGCTTTAAATAAACTCCTGTAGGCTTTCCGCCTTTCAAGCTCCCGATGATCCAATCGCAAATACTGGTCATGAGGGGTTATCAATTTTCTTTTCTTCCCTTCTGCATTGGCTTTGTAACTGCTCCACGGGTACTCACGCGGATGATTGACCATACTTGCCCTGACAGGATTCAATTCGATATAGCGATAACAAGCCAGCACATAGTTTTCACTTTGAGCCAAACAGGATCGAAATCGGCCCTCCCATAGTGTACCGCTACGTTGATAGGTTCGATTGATGTACTGCACGTACCGCTGCCCTAAATTCTTCATCAGTAATGCTGCGCTGTCTTCCTGCTTTGGGGTCAGCAGTAGATGCACATGGTTGGTCATCAAAACATACGCATGGATATCACACTCATATTTGCCTGCTTGTTCTTTTAAATGGTGTAAATACAGTTGATAATCTTCGTCTGCAAAAAAAATAGCCGAACGATTGTTTCCCCGCTGGATAATATGCCAGGGGATTCCCGGTATCGAGATTCGCGCTCTGCGTGGCATTGACTTCCTCCCACCCTACATATGCTGGATTAGTGGAGTGCGCAGCATACCATTTTAATCGTGGTCTGTCCCCTATTGTCCGGTCAGCTGGAGCGCCTTGTCAGCGCTAGCTCTTCAAGACGTTCAACCAACCAAAGTTTAATTATTGATTGGCGTGTCACACCCACTCGGCTTGCTTCTTTATCTAAGGAATCAATTACCCAAACAGGGAAGTCCACATTGACTCTTTTTTGCTTTTGATTTGGACGCCCCAATGTGGACAAGTCAAGATCATCAATGATGTCTGCTTTGTTTTCATCAAATTTTTTGTCAAATGCTTTAGATTTCATAAAGTTCTACCTCCGACTTTCTCGAACGCCTAACAGAAATTATTCTGATTGCGTTTCCACGATAGGTTATGACCGTAGACCAATGCTTGCCTTCAATACGACCAATGAGTAGAAAACGTGGCTCAGCATTAGATGTTGCCTGGATTTCGATGAGATCAGGATCATTCCAAAGTTTCTGAGCTTTGGCAAAATCAATCCCGTGCTTATTGAGATTTGAAACGCTCTTTTCTTCGTCGAACTCAAAGCAACGCATGGTATAAAAGATATACCATAACTACTCATTTGGCAAGTTTTTTGTTGGGCGCTATTGCCCCTTATTGCCCATATGCTGGATTAGCGCAGTGCATTAATAGGGGACAGACCACGTTATTGACACATCAACCCCTCTTTGGCCGGCCGACCAGCCTTCCCTCGCGTCACTCTGCGCTCTAATGCTTGCGCTATCTGCTCCTGATATCTTTTTTTACCAAGCATGTAATTTCCGTTGGTGGCAGCCCTTATTTCATCATCTACCGGTTGATCAGATTCGCGTTCTGCATGGCATTGATTTCCTCCCACCCTACTGTGCTGGATTAGCGCAGCATACCATTTTAATCGTGGTCTGTCCCCTATTACAATAAAGCGCAATCACACCACATCACTACCGGGCTTGTCCAACAAACGGTTCAGATTGTGGTTCGTTCCTCACACAATCTAACCTAATTCGTTATGCGAATATGTGGAATTATACGCCCAGTACATGGTGGACTATCCCCCACCTAAAACCGCAACATTAATAGCCAATAATGCTATAAAACCATACAGAACTTTAATAGTGGATGAGAGTAAGCTAGTTAATTTTGATGTGTATTCTTTCCTCTCATTTTCAACACAAAGTACCTTCCATAAAAAAACAAACAATATACCGGTATATATCAAAAATGATATGGTTATCACCATTATCATAAGCCATATAGAAGCTGCCGCTGAAGCTAATGACCAAATGAAGTTAGCCACCCGGTCTACCACACCTATTAGATTACTAAAAGAACAAGCTGAACGCATGTTAGAGACCATCTTGAGAAGCTGTTTCCAGATTTCAAAAAAAAGTATAATTCGCCCACCACCAAGGGATTTAGAACTAGAAAGAGCCATCATCAACAATATGTTTAACGTAAAGCCATCTTTATAAAAGTCTAATAATTCAATTCCTAACCAACCGAACAAAAACTCCCAAATTGGATATATGACCTCACGATAAACATCAATGGCTTTTTGTATTATCGGTGCCCAGTTTATGGTTTTTTCAAATAAGCTGGCTAGACCTAAGGCCGCCAATATCTGAACTATAAATTGACCAACTATTTTTTGCATTTCGACTCTACCATCAAAGGAGCTCACTCAATAACTTGAAAAAAATATTACTTTTTCTCAGGCCACTCTTTCTTACCTTCAGCAGTCACAATTACTTTTAAAACACCCATTCTGATAGGCTTGAAGTAACAAAAAACACCTATAATATCAGTAAATAGCCCTGGTAAAATAACAAGTGCTCCTCCCATCATCACCACAAGCGCAGATAACATCTCCAATTCTTCTAGCCCATTAGACTCCTCACCTCTTAATTCTTTTGTCATAGCAGACCAGCCTATTTTAGTTGAAGAGTTTTTTAACAAATACCCGCCAACGAAAGCTGTAGCAATGACCCAAGCTAATGTTCCCCACAAACCAATCAATTCGCCAATATATGAAAATAAATATATTTCAATTATCGGTATAATCAAAAGAGACAAACCAAAAATTATTTTCAGTTTATTTCGATATTTATTTGTTTTCTCTAAAGTGCTTTCCACGCTTCAGATCCTCTTTCTCAATATTAGGGACACAAAATATTTTTTATCGCATAACGCCTAAAATCAGCGGCAGTTTAAAGGGGCACGTTTTTGCGCAAGCAAAAAAAGTGACGCTTTAAACTGTCCGCTGGATTTTTCTTGTGTACGCCCAGCATGGGCATGAACTAATGAGGTGAAAGTCCTCTGTAGGAAGGTCACCATCCTTAGCGGTATATGCTGCTATTAGATGCCAACTACTAGCGAATGGCAAGGGCCAACCCGTGAG
>JAKISS010000081.1 GCA_021648485.1 Gammaproteobacteria bacterium
ATCGAAATATTCACATTAATCGAGCCACGGATTCAGCTTGGGTTTACCTCCGGCTCCAGCAACCTGAGCCTCGATAATGATCCGGTAAGCACGGGCAGAAGCTTCAATGGTTACCATGCGGGCTTGCTGGTGCGCAGTACGTTAGGCCGTAATCCACAAATCGGTTTTCACGCAAATTATACGTACCAGGAAACCAAAAATGAAACCGCCAGTCAGAAGATGACCCTTAACTGGCACGAATGGGCAGCAGGGGTTTCCGGGAAAATAATATTGGGTCAACAATTAGCGCTAAGCGTTGGCTGGGCATATCACGATGTGGACGCAAATCGCCGCGCCACAGGCGATATTTATCAAATACAACGTCTGAGACTGGCATCCGGCCCACAAGGGAGGTTGGAAATTGCCTGGCTCGACCGCAGTGACGGTCGAGTAAGTTTAGCGATACAGCGTGGCAGTTACCAGCAGATAGCATTCAGGTTTTCACGGAAATTCAACTGAATGAATAAAGATCAATTGTCGTTGCGCGGCGACGCCAGAATTTCGATCAGACGATCTTCAAGCTCAATACGATCCGCCAGCTGTTCTCCAAGACTGGACAGATCATCCGCGAGGTGACTGAGATCACCACAGTGATCTTCGCAATCATACTTGTCATTAAAATCGAGAATTTTCTGGGTAATGTCAGAGATATTCGGATAAACCTCATCAGCAATAGCCCGAATGGGTTCGCGACGTTCGCGGTTTTCATCGATGTGGCGATAAAGCTGGAAATGTGCGCTTGCGGTATAATCAATAAGCCGTTCACAAAACGTTTGCAATAACCGTTGTGTATCCTGTTCAGGCTTGAAGGGCTGCCGGGAGGCTAACTCACTGTACAGAGACAATGCTCCAGTACGGCATTCAACAAGATCATCGATTTCCTGATGTGAACGGGCTCGGCGTTCTGGAATCGTATGAGTATCAGACGGCATAATTTCCCCTTGCTACATTTTCAAACACATCGTGGCAGCCTGTAATCTACGACGAAATGTGCGAGTGACTAAAATTAGTCCAGACCAAAGCCTGAATAACATCATTGAGCGCAGCTTGCCAGCAAGCGCGCAGGCCCATAGTAGCAACCTTGGCTTTTTTTTGTAAACAAATTATTAAAAGTGGCTTTTTAGGAAGAGTAAGCGGTAAAGGCGAATCAAGCAGTGGTGTCGATTTTATGGTGTGAGTTTTTGACAAATAACAACCGGGGGCTCAGAAAAGGGGCCTAACTTCCAAGCAGCAATTCAATTTTTCCCAAAAGGCGCGGGAAATCTACAGGTTTTGTGTCGTAATCTTCGCAGCCTGCCTTCATGGCTTTTTCACGGTCCCCGGCCATTGCATGTGCCGTTAAGGCAATAATCGGAATGCTTTCTGTCCCCGGGTCTGCCTTGATGCGACGTGTCGCTTCCCAACCGTCCATTACCGGCAAACTCATATCCATGAGAATCAGCGCAGGTTGCTCCGATCTGGCCAGATCCACCGCAATGCAGCCATCCTGTGCATAGACAACATCAAAGCCTTTGCGCTCCAAGCGTCGCGACAACATATCTCTGTTCATTTCGTTGTCTTCTACCAACAACACTTTAGACATAATCATGCCTCCTTTTTCCTGTCTTGTATTTGCATGTCAAAAATCCATCATTAAATTCACCTGTTTCCGGCTCAGCACTTTTACTTATGTCTAAATCAAAAAAATTTAATATCCCCATAACGATTAAGGCTCAGACAGTAAGTGTGCGCCATAAACTTCAATTACCATGGGTATAAAAACTCGTTTAACCCTGCTCCGGATCTCTATACTCCTGCCGCACCCTTTTAAAGTCTTCCTCCGCCTCAAAAAAAGCCGATACGACATCCGGGTCAAAATGACTGCCGAAACCTTCTTCGATAATATTGCGACTTTTTTCGTGACTGAACGCATCTTTGTAACAACGCCGGGAAGTCAATGCATCATACACATCCCCCAAGGCCAGAATGCGCGCAACCAACGGAATATGTTCACCGGACAGGCCATAGGGATAACCTGAACCATCCCATTTTTCATGATGGCTTTCGGCAATTTCAATGCCCGTATGAATAAAATCATTGCCAGGATGCTGCCTGTCCACTTCGCGTAAAGTTTCCGCACCAATCACTGGGTGCTGCCGCATAATCACCCATTCCTCATCATTCAATGCGCCCGGTTTCAGCAACACACTGTCATCAATGCCAACCTTACCAATATCGTGCAATGGGCTGGCCGCATAAATATTATCAATAAATACTTTATCAATAATGGATTGAAATTTAGGCATACGGCCTAGCTTCTCCGACAATAATTTGCAGTATTCCCGCATGCGCTCAAGATGCTCACCCGTTTCAGGGTCTCGCGACTCTGCCAGCTTGGACATAGCAAAGATAGCAGCCAGTTGTGACCGCGATATTTCCAGCACTTTGGCCCGTACTTCTTCAGACAAGCTCACATTGTTGCGCTCAATTTCTTCACGCCGATGTTCTTCCAGGTCACTGATGCGTTTTCTACCCAGGTTGGCATCTACGCGCGCGCGCAACAATATCGGGTTGAACGGTTTGGTCACATAATCCACTGCACCCATTTCGATACAGCGCACTGCACTGTCCACATCATCAAGCGCTGTGATCATTATTACGGGCACACGTCGCAGTGCAGCATCATCCTGGATAACCTTCAATGTTTCATAACCGTCCAACACTGGCATCATGATATCCAGCAGCACCAAATCAAAAGAATGTGTGTGCAACTTTTCCAACGCCTCTTCACCATTCGTAGCAGATGACAACTGAAATTCAGCATTTCCCAAACGCCGCAGCAGCAAGTCACGATTCATTTCATTATCATCAACCACCAGAATAGAAAATGCCGCTCCCATTTCATTGTTTTTTTGCTCGACCGCATTCATGACAATCCCACCCTTTTATTGCAACAATGCTTCAATATAATGGTTCATCCATTGTTAACCTGTTGCTATTTCTGATCGTGCAGAACCAATCAGCTCACGCAAACGGCGCAGTAAGGTATCCAGACTGTAGGCACCTTTTTCAATAACCATGTCCACATGTATCAGTAATTTTTCGCGTTCTTCATCGCTGATTGAATGTTCGGCCAATATCAACACTGGAATGGCTTTCCATTGTTTATTTTTTTTCAACTCCTCGACAAACGCCGTAGCATTCATTGTCGGCAAATCAGTATCAAGAACAATGGCCGACGGTATTTTTTCAGCAACACGCATCAGACCCACTTCACCATCAACACTCTCCACAATATTCCAGCCTTCATTTTCAAACACCATTCGGGCCAACCGCCGCGCATCAACATCTCCACCAATGACCAATACTGTTGAAGCCACAGCGCCACGAAGATGGCTGTTGATAACTCTCATTAATTCATTTTTATCCACAGGCTTGTTGATATAATCCGCCGCACCCAGCGTTGCCGCCATTGCGCGCTCATCGCTCATGCTGTGCATAATCACTGGCACATGCAGCAATGCCGGATTTTTTTTCAATTGCGACAGCACAGGCCAGCCACTCATGTCCGGCATGACCACATCAAGAATGATTAAATCCGGCACCAGCTCAACGGCTTTTTCCAAGCCTTCTTGTCCACTGCTGGCTATCCCTATATAAAAACCCTCCTCTCTCAACGTCCGTTGTAATAAATCACCCACTGACGGGTCATCGTCAATCACTAGAATAGTAGGCGATTTTTCGTACTGTTCAGTAATATTTTCTGTATATTCGCTATTTATGGCAGGTGCTGAGGCCAAAACTGGTTGTTGGCTTGATATATTGACCACACAAGCTCCCTCATTTGTATCCACCCCATCCGCCGGAATTCTTATCACAAACTCCGATCCGCATTCCAATTGGCTTGTTACCGTGATGTCTCCTCCCATCAGCTGACACATGTTACGACTGATGGCCAACCCCAGGCCTGTGCCACCATATTGACGCGTCGCAGACTCATCGATCTGGGTAAAAGCGTTAAATAATTGTTCCTGTTGCTTGTCGCTAATGCCGATTCCGGTATCTGCCACACGAAACTCTACCCACTCGCCCGCTTTATCCCGCACACGATCAACGAATAAACTCACTTCACCGTTATGGGTAAATTTCGCCGCATTGCCCAGAATATTAACCAGCACCTGTTTCAGTCTGGCCGCATCAATATGAATACTACCAATCCTTTCATCACAATCGACCACTCTGGAATTTCCATTGGTGGCAATGAGCGGTGCAACACTGTCCATCACTTTTTTCACTAGCTGCGGCAAACTGACATCTTTCAAATACAATTGCATTTCGCTCGCATCAATTTTTGACAAGTCCAGCACATCATTGATCAATGAAAGCAAATGCCTCCCAGAGTTGACAATACGACTCAGGTCATCTGCCATTTCTGCGTTGCCGGATTCATCAATATCGTCATACAGCATTTCGCTGTAACCAATAATGGCATTCAATGGTGTGCGCAATTCATGACTCATATTTGCCAGAAACTGACTTTTTTCCTGATTGGCTGTCTCAGCCTCCAGCTTAGCCTGCAATGCCATTTGAGCTGCTGCGTGGCCTTTTTTTAACGATTCATCGCGCTGGCGCAAACGTGCAAACAGTTGTTCAGTTGCTTGCCACACCTGACGAATTTCGGTACTCACTGAACGGTCAACGGGAGGAAGACTGACATGCGAATCCAGATTATTCACATGCGCCAAACGATTCGATAAATCAGTCAGCGGTTTAAGCAGGCGACGTACCCAATATTGAATACCCAGCAGCAGCAAAAGAGCCAGCCCGATGAAAACACCCATTTCTCGCCACATTTCACCCATCAAACGATTGTAAAACGTGTCGTTATATTCCAGTTTCACATCGCCCAATAACGCTCTAGTGCGCGGTGAAAAAATGGGCATTTCTGCATGAAAAGGTATCGCGTTATGTTTGACTTCGTTACGACGTTCGATCACCCGACCATCCAGCAGGGAAATAGTCAGGCTCAATACGACAGGTTCAAGCCAGACCGGGTCTTCCAATGAAACAAGCTGGTTTAAAATTTCTCCCAACTGAACATCATCGTCACCATCTACGGCAGCTTCCAGCAATTGTGTATACGGTTTTATCAGCAATTCAGCTTTGGTTTGCTCAGCCGCCTTTAACGCAGGCGCAGTTACAAAAAACCAGTGATAAATAATCACCGCCATACTTAACACCACCACAACACTGATTGCCAGAAATACGCGAGTCGTCAGACGTGAAAAGATATTATTCATGACACATACATGTTTTTATCAACAAAGTATTTGTCGTCATTTTTTAACACCACAATAAAAACCGTGAGCGATAGTCATCGGTCAGTCATGTTTCTGTCACATTGACCATTTGTGTGCGACAAACACACCGTCGATGTTGCTGTCATTTTTATCCACCACATGGTTAGCAAGCTCCTGTGCAAAACCTTTGTTTCTATCGTAAACAAACAACTATTGTATTTTTTTATCCAGCGCTCTCCGGTTTTGTCCGCACGTAGATTACTGCTGACGGCAAAGCTAAGCAATAACCATGAGACTTATCATGAATGTTACTTTTATCTTAGACGCTGTTTCCTGAAGCGCACCTGACTCTATTTCTGGCATCAGCAATTCACACCTGAGGTTTGCGCAATCAGATTCTCGTTAATTTTTTTCGGCAACATGGGTGAAAACTGTAGTTACCTGGGTCTTTTCTTTGCGCTGAAATACAGGATTTGGTTATTCCTGAGTACGCGGGATATTCCCTGCACTGAAAAATATATGTTTCGGGTCAATTCAGATGGGTGTCATTTTTTGGAAAGCACTGACACAGCCGACAAAAGTGCAAAGCTTAATAAATTACTTTGTCAAAACAATGAGTTGAGAATCTTCTGTCGATGCACAGCCTGAAAAGTGCGTTGCCTTTGTGTCACCGGCAAAGCACGATGGAAACAGGTGCAATGACTCATCCCCTATTCTGTTGCCTTTCTTTTCGCCCATGAAAAAGGGTCCGAAGGCCAATATCATTAAGTTAAAAATGAATACTTATTTTATCGGTTAAGCAACATTGGCCGGTCAATCTGAGCCCGTGGCAAGTGAAGTTTAGAGATTAGATGTGAAGCACAGAGTGTGGAAATAAAAAAAACAGCGCCTGTCACGCAGAGGTCGCAGAGCCGCAGAATTTTTCTCCGTGTCTCTGCGGTCTCTGCATTTACAAGCACTCGATTTGGCATCCAGGCAGTCTTAGCTTTTTGAAGGGTATCTTCATTCGTCGCTACGGTTTAACTGATGTGCCGGGTGTAAGGACACACCAAGTCCGCCAGCAGATTCAGCTAATAGCTGCCTGCGCTGCCGCCACAGCCACGCCACTTTTAATGGGCGCACCCATATCGGTGAGCACCGTATCCAGCGTACCCAGACAAAACATGACATTTTTAGCACTGGCAGCATGACCCATGAGGCCAATACGCCAGACCTTGCCCGCCAATGCCCCCAGGCCCGCGCCAATTTCCAGATTAAAATCATTCAGCAAACGCCCCCGTACGGCGGCTTCATCCACGCCATCAGGAATAGTCACAGCATTGAGCTGCGGCAAACGCGCCGCCTCCGGCACCACAAATGACAGTCCCATGGCCTCGATACCGGCACGCAGTGCCAGATGGTTCGACTGATGACGAGTCCAGGCATTTTCCAGCCCTTCTTCCTGCAATATCACCAGCGCCTCATGCAGACCATAAAGCCCGTTAACCGGTGCAGTATGATGATAGGCACGTTTGGCACCGGCACCCCAGTAACCCATCACCAGATTCAGATCAAGAAACCAGCTTTGCACTGCCGTCTTGCGATTTTTAATGCGCGCCACGGCGGCATCACTGAAACTTACTGGCGACAAACCCGGTGTGCATGATAAACATTTTTGTGTGCCAGAATAAATGGCGTCGATGCCCCACTCGTCCACCTTGACGGGTGTACCGCCCAGCGAAGTCACTGCATCCACAATGGTCAGACAATCATGCGCGTGGGCGATTTTCACCAGTGCCGCTGCATCCGACTGTGCCCCCGTGGACGTCTCGGCATGCACAAAGGCCACAGTACTGGCTTCAGGGTGCGCCTTAAGTGTTTCTTCCAGTTTATTGAGGTCTACAGGCATGCCCCATTTGTCTTCCACCATAATCGCCGTAGCACCCATGCGCTCCACGTTTTCTTTCATACGACCGCCAAACACACCATTCTGACAAACGATGACGGTATCGCCGGGCTCGACCAGATTCACAAAACAGGTTTCCATACCCGCCGAACCGGGCGCAGAAACGGGAATGGTCAGCTCATTTTTGGTCTGAAAGGCGTATTGCAGCAGTACTTTCATCTCGTCCATCAGTGCCACAAACTCGGGGTCCAGATGGCCGATAGTGGGACGCGCCATGGCATTCAAAATCCGTGGATGCACATCTGAAGGGCCAGGGCCCATGAGGGTGCGCACGGGGGGAATGAACGTGGAAATGGTTTTGTCTGTGGTCATCGTCAAGTCTCTTTAATTCGTGAAATATTAAGGTGTGTTCACAATACCTTATACAAAGTATTACCCACCCTGCTCTACATTATTGTTGACAAATTTTATCGGTTATTCCGGTATCAAGCAATCGGCCAGCAGCTCGACCCAATGTTTTACCGGCACCGCAGCATCCTGCCGTAAATGCAGCAGGCAACCAATATTGGCGCTGGCAATCATGACGGGTGAATCAGCCTGCAAAGCAACCAGTTTATTGGTCTGCAATTGCTCGGACAGCACCGGCTGAAAAATCGAATACGTTCCCGCAGCGCCACAACACAAATGGCTGTCTTTTACCGGCACCGGCTCAAACCCGCATCGGGCCAGAATATTTTCTACCACGCCGGTGAGGCGCTGACCATGCTGCAAGGTACACGGGACATGAAACGCAATGCGTGCCGCTGGCCCGGCCACTGAAACCACACTGGACACGGGCTCGGCAGCAAGTAACTCCGACACATCTTTCATCTGCCCGGAAATGCTTGCCGCTTTTTCTGCATAATATTTGTCATGCCGCAGATAGTGGGCATAGTCCTTCACCTGCAAACCACAAGCACTGGCAGTGCTGATAATGGCTTCAACACGGTCAGGTGAATGCTCATCGAGATACGGCCACCAGGCATCAATGTTGCGACGCATAAAGGCCACCGCACTTTCTGCACCGGACAGATGCTGATGCAACGCACCACAGCAACCACCATCCGCTATGCGTATGACGCTGATACCCAGGCTGTCCAACACTCGCGCGGCGGCCAGATTGATCTCCGGCGCAGCCACCGACTGCACACAACCATCCAGTAACAGCACTCGTCGTGTATGCCGTACAACGGGCCATTCCCCCATTGCAGCTGCACGAGGTGGAACAGCCTTGCGTAACATTTTGGGCAACAATGGCCGCATCTTGCGCGCCACGCTGACACCCATCGCAAAACGTTTTGGAAAGGGCACTGACTGTAAAAGAAGCCAGCGCAGCAGGCGTTCGTGCAATGGCCGCTTGAGCAGACTTTCCACACGCTCACGACCAATCTCCAGCAGGCGGTTATACTCAACCCCCGACGGACACGTTGTTTCGCAGCTACGACAAGTAAGGCAGCGATCCAGATGTTCACGCGCAACATTACCTTCGGCCTGCTCCTCCAGTAATTGTTTGATGAGATAAATACGCCCGCGCGGACCGTCCAGTTCATCATTTTGTAATTGATACGTGGGACAAGTCGCATTGCAAAAACCACAATGCACGCAACGTCGTAAAATGGCATCAGCCTCCTGGCCCTGTCTGGAGGACAACCATTTAGCGGGTAATTGTGTCTGCATTTACAGTCCCTCGTACAAGCGGCCAGGGTTCAAAATCCCCCCGGGGTCGAAGGCCGTTTTAACCTGCTGGTGCATTTTCATCAGCGCAGGGCTTAATGGAGCAAGCGTAGCGCCATGCCGATCAAACAAGGTGGCATGTCCTCCCATTTTTTGCGCCGCTGTCTGCACAACATCCGCACTCACACCGGTTTTTAGCCAACGTTGCGCACCGCCCCAGTCCAGCAGACACGCGCCCGGTAATATTTCAGCAAACATGGGCGTGGCCGCTGGCAGCGACAACCGCCACACTGCGTCGGTATCGATAAAAAAGGGCAACCGGCGCTCACGCAAATCCCGCCAAAATGCACCCGCCTGCCCATCACCCTTTTTCTTTTCCCTCTCAGAATAAGTCAACTGTGCTCTTTGAGTCCGCTGTTGAAACTGTTTTTTAACAAAAGCAACCGCAGCCGTTACCGCCTCTTCCGCTCCGGACAAGCGTAACCACAACTGCGCGGCCTGTTCCGATGTTGCGGGTAAATGACAGGCTCCCGTCAATGGCAAGGCGATATTTGCCAATTGCGTCATCATCGCAATGGCCGTCGCGGCATCCATCTCCATCGCCAGCGTATGCTCGCAAGCCGGTTGTGGCAGCACTTTCAGCGATATCGCCAACAACACACCCAGGGTACCCTGCGCGCCCACCATCAAACGCGACGCATCATAACCAGCGACATTTTTCATCACCTGACCGCCAAAGCTGAGTACCTCACCCTGGCCGTTAATCATCTTCACACCCAGTGTAAAATCGCGGGCGGCTCCGGCATACGGGCGACGCGGACCCGATAATCCACAGGCGATTGTGCCACCTAACGTCGCTCCTTCACCTAAATGTGGCGGCTCAAAAGGCAGCATCTGCCCGGATTCAGCGAGCACAGACTCCAGCTCTTGTAGTGAAGTACCCGCCCGTGCGGTAATCACCAACTCGCCAGGGACATATTCCACAATGCCGCAGTGTTCCTTTACCGCCAATGACTGCGCTGACACCGCACGGCCCAACAATAATTTGCTGCCACTGCCAGCAATGTACAACGCCTGTTTTTCGACAAAGGCCTGCTGCACCTGTGCGGCCAGATCATTGCTCACATCCTCTGCCATCAAAACCGCTCCAGCTCGGGGAAAGGTACTTCGCCATGATGTACATGCATGGCACCAAATTCGGCACAGCGATGCAAAGTGGGCACGGCCTTGCCCGGGTTCAGCAACCCCGCCGGATCAAAAGCTGCTTTCACTGCATGCATTTGCTGCAATTCAGCGGATGAAAACTGGTGACACATTTGCTCAATTTTTTCGATACCCACACCGTGCTCACCCGTAATAGTGCCGCCCACCGCCACGCATAAATCCAGAATCCGGCCACCCATTTCTTCAGTGCGCGCCAACTCACCGGGACGACTGGCATCAAACAAAATCAGTGGATGCAAATTACCATCACCGGCATGAAACACATTAGCCACCGGCAGGCTGTATTCTTCAGACAACGCCGCAATACCCGACAACACTTTGGCCAACTGATGGCGCGGAATGGTGCCATCCATGCAGTAATAGTCAGGTGAAATACGACCCACTGCGGGAAATGCCGCCTTGCGGCCCTTCCAGAATTTTTCACGCTCGGTTGCGCTGGCGGCTACACGCACCTCGGTGGCTCCGCAATGCTGCAAGACTGTTTTTACCTGTTCGACCTGCACCTCGACTTCCTGCTGGCAGCCATCCAGCTCACACAACAAAATCGCGGCGGCATCTTCAGGATAACCAGCCTGGGCAAAGGCTTCGGCAGCGCGTATCGCCGGATTGTCCATCATTTCAAGACCAGCAGGAATAATGCCTTCAGCAATAATGTTGCCCACAGCATCACCCGCCTTCACCACATCATCAAAAGCTGCCAGCAATACCTGCACCGTTTCAGGCCTGGGCAACAATTTAACAGTGACTTCCACAATCACCCCCAGCATGCCTTCCGATCCAGTGAGCAGCGCCAGTAAATCAAAACCGGGGGTGTCCAGCGCATCACTGCCAATGGTAAGCCGCTCGCCCTCCATGGTGACTATTTCCAGTTTGAGAATATTATGCACTGTGAGCCCGTATTTGAGGCAATGCACACCACCGGCATTTTCGGCCACATTGCCACCGATGGAACAGGCGATTTGTGATGAGGGGTCCGGTGCGTAGTACAGGTTATACGCCGCAACGGCCTCCGAGATGGCCAGATTACGTACGCCTGGCTGAACACGGGCACAACGATTTTGCAGATCAATATCCAGAATCCGGTTGAATTTAGCCAGACTCAGCAACACACCATCCGCCAGCGGCAAGGCACCGCCAGACAGCCCGGTACCCGCACCGCGCGCGACGACGGGCACGTTATGCTCACTGCAAATACGCAGCACCCGTTGCACCTGCGCCACCGTTTCCGGCAATACCACCAACAATGGCAATTGCCGATAAACCGACAAACCATCGCATTCGTAGGGGCGACGTTCTTCTTCCCGGGACAACACAGACTCAACGGCCAGGAATTGACGAAACAACGTAACCAGCTGATTTGCCAGCACGCGCGGTGACTCGATTTGCATATACCTTCCGGAGGGATTCAAGAATTATACGGCCAGTATACGTTTAGGGATTTTGTGGCTTCAACCCGGCTTTTTATAGGCTTACTGCTCGATGAATGGCCATGCCTGATTTACGGTTTATCCAAATCAGGCATTCAATCAGGCAAATCGCCGGGAAAACCTGATGCGTTGCACATCAAGCATATTGTGCTTCTTCGTTAAAATATTCAAAACACCGACTCAATTCTTCCTCCCGCTCGGGGGTTAAATCAATGAAATGCAGGCCACACTGCAATTTTCCATTCTCCCGCCTCTGCCAAACCACTTCGGCGCGCAAAGCCACAGGACGCTGAGCCTCGTATTCTGCAAGATTTTCGTAAGGTAAAAAAACCTCCAGATCAACGGGTTCTTTAGTGTCAAGCTCACGATTGATACGCAACTTCATGCCCGACAGACTCAAATCATTACAAATACTCTCAAACTGAACACCGCTCTGCCAAAACCGCACGCGCAATTGATGGGTCAGGCGGGGAGCCACTCGGTGCTCATTGCTGATTTGCTGCGGTGTATGCACAATCTTCTCATAGGTAAATTGTGACAAAATCTGACGTAAACTTTCCGTTACGCGATAAAGGTCATCACTGACATTCGCCGTGTTTTCCACCTTAACAGCCGTTTGCTGCACACTTTCAAACAACCCGGCGAGTCGAATCTGCAACATTTGCAACTGATTCAACTGCGTTTTGCTTTCATCGTCAATTTTCTGATTGGCATCGGCCACGCTGGAAATATCATGGGCGATACGTTCAATAACCGCACCGGCTTCACGCGCCCGTCCCTGACTACCGTTCACCCTTTCCGCCACGGTCTCCATGGATTCTGCCACCTGACCCACCTGACCATTGATCTTGTTAATAATGTCGGTGATTTTACTGGTGGAGTCCGTGGTGCGCGTAGCCAGATCACGCACCTCATCCGCCACCACGGCAAAACCACGCCCTGAATCACCGGCACGCGCCGCCTCAATGGCGGCATTCAACGCAAGCAGGTTCGTTTGCTCGGCAATACCGCGAATGGTGCCGATAATCTCGTAAATTTGCTGAGCCGCATCTTTTAACTCCGCTACCTGCCTGGATGCGTGTGTCACATCCGCCACGGTTTCATCCATGCCGGCAACGTTATCTCTAACATAAGCAATACCTTCCTGCGCGCCCTGGTTGGCGATTGTTGCCCGCTCAATGGCTTCCCGTGCCATCTGCTGTACGGACTCCGCCACCTCAATCAATACCGTGGCATCCTGAATCATTCCTTCTGTAACGGCATTTTCCGACTGGCTGACTTCGCTGATTTCATGGGAAATAGTGGCAACCTGATAAGCCGACTGCTCCAACTGGGCGCTGGTAGCGTCAACGCTATGCACAATCTCTTTCAGCCCGCCAAGCAGGGTGTTGAAACTGCCTGCCAACATACCGATTTCATCATTGGCGGTGAATTTCACCGCTTGCCTCAAGTCCCCCCTCCCAATATTTTTTGCGGCCTCGCACAGTAACTCAATAGGCACAACAAAACGTTTGGCCAAAATGGAAATTACCAGAAACAAAACAGCCAATTCCAGCGCAGACTGCCATAAAGCACTGGTCACGTAAGCGGTAAGACCGGCATCCAGCTGACGAATAACATCCGGCATCACACCACTTTGCCGGGCAACCTCGACCAATTGCACTAAATGCTGATAACCATCCCAACGCACAAAAACGACAGCCACCACAGTAACCAGAAAAAAACTGATCTGGAGCTTCCACCGGAGGCTCAGGGTAGAAAACCAGCGTGTCATCAAATGAGTTCCTGTCTGTTCAGAATTCACACACGCCCCGGAGACAGGCATGCACCTTGCCCTACCTAGCGGCAATGTGGTCGGGAACTGAATAGTCAGAAAAGCCGTCGAAAAGCATGCTTTGGGTGGTCATCAATCAATCCCGAGCCGTGCCTGCACCCGCAACTTGGACTGAATAAACTCGTGGTGTGGCACGTACAGCAGGTCGTTGAGTCGGCGCAGCAGATGCTCCTCGTACTTTTCCATTTCGGCGTCTGCGTAGGCCACCTCCCACAACATCTCCACCACTTGCACCTTTTGTGCTTTAGAAAAGTGTTTATTGATCAAAGAAGTAAACTGGTGATAACAGGTGGCATCAGCGACTTCCAGTTCCGCCAGGCGGATCAATTCCGCCGTTTTTTCCTCACTGATATCAAAAGCCTTGCGCATTGCCCGTGCCACAGCGGCTTGCTCATCCGCTCTCACCTCGCCATCGGCGCGCGTCATTTCCACCAGCAAGGCCGCAGTGGCCAGCTGTAAACGATCCTGGCCCACAGCCTCATTGCCTGCGGGTGGTGAAAGATGCTTTTCAAAAAATTGCTTGAAATGTTCGATCATGGCCTACTGTGTACCTGTGAATAGTTTTTCGAAAACCTTCCGGCGAAAACTACCGGAAACAGGAACACAATGCCAAGCCAGATTGTCCAATCCCCCCGTTGTTGCACAAACCAACCAGGAAAATAACCAGGAATCGCACATGTATCGCCTTACTCTTCTCAGCATTTTCCTGTTTTTCCTGCTGGCCAATGCCCAGGCCGACAACCAACAGGACGTCGAACAACTGCTCGCACAAAAAGACGCTCCCTTTGGCGTCGTATTTGAAATTGTCGAAGGCAATGACGATGCCTTGCAATGGGCCATTCCCGCCGTCAATAAATATGTCCGACAACTGCGAGCGCGTTTTCCCGGTATCGGCCTTGCTGTGGTTTCCCATGGCAGCGAACAGTTTGGCCTTATGAAAAACCAGAAAAAGAAAAACGCCTTGGTACACACCGCCGTGCAATCTCTGGTCGCCAGTGATGTACCTGTACATGTCTGCGGCACCCACGCCTCGTGGCGGGCTAAAACCGCTGATGACTTTCCCGATTATGTTGATGTCACTCCTGCTGCACCGACGGAGATCCGTAACTATGAAGCCATGGGCTACGTGCTTATCGAAATTAAAAAGCCTTAGGGCAGGGATGTGGCACAGACGACACTGCTTACCCTCTCTTGCCTCGTTCCAACAAACCTCGTAACCTAGCCTGTCTTTTCTTGTAGTTTGATATTTTAAAGCCCGGTAACAAAAGCGATGACAATCTCAATGCCAGACAGTATGAAATCCACAACCGAACAAGCCCGCTTCAATATGATCGAGCAACAAATCCGCCCGGCAGAAGTGCTGGACCAACGGGTACTGGAGGTGGTTGCCAATACGCCCCGCGAAGCCTTTGTTCCCGCCAACTACCGTGATCTGGCTTTTTCGGATATCAATATTCCACTGCCCAATGGGCAGGTAATGATGAAACCGATTATGGAAGGCCGTTTGCTACAAGCTCTGAATATCCAACCGAAGGATAAAATCCTGGAAATCGGCACAGGCAGCGGCTATTTTACCGCACTGCTCGCCAAGCTCGGTAAACAGGTCCACAGTGTTGAGATTGATGCTGACATCATGGCTACCGCTCAGACGCACCTCACGCCCCAAGGCATTGATAATGTAACATTGTCACAAGGCGATGCCGCACAGGGCTGGAATCAAAATGGCCCTTTTGACGCAATCGCCATTACCGGCTCATTGCCGATTTTGCCCAAAAGCTTTCAGCAACAATTAACTGTCGGTGGTCGTATGGTGGCCATTGTCGGCCAATCGCCAGCCATGCAGGTATTGCTCATTACCCGGATCAGTGAAACACAGTGGACAACTGACGCGCTGTTTGAAACAGATTTTCCTGCACTGATCAATGCCGAGCAACCATCCGCTTTTGTTTTTTAGTCATTTTTCACGGATACACCTCCTGTCTGGTCATTCCCGCCGGGCACAGAGCTGGCATTAAAAAGGAGTACAACATGCGACGTTTCTCTTTACGTCCTCTACATCCCTCGCGACACTGTTCCCGATGCCGCAAGGCAATGATTTACGTTAGCCTTCCTGGTCTGGCGCTGTTAGTGCTGAGCTCCGTTGCTCACAGTGAATCGTTGATGGATGTCTATAATCTGGCTGCGGATAATGATCCAGTCATTCGGCAAGCCAATGCAAACCATGCTGCCGCACGGGAAGCGTTGCCGCAAAGCCGTGCCAACTTTCTGCCCAGTATTGACTTC
>JAKISS010000010.1 GCA_021648485.1 Gammaproteobacteria bacterium
TTTTTCGCCCTACTCCGGGCAATGCCTCCAGTGCAGCACGGTTTTCCGGCACCACGCTGTCGTGCTGTTCCACCAGTATGCGACAGGCCTTGATAATATGCCTGGCTTTGCTGTTAAACAAACCAATAGTTTTGATATGTTTTTTCAAACCATCTTCACCCAGCGCCAAAATGGCCTTCGGGGTATTCGCTACCGGAAAGAGTTTGTCTGTGGCCTTGTTGACACCCTTGTCCGTCGCTTGCGCAGACAAGGTCACCGCCACCAGTAGCTCAAACGGTGTGTGATAGTGGAGTTCGGTGGTGGGCTCAGGGATGTGCTGTCGTAGCCGTTGGAATATTTCCTGTCGTTTTTGTGCGTTCATGGCGCGGGCATTTTAAACTGTTTTTGTCTGCAATGTTGTCATATGTCTTGCGTTTCCGGGCAGATCAGAGAGTTGCCCTTTTTTGGTGTGTAATGATGGGGCATGAGCGTAAAAAACACCTCGCACCGTCGCAAGCCTTGTGCTGTCTAGCGGAAAAAATGTCAAGACTTTTTGAGTTTATACACAATATTTTTTCCGGATGAACACAGCCGTAATGTGTGCCAACAATTTTGACGGCAAGTCATTGATAGGCTGTAACTCATTGAATGGTATATAAAATTTAATGTGGTTAAAAAGTGATCATTTTAAATATGACACTGGTATTGCAGCATGAAATGATTTTTTACCAGGGTTGTCCACAAAGTTATCCACAGGTTTTGTGGATAACCGGGAAAGCGATTGCACGACAATCAGTTAGCGCTAGGTGCTGACAATATCAGTGAATCTCCATGGCTAACATCACACTTGTTTGTGGTCAGAAAGAAAGGAAAGCCGCGATGCAGCCAGGCCCAGCCCAGGTCTGTTAAAGTGGCGCGGATGTCCACAGCCAATATTTTTTTACGGGTCGCCATACCTTCTCCTTTGCGTCGCTGTTTTGATTATCTTCCACCAGCAGCGTGTGATTTACACATGCTACAACCAGGTATGCGCCTGCGAGTGCCGTTTGGGCGCACCACCGTGATTGCTGTGTTGTTGGCGATCAGCGACGAAACGGATGTACCCAAATCACGCCTCAAACGCGTGAGTGAAGTGCTGGATGCAACGCCGGTGCTGTCACAGCCACTGCTGAAGTTGTTGATGTGGGCAAGCAGCTATTATCAGCATCCTGTGGGTGAAGTGATAAACAATGCTCTGCCTGCGTTGTTACGCCAGGGGCATACACCCGAAGTGAAAGGTGAACCGGCCTGGCAGTTAACGGATGATGGGCGCGCACTGGATGCGTCAGTGCTGGAACAAATCCGGCGTCGTGCCCCCCGACAAGCTGCACTGCTGCAATTATTAAGCACGGCACCGGGCACGGCCATGCCTGCACCACACATTGATGCCGTACAAAATAACTGGCGGCCCGTGATGAATAAACTGGTAGACAAAGGCTGGGTAGCGGTGACAAAGCGCGCCCGCTCGCTGTCATTACCCGTTGGTGGATCAACAACAGCACCTCAATTAAATGCCGCCCAGGCTGAGGCCGTTGCCGCCATTGCTGAAAAACTGGGGAGTTTTGGTGTGCATCTCGTGGATGGTGTTACGGGCAGCGGCAAGACCGAGGTGTATCTGGCACTCATCGAATCCGTATTGGCACAAAACCAGCAGGTGCTGGTGCTGGTGCCGGAGATCGGCCTCACCCCGCAACTGGTATCGCGTTTCCAGCAACGCTTTGCAGCGCCCATTGCGGTGTTGCATTCAGGGTTGTCAGATCGTGAACGTCTGCGTACCTGGCTGATGGCCCGCAGCGGGGAAGCTGCCATTGTCATTGGCACCCGCTCAGCAGTGTTTACACCGTTTGCCCGGCTGGGATTAATGATTCTTGATGAAGAACACGATGCCTCGTTCAAACAGCAGGAAGGTTTTCGCTACTCTGCGCGTGATGTAGCGGTAAAGCGTGCCCATATTGAAAGCCTGCCTGTGGTGCTGGGGTCGGCCACACCGTCACTGGAAACATTGCACAATGCCCATCAGGGACGGTACTCCCGGTCAGTGCTGGCGAAACGGGCCGGTGTCGCGCAACCACCGCGCATTGCCGTACTCGACGTACGCAAACAACCTATGTTCGATGGTCTGTCCACCGCACTGATTAATGCTGTGCGTCGGCACCTCGATAGCGGCGGGCAGGTACTGGTGTTTCTCAATCGGCGAGGTTATGCGCCTGCCATGTTATGCCACGACTGCGGCTGGGTGGCCAAATGTCGGCGTTGTGATGCGAATATGACGTTGTTCAATGGTAATGCACGCCTGCGCTGCCACCACTGTGGCAGTGAGCGACGTGCTGACGCATGTTGCCCGGATTGCCAAAGCCGCGAATTACGGCCGGTGGGGGCAGGCACCGAGCGGTTGGAGGCCGCACTCAAACAACAGTTTCCTGATACCGGTATCGTACGTATTGACCGTGACACCACCCGCCGTAAAGGTGCTATGCAGAGCCTGCTGGACAGTGTGCATGACGGCAGTAAGCGCATTCTTGTGGGAACGCAAATGCTTGCCAAAGGGCACCATTTTCCGGATGTTACTTTGGTCGGTATTGTGGACATTGACCAAGGACTGTTCAGCGCCGATTTTCGTGCTACTGAGCGCATGGCGCAGTTATTGGTGCAAGTCGCAGGTCGTGCAGGACGAGCGGAAAAACCCGGTCAGGTGCTGATTCAGACTCACCACCCCGACCATCCATTGCTGCAAATATTATTACACGAAGGGTACACAGCCTTTGCAAAAGCTGCGCTGGAAGAGCGCCAACAAACACAGCTTGCGCCATACAGTTACATGGCCCTGCTGCGTGCCGAAGCGGTGGACGGTCAGTTACCGTTGCAATTTCTTAAGCATGCCCGCCAGCTTGCCGAACAGCTTGGAGCAGCCTTTGGTGCGAATTTTGGTGAAAGCAGTGTGCGATTGCTTGGCCCCATACCTGCACCCATGGAGCGCCGTGCCGGGCGTATTCGTGCGCAACTCTTATTGCAAGCCTCTGAGCGAGCAGCATTGCACCATTTGCTGGAACCTTGGCTACAACAATTAGAGTCCGACAAGCTGGGCCGCAAGGTGCGCTGGTCCATTGATGTGGACCCACAGGAAATGTTTTAGAGTAACAAGAATTCTCGTTTAAGCTGGTTTTTGTGTCAAATCACCTCCGAGCGAGGTTGATGATTTCTAGGCGTTATTTTTACGGCGAAACAGACTAAAGCCAAGCAACCCTAACGCCAGCAGTGCAACAGATGAGGGTTCCGGTACACTGGTGGTTGTGCATTGGTCCTGGTTGATTGAGAAATTACCCACCCCCCAATACTCTGGATCAATCGTAACGGAAGTAATGGCGGAACAGTCACCATTACTATTGTTGGCGTAAATACCAAAACCGGGTGTGTTGTTACGGTTAACATTGAACCAGTACTGATTATCGATCCCCAGTCCGCTGGACTCCGTCGCAGTAAGCCATGCGTTGTTGCTTGTGCTGCCCAGGTTGGCTCCAACGCTAAAAGAAAAGGCGCGGGTGTTTTCTGGAAGCAGAATTGTTATCAGATAGTTACTTGTTGTGTAGATATCATAGTCACTGACTTCACCGTTGTTCCACCAGCTTACATCATCAGCCAAACGACGACTCATGGCCAAAGGGCTGTCGTTTTGGTCAAGAAAATTCAGTGAACCACTAATGGGTGACATAACATTTGTTGTGCTGCCGCCCATGCCATTGGTGACGGAAAAATCAGTCATCGCGTAACCACCAATTGTGGTGGGTGTCGCCGTACCAGATGCATATGTATCAAGAATCAGCGCGGCAGATGCCTGTGAAGACAGGCCAAGTGATGTTGCTGCAAAAAATGTGATGGCGGTTAAATGTTTAAACATGATACTTCTTACCTCGACAATGAAACTATAGGTTTGCTTGTTGTTTGATCAATAAGCATGCATTGTGCCAAGTAAAATATTGCTAGTATTTATAATAAGATAGATGTTTATAGTCTTGCTGATAACGATAATTGTAAAGAATTTCGACGCATAAAATCTGGCTGGTTTTAACGTCTTTCTGATACTGCTGATTGAATGATTGGTCAGCGTTGGCTGGTTGTGCGTAAGCCCATCGATGAGAGCATGGCTAATCCAGAGGCTCTTCCATCCACAAACACCAACAGTTTGCCTGGTGAAAGGGGTGTCCAGACTTCATTCCTCGGTGAGAGATTGTAGTCAGGTATTTCTTCCTTGTGCCAGATAACCTTCACAAGCGATAATGCTGCGCTTTCTTCGCGAAGATCGCCGACAATATGAAACAACAGCTTACCTCCCTGATTCAAGCCGCCATTGATACACTGAAATCTCAAGACGTGTTACCTGCGGATCTGTCACCGAATATCCAGATTGACCGCACCCGCGATGCGAGTCACGGCGATTACGCCTGCAATATTGCGCTGATGCTGGCTAAATCGGTGCGCTGCAAGCCTCGCGACCTGGCAGAGAAAATTGTTGCCGCATTGCCAGCGGCTGATCAGGTCGCAAAAGTCGACATTGCCGGGCCGGGTTTTATTAATTTTACACTCACTGATGCGGCGGCTTTCGCTGTGGTGGAGGCGGTGCTGGACGCTGGCGAGGCCTACGGGCGCTCCACTATCGGTGACGACAAATTCGTGCAAGTGGAGTTTGTGTCTGCCAATCCCACAGGCCCGTTGCATGTAGGCCACGGCCGTGGTGCAGCTTATGGTGCGGCCGTGGCGGATTTGCTGGTGGCCGTGGGTTTTAAGGTGCATCGCGAATACTACGTCAATGATGCCGGGCGGCAAATGGATATTCTTGCTGCCAGTGTATGGCTACGTTATCTCGACCTGTGTGGTGAAAATGCCAATAATGAGTTGCCGTTTCCCGTTAACGGCTACAAAGGCGATTATGTGTGGGATATCGCCGCCACGTTACAGCGTGAACACGGTGATGCCTTTCGGCATGCGGCACAAATTGTGTTGACGAATCTGCCAGCCGATGAAATTGACGGTGGCGATAAAGAACAGTACATCGATGCGGTGATTAATCGCGCAAAAGAATTGTTGGGTGATGCGGCTTTTCGCACAGTGTTTGATGCAGGGCTCAACAGCATTCTCGATGATATCCGTCACGACCTTGAAGGTTTTGGTGTGGTCTACGAGGAATGGTTTTCGGAACGTTCTCTTACCGAATCGGGTGCGGTGGCGCGTGCTACTGAGCGTCTCAAAAATGCCGGTCATTTGTACGAAAAAGACGGCGCATGGTGGTTTCGTTCTACTGATTTTGGGGACGAAAAAGACCGCGTAGTGGTGCGTGACAACGGCCAAACCACCTATTTTGCATCAGACATTGCGTATCATATGCAAAAGCTGGAGCGTGGTTTTGACCGTGTTATCGACGTGTGGGGAGCCGATCATCACGGTTATGTGCCGCGCGTTAAAGCTGCACTCACTGCGTTGGGCGATGATGCCGATAAACTTGACGTGCTGCTGGTGCAGTTTGCAATTTTGTATCGTGGTGGCGAGAAGGCACAGATGTCTACCCGTTCCGGTGAATTTGTTACCTTACGTGAATTGCGCGAAGAAGTGGGCGACGATGCGGCACGGTTTTTCTACGTGATGCGCAAGTGCGAACAGCATATGGATTTTGATCTCGATCTTGCCAAGTCTCAGAGCAGTGACAACCCGGTGTATTATATTCAATATGCTCACGCGCGAATCTGTAGCGTATTCCGCCAGCTGGCTGAAAAAAACCTGACTCATAATAGTGATAATGGTCTTTCCAGTTTGGCAGTATTAAACGAAATACATGAACAAGCTCTGTTGACCAGGCTTTCACGTTACCCGGAAGTGGTGGAGGCCGCAGCGCTGAATCATGAGCCGCATCAGTTGGCGCATTTTCTGCGCGAGCTAGCCAATGATTTTCACACGTATTACAACGCCCACCCGTTTTTGGTCGATGAGGCCGCCGTGCGTGATGCGCGCCTGTGTTTGATTAAGGCGACACGACAGGTGCTTGCTAACGGTTTGGGGCTGTTGGCCGTGTCGGCACCGGAAACCATGTAAAGCACTGTCCTGGTTATGGCCAAAGATTACAAAAATACTTCCAGACCCAAAACCAAGCCTCCCAAGCCAGCGCCGGGTTGGGTGTGGATGCTCGGTGGTTTGCTGATTGGCTTGTTGGTCGCGCTGCTGGTGTATCTCAGCGATGATTTGCAAACGGGCAGTGAGCGTGCAACGCCAGCGCCTGTGGTGGAAAAGAGTCAGGCTGCCCCCAAACAAGCCACAATTAATAACAAACCGAGGGAACAAACAGACAAAAAACCGCGTTTTGACTTTTATAATTTGTTGCCGGAAATGGAGGTATTTATTCCGCCACAAGAATTAGCGACGGAACGCGAACGCAAAACGGCGGATTCCATGACCTATTATTTGCAAGCGGGCTCTTTCCGCCGCATGGAAGATGCTGACCGTATGCGAGCCCAGCTGGCATTAAATAACATTGAATCTCATATTCAGCGCGTTACCATTAATAACAGTCAGACTTGGTACAGGGTGCGAGTTGGTCCCTTTCAGAGCGCGCGCAAAATGGACGTAGTGCGTAACCGCCTGCGGGCACAATCCATAGACCCGATTGTGCTCAAGGTTAAATAAGTTCTTTTTATGCGCTTTCACAGTTGACCCTCAGGGTCAGCTTCTGACACTCTGTGACACTCGTCACGGTACGGTGAGTCGGCCAGTTTTACACGGCAAATCCGAGGTTTTTGCTGTAAACCTTTCGCCTCCTCTGCCGTTATACTTTGCAGGGAAAGTCGCTGACTTTGCTGCCTTTTTAGCCTGCCAGAACCGATGATTAAATAAATGAGCGCTGCCAAACAACTGCTGGATCACAAGTTGCTGAGATCGTTGTCGCCGCTGTGTGACCTGTCCCCCGATATGCTGGCTGAACTCAGTGATAAATCACGAGTGACCCAGGTGGTGACTGGTGCAACAATTTTCAAACAGGGTGAGCGGGATCATCGCACCCTGTACCTTGTGGCTGGCAAGCTGGAGCTTACTGATGCCTCGGGAAAAACCACAAAGTTAGTCGCTAACAGCAAGCAGGCACGCCAACCGCTGGATTCCATATCCCCACACACCGTTACCGCTGTTGCGAAGACACCGGTTTCCCTGCTGAACATCGATACCGACCTGCTTGAAATGTTGCTCAACTGGGGTGGAAAACAACAATCTTACGAAGTATCCAGTCTGGCAGTGGAGGAAGAAGATACCGACTGGATGAGTCGCTTCCTGCAATCCAAGGTCTTCCTCAAACTGCGCGCGGAAAACATCCAGACCATGATGATGCGCATGGAAGAAATCAAGGTGCGCGCAAATACCGTGGTGATCAATCAGGACGACGATGACGACAACTATTACATCATTGCCAAAGGAAAGGCGAAAGTTGCCCGCCGGGTAGCCCCGGGTGCGCCGCTGATGAAGCTGGCGATTTTGACACCAGGCACCGGTTTTGGTGAAGAGGCGCTGATCAGCAATGGCAAGCGTAATGCCTCGGTGACCATGATGGAAGATGGTACGCTGATGCGACTGTCAAAAGAGGATTTTATCAGTCTGCTGGTCACCCCTATTTTGCAATATGTATCTTTTGATGAAGCCAAAGCCATGACAGGCCCGGATGTGCAATGGCTGGATGTGCGCAAACTGGCTGAATACTCCCGGGGCAGTCTGCCCGGCGCACGCAATATCCAGTTAGCTGAAATGCGCTTGCAACTGCGCAAGCTTAACAAATTACACAAATACATTGTTTTCAGTGATGGCGGCAGTCGTGCGGCGGCGGCTGTATTTTTGCTTAACCAGTATGGTCTGGATGCTTTTGTATTACGTGATGGCTTGAATGCTGTTTCGGCGTCTG
This sequence comes from Gammaproteobacteria bacterium, assembly GCA_021648485.1. Classification (GTDB taxonomy): domain Bacteria; phylum Pseudomonadota; class Gammaproteobacteria; order SZUA-152; family SZUA-152; genus SZUA-152. Next base: position 7,946 of record JAKISS010000010.1, read on the forward strand.
CACTGGAAAAAAATGCGAGCAAATCACCTGCACAAACCAGCATACAGGCAACACCGCAAGACGTACCGACTCTGAAACCAGAGGATAATGTTGTCAATCTGCATGGCGAAGCCACAACCAGCGTGGAAAGCGATGGTCGCGTGGAAGCGCTGATGAGCAAGGCCAAGCAGCGCGTACAACAGGAAATGCAGCGCACCCAGGCGGCAGACAACGCCCGCAAACAAGCATTGGCCGAAGTAGCGAGGCTCAAAGAAGAAGCAGCCATTGCACGAAAAAAAGCCGAAGACGAAGCACGGCATGCAGCCGACCATGCGCGCAGCGAGGCAGAACGAGCCGCTGCACAAAAACGGGCCGATGATCTGGCCGCTGAACAGGCAGAGCGTGAAGCTGCCGTGCAGCGGGCAGAAGCAGAAACCGCGCGGGCTGAACAGGCTATGCAGGCACAAAAAAAAGCCGAAGAGGAAATTGAGCGCCTCAAACAGGATGCCGCCCAAGCACGTCGTGATATGGAAGCCCAGGCACGTCAATCAGCGGATACTGCGAAAAAAGAGACGGAAGACGAAATTATTCGTCTCAAGGCCGACGCTGAAATGGCACGTCGGCGCGTTGAAGAACAAGCCAGACTGGCCGCTGATGCAGCGCGTTCCGAAACAGAACGCAAGATGGCTCAGCAGCGTGCTGAAGAGGTCAGCCGCCATCAACAAGAAGCTGAAAGCGCTTTGCAAAAAGCCGAAATTGAGGCTATGCGCGCGCAACAGGCCGAAGCCGCACGGCAACAGGCCGAAGACGAAGCCGAGCGCATGCGCACCCGTGCTGAAGAAACCCAGCGCGAAATGGAAGAGCAAGCGCGTTTAGCCGCAGATCAGGCGCGTTCCGAAGCCGAGCGTGATGCTGCCCGGCAACGCGCCGAGGATCTGGCCGAACAACAGGAAGAACTGGAAGATGCGGTAAGCAAGGCTGAATCAGAAGCTGCGCGCGCGCAGGCAGCAGAAAGTGAGGTTGAGCGCCTGACAAAACTGGCAGACGAGGCGCGACTTCAGGCTGAAGCGCAGGCGCGCATGGCAGCGGATCAAGCGCGCAGTGAGGCAGAGCGCGAAATGGCTGCACAACGTGCGCAGGAAATGGGGCGCTTGCAGGCCGAGCGGGAAGAAATGGCAAGAAGGGCGGAAGATGAGGCATGTCGAACCCGGGCTGCTGAAGACGCTCGTTTACAAGCTGAAGCCGAAATTCAGCGGTTGAAGGTAGATGCTGAAGTAGCACGCATGCAGTTGGAAGAGCAGGCGCAACGGGTTGCTGATGCTGCACGCTCTGATGCAGAACGCGAAGCCATGCGCGCGCAGGCCGCCGAAGAAGCCCGCCTACAGGCGGTGCATGAACTGGAGCGCCTGGAAGCTGAAACAGAGCAAACACGTCTGGCCGCTGAGGCACAGGCGCGCTTGGCTGCTGATGCTGCACGTAGCGAAGCAGAGCGTGCGGCGGCGAGCCTGCGAGCCGAAGAACTGGCTCAGCAACAGGCTCAGCTGGAAGAAATTACCCGTCGTGCTGAGGAAGAAGCAACCCGTGCAGAAGAAGCCGATGCCGCACGGCAGCGGGCTGAAAATGAAATTATCCGTCGTCAGGCCGAGGCGGAAGAAGCCGAACGGCGTGCAGCCGAAGAATCGAATCGTGCCCGGGAGGCTGAAACAGCCCGCCAGCAAATGGAAAAAGAAATGGCGCAGTTGCGAGCCGAGGCAGCGGCAGCCCGCGAGCAAGTGGAAAAACAGGCACGATTGTTTGCGGCCGCACAAAAGATTGAGGCAGAAGAGGCGCAGAAAAACAATTTGGAGGCCATGGATGTCGAGCGTAAAAAACGTGAAACTGCCGAGGCGGTTGCACAACAACAGACTCAACAACAAAGAGAAACCGAAATATTAGCTGAACAGGAGCGTTTGTCTAACGCAGAAGCCATGCTCCGCAAACAGGAAATGGAAGATGTTGCACGCATTGCCAAAGAAGAGGCTGTACGAGCGCAACAGGTTGCCGAAAAAATGCGCCGGGAGGCGGAAGAGGAAATCAAACGTCTGAAAGCGGAAGCGGAAGCTTCACGGTTACAGGCTGAGCTGGAGCACAAACGTTCCATTATCGCTGCTCGGCGTGAGGTGGATAAAAATCAAATCAAATTGGCAGCACAGGCTAAGGCAAAAAAGGCCGCCGCCATTCAACAACGCAAAAAAGCCGATGCCGGTAAGGCACGCCGGATCCGCGAAGCCCGCGAGGCAGCACTGAAAGCCATTGGTAAAAATGAAGAAAGTCTGGACGACTTTATGGAGTTGGAAGCCGCAGCGGAAGAAGTTGCCGAAGTGGAAAACGCGATTATTGTGGACGAAAAAGAGATTGCCGAACGTGCCAAAGACCGATCAAACCTGATTGATCCCCGGGAAGTGATGAAGGTCGAAAAACAGGAACAAAAACGCCAATGGGTATCAGACGATTTTATCTGGGAAGCAACACTGGGCTATCGTGATGATCCACATGTAGATGCTATTGGTTCACCAGCAGACTCTGTGGGCGTTGAAAACGAGCGCAATCGAAAAGCAGAAAAAATTGCCGAGGAAAAAGTGCGACAGGAAACGGTCACACAAAATCCATCAATAGCATTGGAAGATAAGCAGGCAACGCAAAAACCATTGTTTGAAACGCAGGAAATCAATCGGTCGATTCGACCGCAACAGGATGTGACAACGCGGAAGCCCAAACGAGGGCCAGGCGGGAGGTGGATGGCAAGCGCTGCGTTGTTTCTGGTGATTATTTCCGGGGTAGGCTGGTTTTATTTTTCTGGTGGTGATGCGCCAGAAAAATTGAGGGCTGTAGTCAATCAGGGGACAGAGACACTGGGCGAAATTACCGACAAAGTAACCTCAAGCATTGGTGAAATAGGCCAGTCTGAACCTGAAACGCCTGCCAGTTCCGATGTGGAGGATGTCAAAAGTAAAGAGACTATAGCGCGTTTGCGTGAACGCCTGGAATCAATCAAGGCTGAAGCAGCCCAAAAAACGAATGTGGAAACGGGGCTTGTGGTGGCACCCGTGGTGATGCCTGCTGTAGAGGTGTCTCCCATGAGTGAAGCCCCTGTGACTGAAGTGTCAGAGGAGGCACCATTAATGCCGAATATTCAGGCCGAAGAACCAGCAGCAACAGTAGAAAAACAAGCGGAAGAAATAATAGAAGAAAGCGCGCTGGAGACGGTTGATGATGTGATGAGGGCATTGAATACGCCAGAGGCTATTACCGGGACAGTGGAAGTTGAAGCAGCGGTGGAAACCATTGAACTCGAAGTGATAGAACCCGAAACAATGGATGCTGTGATTGAAGATGAGGTCAGCACAGTGGAGTCGGTGGATAGCTTACCTATTGTTGATAAAGTGACTGACGCTGATGAGAGCATCGCCGAAACAGCAGTCCCTGTTACCATAGGTGATGCTGTCGCGGAAGAACCAAGGGATACAATCCCGGATAGCGTGGATGTGTTGGTGCCAACAGAAGCGCTGCCAATAGAAAATATTATACCCGCCAGTCAGTAGTCATCCCGGGGAGGTGCAGGTTTATTCTGCGGCAGGTATTGTTGCCGTTACGTATTCAAATGTGCTGGTGTGCAGGGTTTCACCATTCTCATTGTTTACCACGACCTTCCATGTGCCTGTCCATTCAGGTAGCAGATTCTTGCTGGAATAAACCCGCCAACGTGCCCCGGAGCCAACTCTAAAGGTGATTTCAGCCATGATCTGACCATTATGTTCCCAGCGATGGGTAACAATTTGTCTGTCGAGCCCACGCAGGTCTGTGAAGAAAAAAATCCGGCTGGTATCTGTCGAAAATGTCTCCAGTGCGTCTATTGGCTCTCTGTCAACAATGGCGGTGGTAAAAATGGCCCGTGCAACATGATCAGTTTTGTTTGCTACCGGGCTGACTGTTGCTGGCGTTATTGCCGTTGCTGTTTCAATCTCGCTTGCTGTTTTTTCCGCAATCTCTGCAAGACTGGGGGGCGTTATGACCACCCCGGTCAGTAGCGCCAACATCGCATTGCGGGTTATCCGTCCAGTGGAAACAAAGTAGGGGGCGAACATGAGACTGACTCCTTTGCTATCTTGTTTTGGGGTTTCTAGCCGGTATCGTGACCCGGGTTTTTAGTTATATATCGGGCGGTTGGCAGGATGAGTGTATCAGAGTTCGTGTGTACGGAAAGGGCTGATGGCATGGTTGGTAAAATTGCCGCTGAGGTGGCCTATTATTGAACGGCTATTTTCCGCTGAATTTATAGTGTTTTTATTTACACCATTGATCAGCGACTTTTTGTGCTTCAGTCAAACGTGTCTGAATGTCCGTATCGCTGAGAAAACGGCGCTCTCCCTGGTCGGTGATTTCATATTGGCGACCGCCAAGTTTCAGGCTGATGACGCGACGTTTAGCACTGGAACAATTTTTATCCCGACGTTCTTTTTCTGCTGCTACCTTGTTCGCAGCCGCTTTTTTATCTTTGCGTTCTTTGGCAAAGGCATCCAACAGTTTATTGGTAGCATCCTGTTGATTGACCGGTTGTGGAGCCGATGTGCGAGCCGGGTCTTTGGGCAGTTTTATTTGTGTGGCTTGTTGACTGGGCGGACGTTCGCCGTAATGGGTGTTGCCGTCACTGTCAGTCCATTTGTAGATTTTACTGGCAAAACTCAGGGACGACAGGCATAACAGGAAAACAGTTGCCAGAATAATCAGGTTTTTCATGCATAACCTCATCAAGGGTGGGTGTTGCAGGGAGCATAGCGTGGAACAGGAGGCCTGTAAATTTAACGGCGCTTCGGATTCAGACTTTAGCAGATTGTTGATCGCCAAATATTTTCAAAGAACATAAATACATCCACAATCGTTAAAACCCAAGCGTTAACCTCAACACACACAACTAAAACCTGCCCCTAACATTCCACGCGCACTTTTATGTAACCCATGGCATGCTTTATTTGCCCGCTAAAAATGGTTGCAAAAAAAAGCGCCCGGCAAAGGGCGCTTGAAGTTGTCTGTTCACGGACAGACTTATTGTTGTGTCGTTTAAGTTATTTATTGGTGAATTCGGGATAAGCCTCCATACCGCACTCGGTAAGATCGACTCCCTCATACTCTTCTTCTTCTGTGACGCGCACACCCATGATCATCTTGATAATCATCCAGGTGATGTAACTGACCACGAATACCCAGACCAGAATGGTAAACATGCCCACGAGCTGGCCACCAAGGCTGGCACCGTCATTGGTAAGCGGTACAGCTAACAGACCCCATATACCAACGACACCATGCACTGAAATGGCACCCACCGGGTCATCAACCTTCAGCTTATCCAGGCCGATGATGGCGAACACTACCAGCAGGCCACCGAAACCACCAATCAGAGTGGCTTCCAGGGCAGAGGGGGTGGAAGGCTCGGCAGTAATTGCCACCAAACCCGCTAACGCGCCATTAAGTGTCATGGTTAAATCAGCCTTACCGAACAGCAATTTGGCAACAATCAATGCAACAATCACACCACCCGCTGCCGCCGCATTCGTGTTCAGAAACACCATGGCCACCGAGTTGGCATTGGCAATATCGCCCAGCTTGAGCACGGAACCACCGTTGAAACCGAACCAGCCCATCCACAGGATGAACGTGCCCAGTGTTGCCAAGGGTAGATTGGCACCCGGGATTGCGTTGACCGAGCCATCTTTGCCATATTTGCCCTTACGAGCACCCAATACCAGTACGCCAGCTAAAGCCGCCGCTGCGCCCGCCATATGCACAATGCCGGAACCGGCAAAATCGGAGAAGCCGAAATCATCACCCAGGTTGTACATGCCAAACACAGAATTACCACCCCAGGTCCAGCTACCTTCCATGGGATAGATGAAGCCGGTCATCACAACCGCAAACAACATGAACGCCCACAGTTTCATGCGTTCTGCAACGGCACCGGAAACGATAGACATGGCGGTTGCCACAAAAACCACCTGAAAGAAGAAATCAGATGCATTGGAATACACTGCACTTCCGTCAAAACCGGCTTCAGCGGATTCTTTTAATACCGTACCGACCATGGCATCTGTATTTTCAGCACCGTCCAGCACGATGTTGGCCAGGAACATACCGCCGTCATACATGATGTCGTAGCCGATCGCCAGGTACATGGTGCAGGCAATGGCAAACAATACGACGTTTTTGGTGAGAATTTCTGTGGTGTTTTTAGAGCGAACGAGTCCCGCTTCCAGCATGGCAAAACCTGCTGCCATCCACATCACCAAGGCACCACACACCAGAAAATAAAAGGTGTCCATGGCGTACTGCAAATGAAAAATATTAGCTTCCATTATTATTGCTCCCCGTTTTAGAGTGCTTCAGTACCGGTTTCACCGGTACGAATACGAACCACCTGCTCCAGCGGAGCAACGAAAATTTTGCCGTCACCGATTTTCCCGGTATTAGCGGCCGTGCTGATTGCCTCGATAACCTGATCCAGAAGGTCGGTATCAATGGCTAACTCAAGTTTTACTTTGGGCAAAAAATCCACGACATATTCTGCGCCACGGTAGAGTTCGGTATGACCTTTTTGGCGTCCGAAACCTTTTACTTCAGTGACTGTGATGCCTTGAACCCCTATTTCTGACAAGGCCTCACGCACGTCGTCCAGCTTGAAAGGCTTGATAATTGCTGTGACTAGTTTCATGGGAAAACTCCCTCCTAAAATATGCACTGGCGCTTGGCAGTGTTGCAAAGCGCGATATTACTGATGATTGCTACTGGTTACCGCGAAGTTGCAGTCCGAAAGAGTTGTCCGGGTTTATTGGATCTCATTATTTTTTTCATATTTTCTCCCCAAATTAAAAGTGTGTTAATGGATTGGAAAATCTCCAATTACACATAGCATCGACTGTGCCAAGATATGTAATGGTATTTTTTTCAGTAAGTTATGATAATTTTACAGGTTCAGCTGATGTTGCTTTGCACTAAAATGAGGAGCTTGACAGCGGCGCGCACCATTGTTGAGCGCTATATTGGTGCAGGCATTTTTCGGGCATGCAAAAATAGGCCATATTGGGAATTGCGTGGTGAATCACTGGTCAGCACCCGTCTTATCTCGTTAAGATAATATGTGGCTTAAATCTTGTGGGCACGATCACTTGCAGGATGTTAGGCGTGACAGATGCAACGTATCTGTTGAGATAATCATGAAGGAGGTCAGCAAGATGTTTGAAAATCGTTTAGACCCGAAAAAACTGGATGAATTGGCTCGCAGCGTGCTGGACAAATTGCCTGCCGGTTTTCAGACCATGCAACAGGATATGGAAAAAAATCTGCGGGCAGCCTTACAAGTCGCACTCGCCAAAATGGAGCTGGTGACCCGCGACGAATTTGAAGTACAAAGCGCGGTATTGCAACGTAGCCGCGAAAAACTGGCGGCGCTGGAAGCAAGAGTGACTGAACTGGAAAAACAACTGAAATAACTTTTCCCGGTAGATGCATATATTCGACAAGCTACCGGCACTCCTGCCATGAGGTAGAATGCCACCAGGTTGTTACCGGTGGACTGCCATGCCCAATTCAAACAAAGAACACGAGCACCGCACCAAACGATTGCAGGCGTTCACGGATTTGCTCCGTGATGGCACGCTTGCCCGCGTGAAACGCGAGTTGCATGAGTTGCATCCGGCAGAAATTGCTCATTTGCTGGAAGCTCTGCCGCATGAGCAGCGTGATGCGGTATGGGAGCTGGTTTCAGCTGAGCAGGAAGGCGATGTGTTGCTACAAGTCAACGATGATGTGCGTGAGCGATTGATTCGTGACATGGACAACAGCGAGTTGCTGGCTGCTGCCGAAGGACTGGAAGCCGATGATCTCGCCGATATTCTCAGCGATTTTCCTGATGCGGTAACCGATCAGGTATTAGAGGCTATGGATGCGCAGCACCGCGAGCGTTTGGAAGCCGTGATGTCTTACCCGGAAGACACCGCTGGCGGGCTGATGAATATCGACACTATCACTGTGCGTGCCGATATCAGTCTCGATGTCGTTCTGCGTTACCTGCGACGTATCGGTGAAATTCCGGAAATGACCGATCAGCTTATTGTGACCAATCGCGAAAACAAATACCTCGGGCTGTTGCCACTGACAACGTTGCTGATCAAAAACCCCGATACGCTGGTCGCAGAACATATGGATCGTGAACGGGAGGCGATTCTCGCCACCCTGCCGGAGCAGGAAGTCGCCAGCTTGTTTGAAAAACGTAATCTGGTGTCTGCGCCTGTGGTGGACGAAGACGGTCGGCTGCTGGGTCGTATCACCATCGATGATGTGGTGGATGTGATTCGTGATGAAGCCGAGCATTCGTTGATGAGCATGGCGGGTCTCTCGGAAGAGGATGATATGTTTGCGCCCGTGGCTACCAGCTCACAACGCCGAGCTGTCTGGCTGGGTGTGAATCTACTCACCGCTTTGCTGGCATCATGGGTTATTGGCCAGTTCGATGCCACCCTGGAAAAAATGGTGGCACTGGCTATTCTCATGCCGATTGTTGCCAGCATGGGCGGCATTGCGGGTAACCAGACCCTGACGTTAGTCATTCGCGGTATGGCGCTGGGGCAAATCAGCCGTTCCAATGCGCGGCGGTTGTTTAACAAGGAGCTGTTGGTAGGCGGGCTCAACGGGGTGATTTGGGCGCTGATCGTCGGCGGTATTGTAACGGCCTGGTTTGGCGATGCACAATTAGGTGGCATTATCGCCGCCGCAATGCTGATTAACCTGATTGTTGCTGCCATGGCCGGGGCGACCATTCCGCTGATGCTCAAGCGTGTCGGTATTGATCCTGCGCTGGCGGGTGGTGTGTTGCTGACCACAGTCACGGATGTCATTGGCTTTCTGGCTTTTTTGGGGCTGGCAGCCCTGCTGTTGTATTAATATTTACGGTTATGGATAATTAAGCCGATGCCTGCACCAGAAACACCCAAACTGACCGTCGATATTATTGTCGAGCTCATCGACCGGCCCGGTCGGCCCATATTGCTCATCGAACGTAAAAATCCGCCATATGGCTGGGCACTGCCCGGCGGTTTTGTCGATGTAGGTGAAAGCCTGGAGCAGGCTGCCGTGCGGGAAGCGGCGGAAGAAATTTCGCTGCCGGTAAAACTCATCACCCTGTTGGGGTGTTACTCGGAGCCGACTCGTGACCCGCGTGGTCATACCGTTTGTGCCGTATATACCGCCGAGGCCAGCGGCGAACCTCAGGCTGCTGATGATGCTGCGAACGTGCAGGTTTTTTTACCTGAAGATCTACCTTCACCTATGGCTTTTGATCATGCGTTGATTCTTGCGGATTATCTGAATTATCGGAAAAACGGCGAACGGACACCGTTGCGGGGTTAGAGGCTGACAGAACCGTTCTTTAAACACTGGAAACAACCTAAAGCCCCTTTGGTGTCTGCCGATACCACCGGTATCAAACGAGCGCCTGGCCCATGCCGGTGACCACTTGCAAGGATTGCCACCGTGTCCGATTTTTTCATTGCCCGCCAACCCATCTATGATCGCAAACTGTATGTGTATGCCTATGAACTGCTGTATCGTTCCAGCGAAAAAAATTACGCTGATATAGTCGATGGCGACGATGCCACTTCCCAGGTACTGGTCAATGCGCTGATGGAGGTTGGGCTACCTGAACTGGTCGGGCAATCATTGGCCTTTATCAATCTCACTGAACGTTACATTGTGGAAGGCTTGCCGCCATCGTTGGCTCAGGACAATCTGGTGCTGGAGGTATTGGAAGACATCGAACCCACGGAGGCCGTGATTACCGGTCTGAAAAAACTGAAAGCTGCGGGTCACGTCATCGTTCTTGATGATTTTATTTGTGATGGCAGCAAACAGGCACTGGTAGAGCTGGCAGATATCATCAAATTTGATCTGTTCACTTTGCCGGGAGGCACATTAACCGAGCAGGTCAAAAAACTCCGCCCAACCGGTGTGCGTTTACTGGCAGAAAAAGTCGAAACCCCGGAAGAATACGAATATTGCAAAGCGTTGGGCTTTGATTATTTTCAGGGGTACTTTTTTTGCAAACCGAAAATTGTTAAAGGCGCACGTACGCTGACAAGCCGCATGGCCATCATGCAATTGCTGACCAAGTTGCAGAATCCTGAACTGGACTTCAGTGAACTGCAAACATTGGTGGCACAGGATGTTTCCCTGTCATACCGGATTTTGCGTTATATCAATTCCGCGCATGTCAGTGTTGGGCGAAAAGTCGAGTCCATACAGCAAGCCATCAGTTTGTTGGGCCTCAACACCATCAAAACCTGGGTGGCGATCCTGGCCATGTCGAGTATTGATGACAAGCCTTACGAACTGATTCTTACGGCGTTGATTCGTGCGCACATGTGCGAAACATTGTCTGCTGACACGCCTGTATCTGCTGAAAACGCCTTCACTGTGGGCCTATTCTCAGCATTGGATGCCTTCATCAATAAACCTCTGGATGAAATTCTGGACACCTTACCGCTATCAGATACACTGCATCATGCTCTGTTGGATAAAACCGGCGAACTGGGGCAACTGCTGTCACTGGTATTAAGTTATGAGCGCGGTCAATGGAACGATCTGAGTAACACACACTATAACGGCGGCACTTTGCGCACAGCCTATCTGGCATCGATTCGCTGGGCGGGTGAAATCAGTCATTCGCTGATCACCAAAAAATAACGTTATCTGTCTGTCAACAAAGCTCAACCGAACAAAAGTCAGTCATCGCTCAGGTATTCAATAACCTGATGTCCCCGGAATTCTGACCCGCACAAAATATGTGCAGAAATAAAAATCCCCGAACGACCCCGCCCGTAACTTGCGGTACAATCCGCTCTCATTTAAATCGGATGCATCAGTAATATTCTCGTGACCAATCTACCCTTAGGCAAACACCGGTTTGAGCCCCGCTGGCAGGCGTGGTCACCTGTTGCCCGTCATGGCGCAACGTCGGAGTTGCTGGAGTGGTTGCTGGATTCCACTTCGTTGACCCGTCGCTTGCAGCAGACATGCCGGGGTCAGTTTCGTGTTGAACCGATTGAGCAACACTGGCAGCGACCGATGCTGAATGAGGCACAGGCGCTGGGCGTATTACCACATGAACGCTGTTTTGTACGCGAAGTGCGTTTATTATGTGATGATCAGCCATGGGTATTTGCTCGCACAGTGATTCCGGTGCGCACCTTGACCGGGCCCCGTCGCCGTCTGTCACGACTGGGTAAAAAACCATTGGGCGCGGTGTTGTTCGCAGATCGCTCCATGGTGCGCAGCGGCATTGAGGTTACGCGGTTGTCGCCAGATCAGCCGTTATTTGCGCGCGCCACAACGGGTTTGCCTCAATTGCCGACAAATATCTGGGGGCGGCGGTCAGTTTTTTTTCTTAACCACCATCCATTGCTGGTGAGTGAAATTTTTCTCCCTGCCATCTGCCCGCATCAGGGTTAGTCGGCTACAGTATCCGCTCATGAACATACCAAGCGTAATATCGGATCTGAACTGGGAGCGCATTAAGGATCGCAGTTACCAGTATGCGTTATTGATGCGCTTGCACCGTCCCATTGGCACTTACCTGTTGCTATGGCCGACGGCGTGGGCGTTGTGGATTGCGGGACAGGGCAACCCGGATACGGGAGTGACGCTGGTGTTTGTGCTGGGCGTGGTGCTGTTGCGTGCGGCGGGTTGTGTGATTAATGATTATGCCGACCGTGAATTTGACCCGCGTGTTGCGCGCACCAAAAGCCGTCCCATTGCGGCGGGCAAAGTAACACCCCGGGAAGCATTGATACTGTTTGTGGTGTTATGCCTGGTTGCTTTTATGCTGGTATTGACGACGAACGGGCTCACCATTGCTCTGTCGCTGGTTGGCGCAGTGCTGGTGGCAATTTATCCTTTTACGAAACGTCACACGTATCTGCCGCAAGTGTTTTTGGGGCTGGCTTTTGGCTGGGCTATTCCCATGACATTTGCAGCACAAACCGGTGAAGTACCACTGGTGGCGTGGTTGCTGCTCATCGCCACAGTATTATGGGCTACAGCTTATGACAGCATGTATGCCATGGTGGATATCGAGGATGACTTGAAAATCGGTGTTAAATCCACGGCGATTTTATTTGGTGATGCTGACCGCATGATTATTGGCAGTATCCAGGTGATGTTGCTTCTTACTTTATGGATTATCGGTAACAAACTGGAACTGGATGTATTTTATTTTCTGGGTCTGTTGGTAGCGACAGGATTGGGTGTGTATCAGCAATGGCTGATTCGTGACCGCAGTCCTGAAGGTTGTTTCAAGGCTTTTCTTAATAATCATTGGTTTGGTGCTGTGATTTTTGCCGGACTGGTGTTGCATTACTGGTTTGCGGAAGGATCTGCGGAGTCCGTTGTCAGTGCCGTAAGTGGAGGTTTTTAAATAGATGTGGATGTCGTGGTTGGCTGTGGCGGGTGGTTTGGTTTTTTTGGTATGGAGTGCTGAACGTTTTGTGCATGGTGCGGCAGGGCTGGCACGTAACCTGGGTGTGTCACCACTGATTATTGGTATGACTATCATGGGCTTTGGCACCTCGGCACCCGAGATGCTGGTTTCCGGTATGGCCGCCAGCAGTGGTAATCCCGGGATGGGGATCGGCAATGCGTTAGGCTCCAACATCGCCAATATTGCGCTGGTTTTGGGGGCAACAGCACTGATCATGCCGTTAACAGTGGATTCCGGCATTTTGCGCCGCGAATTTCCCGTGCTGTTTGCAGCGACCTTGCTGGCAGGTGCCTTGATGCTTGATGGTGAATTGGGTGTGCTCGATGGCACTATCCTGCTGGGGTCCACGGCCTTATTGATTTTCTGGATGATCTGGTTGGGTAAACGTTCACAATCTGCACCTTCTGGTGCCCCAGCAACAGCTTCGCTGGCGGACCCGTTGACCGGTGAATTCGAAAGAGAAGTCCCCACCAGTTTAAGTACCGGACAAGCGGTATTCTGGGCTGTTCTGGGGCTGGTGGCTTTGGTGCTGAGTTCCAGGCTGTTGGTGTGGGGTGCGGTAGGTATTGCTCAAGACCTGGGCGTGAGTGATTTAGTGATCGGTTTGACCATTATCGCTATCGGCACCAGCCTGCCAGAACTGGCTGCCTCGGTAATGAGTGCTCTCAAAGGTGAAGACGATATGGCTGTGGGCAATATCATTGGCTCTAATATGTTCAACTTGTTGGCGGTACTGGCTTTGCCGGGATTGATTGCCCCCAGCGTATTGGAGCCGGCAGTGTTGCAACGTGATTTTCCTGTCGTGCTAGGATTAACCTTCGTGTTATTCCTGATGGCCTATGGCTTCAGAGGGCCGGGCCGAATCAATCGTCTTGAAGGCGGTTTGTTGCTGGCCTGTTTTGTCGGTTACATGACGTGGCTGGGTATGACAGGCCTAGGCTGATAGATTTAGGCATAATACCCGGATAATAATCAAAAAATGATGAGTCCCGTTAAACTTGAACAAATGGCCCTTGCGGTCATCGACATTGAAGCCAAAGCCATAGCCGACCTTGCCGGCCGCATTGGCCCGGATTTTGTGCATGCCTGCCGTTTCATGTATGACTGCGAAGGTCGTATTGTGGTGCTGGGCATGGGCAAGTCAGGCCATATTGGCGAAAAAATCGCTGCCACTCTGGCCAGCACCGGCAGCCCCGCTTTTTTTGTACACCCGGGTGAAGCCAGTCACGGCGATATGGGCATGATCACCCGCAATGATGTGGTGCTGGCACTGTCTAATTCCGGCGAAACCACGGAAGTTCTCACCATTCTGCCACTCATCAAACGCTTGGGAGTGCCACTTATTGCGCTCACCGGTAAGGTTGATTCCACTCTGGCCGGGGCCGCCGATGCACACCTTGATGTGAGTGTGGAAAAAGAAGCATGCCCACTGGGACTGGCACCTACCTCCAGTACCACAGCAGCACTGGTGATGGGTGATGCGCTGGCGGTATCATTGCTGGAACAGCGTGGGTTTACTGCGGATGATTTTGCACTGTCGCACCCCGGCGGTTCACTGGGGCGGCGTTTATTGCTGCATGTGGAAGATATTATGCACGGCAACGATAGCATTCCCTGTGTGAGCGATACCGCCAGCCTTAGCGAAGCGCTACTGGAAATGACGCAAAAAGGTTTGGGGATGACCGGTGTTGTTGATGCCGATGGCAAGCTGGCAGGTATTTTTACCGACGGTGATTTGCGCCGGGTACTGGATCATGGCGAAGTTAATGTTCATCAAACCGGCATTGCTGAGGTGATGACACGCAATTGCAAAACGGTACAGGCCCGGCAATTGGCGGTGGAAACACTGAGTCTGATGGAGCAGTACAAAATTAATTCGTTAATGGTAGTGAATGAACAACAGCGACCCGTTGGCGCGCTGAATATGCATGACTTGCTGCGCGCGGGAGTGGTTTGATAAAACCCTTCTCTAAAAGTCAGGAACCAAACCCAGGAATAATATGAAAGATATTCTCGCCCGTGCGGCCCAAATCAAACTGCTGATCTTTGACGTAGACGGTGTGCTTACCGATGGTCGTTTGATTTTCGGTGATGATGGACAGGAATACAAAGCTTTTCACTCCCGTGATGGTCACGGTATGAAAATGTTGCAAAACAGTGGTGTGGAGGTGGGCATCATCACCGGTCGTACATCAAAAGTGGTGGAACACCGCATGGCCAACCTCGGCATCAAGCATGTTTATCAGGGCAAGCTGGAAAAACTGCCTGCTTTCGAAGAACTTATTGCCAAGTTGGGACTCGACGCGGAACAAGTGGCGTACATGGGGGATGATGTGGTGGATTTACCTATTATGCTGCGTGTGGGGTTAGCCGTAGCCACTAACGATGCCCATGTACTGGTGAGCAAGCACGCCCATTGGCAATCCCCGCACAACGGTGGTCAGGGGGCAGCACGCGATCTCTGCGAGCTGATTATGGAGGCGCAGGGAACGCTGGACGCCGCCATGCAGTATTATTTGCAATAGGCTGTTTATAGGGTCTGGTACACATTCCGAGAATGAAAGTCATTTTGAGGTGAATAATGGTTCTATTTAACAAAAATGAGCGGCAAATGTGACCAAAATGAATTTTCCGCCGCAGACTTCTCATTCTCGAACAGGCTCCTAGGTATCGGATGTTGTTTCAGCGCTTGTGGAAATCCTTCGTCCCTCTGCTGGTTGTGCTTGTCGCCGGACTCAGTGTGTGGCTGTTTCAGAAACAGCCGGATAAGGGACCAATAGTGACACCGCAAACTCAACGTGTGCCGGACTCGTTCATGGAAAATTTCACCACACAAGTATTAGACGAACAGGGGCGGCCGCAATATCAACTCCAGGCCACACATATGGCACATTACGCCGATGATGATCGCAGTGAATTTACGCAACCACAATTTACCGCTTTCCAGTCCGATGGTCAGCGCTGGACGGCAGTGGCAGAAACCGGTCGCGCGGAAAATGGTAATGGACAGATTTTTCTGGATGGCTCGGTGATCATCCAACGCTACCCTGACGAGCTAGCATCGGCCAATTTACAGATTCGTACCCGCGATGTGCGCGTGCGGCCTGCGGATGATTATGCAGAAACGAATCAGGCAGCCACCATCGTGCAAAATGAAGACACCTTGAAGACAGTGGGTCTGCAAGTATATTTCCGCAAGGGGCAGGTACAATTATTGTCGCAGGTACGAGGGATTTATGCGCCTTAAGCTCCTGTTATTGCTGATGAGCTGTGTGTTCAGCGCACTGGTATTGGCCAGTAACGATGACAGCCAACAGCCGGTTCATATTGCGGCTGATCGGGCAGAGATTGACGAAGCGCTAGGAGTAATGACCTACACCGGCCATGTGATAGTGCGTCAGGGAGGCATTGAGATGCGTGCCGATAAAGTGGTGGTGTACAGCAAAGAGGGAGAATTGCAACGCATTACCGCACAGGGTCAGCCAGCGCATTATTTGCAGGAACGGGCGGACGGAAAAGTCGTGAAAGGCAGCAGTCAGCGCATGGAATACAACGCGAACAACAAACAGGTGTTGCTGCTGGGCAAAGCACAATTCTGGCAGGGTGGTAATCGTTTTAGCGGTAATCGTATTCAATATGACCCCGATGCCGAGCGAGTACTCGCCAATGCGGGCGCTGCCAACAAAACAGGTGAGCAACAGAGAGTAACCGTTATCTTACAACCGCGCCCTAAAAAAACTGACACCCAGCCATGAGCAATTTGGTTGCCATCGATCTTGCCAAGCAATATCAATCACGGCAGGTGGTAAAAAAAGTCTCCGTCACCGTAGGTAGTGGCGAAGTGGTGGGCCTGCTGGGCCCCAACGGTGCAGGTAAGACCACCTGCTTTTACATGATTGTCGGTCTGGTGGCTTGTGATTATGGTCAGATTCACCTCAATGATCATGATGTCACCCATTATCCATTGCATGCACGGGCCCGTTTGGGCATCGGTTACCTGCCGCAAGAAGCCTCGGTGTTTCGCAAACTCAGTGTTGCGGATAATTTATTGGCCATATTACAGACCCGCGCCGACCTGACGCGACAGCAGCAACAATGCAAACTGGACGAATTGCTAGGTGAGCTGCATATTAGCCACATTCGTGATTCGCCGGGTATGAGTCTCTCGGGGGGAGAACGCCGACGGGTAGAAATCGCCCGCGCACTGGCCACTGAGCCCAAATTCATCTTGTTAGACGAACCTTTTGCCGGTGTTGACCCCATTTCCGTGCTGGATATTCAGCGTATAATCAATCACTTAACCGAACGCGGCATCGGTGTGCTGATTACCGACCATAACGTAAGAGAAACCCTTGGGATTTGCCACCGTGCCTATATTATGAATGCCGGTGAAGTGATCGCTCAGGGTATTCCGGAAGACGTGCTTAAAGATTCTCACGTCAGGGACGTTTATCTGGGACAGGATTTTAAACTTTGACATATAGCAGCGTCTATTGAAGATATAAAAAATAAATACCTGCCAAGTCTTCAACATCCCGGGGTTTGGAGTAAACTGACAATAAATAACAGGTAAAAAGATCGCTCCCCTTTGGGAGAAGCGACTTTGACCAAGGCCCGACTCGCATATCAATGAAGCAAACCTTACAGCTTAAACTGGGTCAGCATCTGACCATGACCCCTCAGTTGCAACAGGCTATCCGCTTGTTACAGCTCTCTACTCTGGAGTTGCAAACGGAGATTCAGGAGGCGCTTGAATCCAATCCTATGCTTGAGGTTACAGAGGAGGCCGCTGCGGAACGTCGTGAAAATGACAGCGGTGAACGAAGTGATGGCGAAACGAGCACTACCGCTGACAGCCGCAGCGGTGAAAATCGTACTGAAAACCAAAGTGAAGATGGTGAAAACATCGACGTAGCTGACCGTGCTGTGGACAAACAGGAGCAGGAAATCCCCAACGATCTGCCCACCGACAGTGAATGGGAAGACTCCTACAGCGATACCTACGTCGATTCCTACAGCTCTGTTTCGCGGAACAATGACAGTGAGAACTTAAGTTACGAACAAGCGGATAGCAGCAGCGAAAGCCTGCAAGATCATTTATTATGGCAGTTAAATCTTTCCCCTTGCAGCGAAACTGACCAAGCTATTGCCACAACTATTATTGACGCCATTGATGACGATGGTTACCTCAGTACATCACTGGAAGAACTGCATCAATCCCTGTCCGAAGGTAACGACATTGAGCTGGATGAAGTAGAAGCGGTATTACACCGCGTACAGGATTTTGACCCACCCGGTATTGCTGCCCGTGATCTTCGCGAATGTATGCTGATTCAACTGAAATATTACGATGCGGAAACACCCTGGCTGAGCGAAGCAAAGGTGTTACTCAAAGAACATTTTGATGCCTTGGCCAAACGTGAATATCCACTGATTATGCGCCGCATGAAATTGGCCGAAACACAAATGCAGCACGTCATTCAGCTGGTGCAAAGCCTTAATCCGCGACCCGGTGGACACATTACAGGCAGCCAGCCTGAATACATTATTCCTGATGTCTTTGTGAAAAGGATAAAAGGCCAGTGGCGTGTGGAGTTGAACCCGGATATCACCCCGAAAATTGGTATCAACAGCCTTTACGCAAAAATGGCGCAACGTAATAACAGCAAAGATGCCACTTTCTTGAAAAATAATTTACAGGAAGCACGCTGGTTTATTAAAAGTCTGCGCAGTCGTAACGAAACATTATTAAAAGTAGCAACAACTATTGTTGATCGTCAGCGCGGCTTTTTTGATCACGGTGAAGAGGCCATGAAACCCATGGTGATGCACGATATCGCAGAAATTGTTGAAATGCATGAATCAACCATTTCCCGGGTTACCACAAAAAAATATATGCATACCCCGCGAGGTATATTTGAACTGAAGTTTTTCTTTTCAAGTCATGTGGGAACGACGACGGGCGGTGAATGCTCAGCCACCGCCATTCGCGCAATTTTGAAAAAATTGATTGCCGCTGAAAAGCCAAGTAAACCATTGAGTGATAATAAATTGGCAGGTTTGCTGGGTGATCAGGGTATCAATGTGGCACGTCGCACGGTGGCAAAATACCGTGAAGCAATGTCCATCGCACCATCCAATGAACGTAAACGGCTTGTCTAACTGTCGTAGCTAACAAAAAATAGCAGCCGAATGGACGTTGGATACAACTAAAGGAGTTAATTATGCAAGTTAATGTTACTGGTCAACATCTTGAAATTACCGATTCGCTTCGTGACTATATTACTACCAAGCTGGCTAAACTGGAGCGACATATCGATACGGTGACCAACGTTCATGCTATCCTCAGCGTGGAAAAACAGCGTCAAAAAGCGGAGGCCACGATTCATATTAACGGAGCCAATCTTTTTGCGGCTGCCGAAGATGAAAATATGTACACGGCCATCGATGCATTAATCGACAAACTTGATCGCCAGGTGAAAAAACACAAAGAAAAACGTTCTAATCACCATCGTGGCAGCAGTTCTGCGTTGCAGGCCTCATTACAGGAAGAGGCTTCGCAGGAATAATCCAGAAAACTGTGCAACAATAACATTGTGTGTGGGAGTGAAAGCTCCCGCACACGCTATCAAACCCATTGATTTTTAATCCTATTTATTATCACAATATTACCATGCAACTTTCTGACATTATTACCCCCGAGCGCATTGCGACGCAGGTGCCTGTTGCCAGCAAAAAACGTGCGCTGGAAACACTTAGCGAGCTTTTTGTGACGCGCTCAGCTGGCACGCTGGATGCGCACGATATCTTTAACAGTTTAATTGCCCGTGAGCGCCTGGGTACCACAGCCATTGATCATGGTGTTGCCATACCACACGGACGACTCAAAAACAGCACAGAAACTATTGGTGCCTTTGTGCAATTGGCTAATGGTATTGATTGTGATGCTTTTGATCGTCAATCGGTTAATCTCATGTTTGCATTACTGGTGCCTGAGGACTCCACCGAAGAGCACTTGCAATTGTTGGCGCGCTTAGCCGAAATGTTCAGTGATAACGAATTGCGTGAAAAATTACGGGCAGCGGCTAACAGTCAGTCACTTTATGATTCGCTGATTGACTGGGACCGGAATCACTAGCCCGTATCAAATAACTGGAATTTGTACCCCCCGGCCTATGAACGACACTGTTACCGTCAATCTTTTGTTTCAGCGTTATCAACAACGACTAGGTTTGCAGTGGCTTGCCGGGCGTGGTGGTGAGCAGCGAACATTGAGGTATAGCGCTGATACCTCAGGTCATTCGTTGATTGGCTATCTCAATGTTATTCATCCCAATCGGTTACAACTACTGGGGCCGATAGAGCTTGATTATCTCAATAAGCTTGATGTTGTGTCACGCCAACAGCTGATTGAACAATTATGCGCAGGTGAACCGGCAGCAGTCGTGATTGCTGAGCAGCAATCCGCCCCGGATGATTTGTGTGATTTTTGTGAAAAAACCGATACACCCTTATTGTTGTCCAATCTCGGCAGTACAAAACTGATGTGCAGCCTGCGCCATTATCTTGATGATGAACTGGCAGAAAAAACAGTAGTACACGGCGTGTTTCTGGAAGTACATGGTATGGGTGTGTTGCTTACCGGAGAAAGCAGTGTTGGTAAGAGTGAGCTGGCACTGGAGTTGATATCCCGTAATCATCGGCTGATTGCGGATGATGCTCCGGAGTTCTCACGAGTGGGGCCTGATACCGTGCGTGGCCGCTGTCCTGAAGTTTTACGGGACTTTATCGAAGTGCGTGGTCTGGGTATCCTGAATATCCGCGCCATGTACGGTGACAGTGCTATCAAATTTAACAAAGACCTACGTTTGATTGTGCACTTACAACGACTGGCTGCGGAAGACCTGCACAAAGTAGATCGCTTGAAAGGCAGTTATCGCAAGCGCACGATTCTGGATGTCGAAATTCCCGAAGCCACGCTACCCGTGGCCTCCGGGCGCAACCTTGCCGTGCTGGTGGAAGCCGCAGTGCGAGACCATATTTTATTACGTAAGGGGTACAATGCCGTCGAAGCCTTCAGCCAGCGACAGCGTGAATTGATTCAGGCGCAAACGATTCCATCTTAGGCCGGTATGACAGAATAACGTGGATATCGTGCTTGTCTACCCACATTACTTTGTCATACCTCCTTAACAAATAGACAATTAATGCAATCTTAAATTAAAGTGCATCACATATTATGAAACTTGTTGTTATCAGCGGCGTCTCCGGCTCCGGAAAATCCACAGCCCTGCATGTGCTGGAAGATCAGGGCTATTATTGTATCGACAATTTGCCGGTGGGCCTGTTGCCGGACTTTGCGGTAAAAATGAATGCCTTTCCCGGACAACTGGGTGAGTTGGCCGCCGTGGGTATTGATGCCCGCAATCCACCGTTGGATCTCAGTCGTTTCCCGGAAATTCTCGATACATTGAAAGATGCGGGTGTTGATTGCGAAGTGATTTTTCTCGATGCTGATGATGAAGTGTTATTCAAACGGTTTAGTGAAACCCGCCGTAAACACCCCTTGAGTGGAGAAGAAATTCCTTTGCAGGAAGCCATACATTATGAGCGACGCTTGCTGCAACCCGTTATTGATCGTGCTGACTTGTTTACCGACACCACCCGAAGTAATGTACATCAGCTTCGCGACCTGATTCGTGAACGCATACGAGGTGAACAGCAAGTCGGGCTGTCAATTTTATTTGAGTCATTTGGTTTTAAACATGGCATGGCAGCAGATGCCGATTTTGTTTTCGATGCGCGTTGCCTGCCCAATCCGCATTGGGAAAATAAATTACGCGCATTGACCGGTCGGGACCAACCCGTTGCAGATTTTCTTAAAGGTCAGGAATTGGTGGAAAGTTTTTTTGTACAGATACAAGAAATGATGACCCAGTGGATTCCTTGTTTTGAAGCCGACAACCGCAGCTACTTGACCATTGCCACCGGCTGCACAGGTGGTCAACACCGTTCGGTATATTTAACCGAGCGTCTCGGCCAGTATTTTCAGCAACAACGCGATAACGTTATCATTCGTCATCGTGACTTACCCTGACTGAGAGCCTGTCATGACTATCGGTGTACTTTTGGTGAGCCACGAATCTCTTGGGTATATGATGCTGGATATCAGTGTCAAAACACTCAGCGTCTGCCCGTTGGCAACCCGTGTGCTAAGTGTGCCACTGGATGACGACCTGGACACGCTGGCCAAGCGTGCTGAAAAAATGGTTATTGAACTGGACAGTGGTGACGGCGTGTTAGTTCTCACTGATCTCTGTGGCGCAACACCCTCGAATATTGCCTGCCGACTTGTTCGCCTCAACCATGTCATGGTTGTTGCTGGTCTCAACCTGTCCATGCTGATTCGAGTGCTTAACTATCCCGAACTGTCACTTGCTGAAATGGCTGAACGCGCTGTGGACGGTGGGCGTCAAGGTGTTATGTTATTGCCTGGTCGCAACGAAGCCTGATGTAATACAGGAGTCTCCCGAAGATGATCCATCGTCCCGTTACCATCATCAACAAGCTTGGTTTGCACGCCCGCGCGGCGGCCAAACTGGTGGCGCTTGCCAGTCAATTTGGCAGTGATATCAAACTGGTTAAAAGCACCACCGAGGTTAATGGCAAGAGTATTCTCGGAGTTATGATGCTGGCCGCCGCCAAAGGTACGGAGCTGGAGTTGATTGCTGAAGGTGCGGATGAAATAAAAGCACTGGATGCACTGGAAAACCTTATTGCGCGCCGTTTTGATGAGACTGAATAGCGTGTAATTTTCTGATCAGGGCACAATCCATAAATGACTAAACCAGAAATAGCGCCCCGGTCGGGATGAGGGTGCGGTGCAGTTATAGCGACTGCGGCCGCGCGGCAAGGGGGTTGGTGCCTGTACTGAAAAATGCCGCATTTTTCGATTCAGCCATTTAACGCTCACCGCACCCTGGCCCGATACAAAGCATGACAACTGATCCAGTCGCGCATCGCTTTTTGCCAGTTCAACATTCATTCGAGGGGCTTCTTGTGTCGTAACCACTGGCTCCCATGGTCGTATTGCCATGACAGGAAAGGCAAGACTTTGCAGCTTTTGTTTAAAATCCGGTAAAGCAGCAAAACGTTCCGCCATAGGGAAGCGTGGTAAAGCACGCAAATCTGCACCCAAACTAACCGGCCCGGACTGCTGACCAAAAGCCACCAACCCCATCGTGGTTACCAGTCCCGCCAGTCTCTCGTTATATTCACCGTAGGGATAAGCAAAAAATGCAGGTGCTCTGCCCAGCTCTGCTTTAATGCGTTGCTGGGCACGGGCAATATCATCCTTTACGCGTTTGTGCCATTGGTTGGTTGTTTCATCTGTCCGGCGTTGAATCAGGTGATCATGTGTTGCCGAGTGATTTTCAAAACTCGCGCCATACTGTTGCATTTCACGCATTTGCTGCCAATTCATGTAGGCTGGAAAACGTTGGTCAACACCGTCAGTGGCAACAAAAACAGTAAACGGCCAACCACGTTCACGCAGTCGTGGATAAGCTTCGTCGAATACTGATCGGTAAGCATCGTCAACGGTGATGGCTACCACACGATCAGGAAAAGGCTTTTGTTTACGTGCGTAATCCACCACCTTTGCCAATGGCCAGACCTGATATCCCCCCTGTGTCAAATAATCCAGATGGGCATCAAATTGTGCGAGCCGAATGTTGGTTGATGGGTATTTATCCACACCGAAATGGTGATACATGAGCACCACAGCTTGTGACTCTTCCGCCTGTGTACTGGACAACATACCGCCCATTAACAGTGCCGCCAGCATGTTGATCAAACGGAAAAAGCAAGGATTTTTAAGATGTTTTAATGGGTGCATGGGTAAATTTCATCCCGTTTACGTGTGTGGCAGCATTATCCTAAATTAATCAGTTAAATCTACTGCGAGCGCCTAATGCACAGAATCTAAAGCATTTTTCAGAACATGTTGAACTCACCGTATGGGTGATACACTTTCGTCCAAAATAACCTGAAAAACGCTTTATCTTCCGCACCTTAGTCGCTCTCGCTACGGTTTAACTGATTAATTTAGGATTATAGTAGGCGTATTTCTAGCCGCTATATTTACAAGATTTAAAACCAATCACCTTGCTCATAAACAGGCAGGCTGGTTGTGCATTATTACCTTGAATACAAATGGGTACCCGGCTATTTTCCATGAAGGATAGCGCATATATTGACGGTGTTAATCACAGTCAGCGCGTTTTCTGGAAAACCTGAGAGCAAAGCAAATTATGCGCAGCTTTACCCGACATCCTTCAAATGTCCCTGTTGATTTTCAACTGGAGGAACTGGTCACCGATGGTGGTGACTATCTTAAAAATGTCAGCCAGGGCGGGCTTGCCTTTCATTCCACGGTCACACTGAAGCCAGGTACCACTATCCGCATCAAGATCCCATTGGTATCCCCTGTATTTCAAGCTATTGGCAAAGTCACCTGGTGTCACCCCCTGCAAAATACCTTCGAAATTGGCATCCAGTTTCTGGATGAAAATGACACTTTTCGGGCACGTATGGTTGAGCAAATTTGCCATATTGAACAATATAAACAGGAGGTTTTCGACAAAGATGGACGTCAGCTCAGCGGTGAACAGGCTGCGGTGGAATGGATTCAGAAATATGCAACAGATTTCTCCAACGCTGCCGACACAGAAAACAACAGCGATTAATATTTTTTAATCCTGAATTAATCAGGCAACCCGACAGATACCAACTATGAATGAAAAAATTCAGGATTTACTGAGCAATATTGAACAGCTGATTTCACTGCCAGCAGCCTATGTGAGGCTGAATGAGCTAGTGGATGATCCCGGCAGTAGTACGGATGACATTGCGCACGTTATTACCCAGGACGTTGCTCTCACCGCCCGCTTGCTACGGGTCGCCAACAGCCCGTTGTACGGGCTGTCCACACAAATCGATACTGTGTCACGCGCCGTTACCGTGCTAGGTACCCAGCAAGTACGCAGTCTTGCCCTGGCCACGTCCGCGTGCAAGTCTTTTGAAGGCATTCCCAATGAACTGATGTCTATGGAAAATTTCTGGGAGCATAGTATTCTTTGCGCCCTGTGCGCACGCACCCTTGCTTTGGAATGCCTCAAACAGCAGCGCGAGGCCGTGTTCGTTGCGGGCCTGTTACATGATATTGGCCAATTGGTGTTGTACCGCGCCTTGCCGGATCTTTCGCGCCAGACCCTTGAAGCCTGTCTCGATAGCCCGGATGAACTGGAATCCCAGGAAGCCGAGCGGGAAATCATCGGCTTTGACCACGCGGAAATCGGCAGCGAACTGGCGCGAAACTGGTCGTTGCCTGCAAGCCTGCAAGTCTGCATTGCCTATCATCATGATCCGGCACAAGCCACACAAAGCCGTGTGGAAACCGCCATTGTGCATATCGCTAACAGTATTGCCGCCCTGGTCGAATTAAACACTCAGGAACTGGATAATGCACCCCGTATTCACGATATCGCCTGGGAACTAACCGGACTTGACGAGGATATTATTGCACCGACAATAGCCAGTGTGCAGACACAAATCGGCGATGCGCGTGCGCTGCTCATGGGCAGTTAAGAAACGCATAGACTCCCAAGACTTCTTTATTTTCACGCCCAATAAAAAAACCGCGACCACCATGGTCGCGGTTTTTTTTATTGATGCCTGTTTACATTACATCGCCAAAGCAACCTTGGTATCCTCATCTGCCGTGAGTTTCTTTAGCGCCACAACGGCATCTTGCGCCCCCTGTGCCGCAGCCAGGCTCAGCCAATACTGTGCTTGACGGATATCGCGCGGCACATCGGTGCCTTCGGCGTACAGACGACCCAGGCTCAACTGTGCCAGCGTATGGCCTTGCAAAGCCGATTTTTCCATCCACTTCAAGGCCAATACCATGTTGGTTTTCATGCCCAGACCCTGCTGATACATACCCGCCAGCTTATATTGCGCATCCGCATTACCTTTTTGCGCATGTACATCAAATTCAGAAGCCGCGACCTGGTAGAGGCGATGGCTTTCCTGTGTGTTAGCGCTTACACCTTCTGCACCCTTGGAAAAAACAGCGCCGAGCTGATAATAAGCATCCGGGTGACCTTGTTCTGCGGCTTTGCGGTACCACTCAACAGCACGTTTTACATTATTTTGCTTTTCTGAAAGATAGAAATTACCTAAAGAAAACTGTGCATGAACAACCCCCTTTTCGGCAGCCTTGCGTGTCCACTTCAGCGTTTCAGACGGTATATCTTCAGCATAAAGTTTGTTTTCCGCGAATAGACGCATCAACATATGCTCCGCCCCGTCATTGCCAGCATCGGCAGCACCCATAAAATGCTGTCCCGCCTCGGCGTAATTGCCCACGGCGTAAGCCATCAAACCATCTTCATATAAATCAGCCTGCACACTAAAAGCCGTAACACCTAATGACAAACCAAGAATGGCCTTACAAAAAATTCCTGGTGTACGACGTGCTACATTCTGTGTGTGGCGAGATGCAAAAATCATCATAGCTCTCCTGCTATCCGGTTAAATGTTGTGGTGAATGTTTACTGCTTGTCTCGTGTTGCGTTGATCGAGCATCTTTACGGCCAGCGCTGGACATACTGAACCCTGCCACTCTAAAAATGTGATAAAGATCACCTTGCAATTCTTATTTAGTGATTTTTGAAATATTTATCAATATTTAGATGCTGATTGGTGTATTTTTATGGTAAAAAGGTGGATTGGATATGAAATACCATAAAAATATAACGGGGTATAATTTTATCTTATATAAATATAAGGGGTGCTTGCGGTGAAACTGCAACAACTACGGTATATCTGTGAGGTTGCCCGACGGGGATTAAATGTCACCACGGCGGCCGAACGCCTGTTCACTGCTCAATCGGGCATCAGCACCCAGATTCGTCTGCTCGAAGAAGAATTAAATACACAGATTTTTGAGCGTCACGGCAAACGACTGACCGGCGTCACCCAGGCGGGCGAAAGCATCATCACCATGGCCGAGCGTATTCTTACCGAAGCTGAAAATATTCGCCAGGTCGCTCAGCAGGTAAACGATGACACCAAAGGTACATTGTCTATCGCCACCACGCACACCCAGGCTTATCACGCCCTGCCGAAAGTTATCGCCAAATTCACCGAGATTTACCCCGATGTAAAACTGCGTATCCATCAGGGAAATACACAACAAATTTATGACATGCTGCTCAGTCGCACGGCCGATGTAGCCGTGACTACTGCCAGTAAAAATATGCCTAAAGAGCTGGTGATGCTGCCCTATCGGGAATGGAGTTTATCGGCCATCACCCCTCCGGGACATCCGTTGACCCAAGAACCCGAACTGACGCTGTCCGCATTGGCAAAATACCCGTTGATTACCTACGACCACGAAGTTGCTGGTCGCGCTGCCATCAACCAGGCTTTTACTAACGAAGGCCTGCTTACCAACATTGCGCTCACTGCACTGGACTCTGACATCATCAAAAAATATGTCCGACTGGGACTGGGAGTAGGCTTGATTGCCGAAACAGCGCTAGATGATGCCGAAGATAGCAATCTTGCCGTGATGCCGGCTGGCCACCTGTTTCGTCCTAGCACCAGTTGCGTGTGCGTGCATCGTGGCCGCCACTTACGCAACTATGTTTATGCGTTTATCACTCACATCACCCCACAGCTTACCGAAGATGCCGTGGAAGGCATCCTGCACTGGGAGTCTACCAAGGGTGAAAATCAGACCCTGCGCTAAAAGTGTCGGGAATTTATCGTTCTTCAGCTTTTTGTCCAACGAACAGCGCTTCATTTCGCAGCCCCTGCGTAATGTCGCCCAACGCTCCCACTTCGTGATACACCCGCAGTCGCAGCGGAGCAAACATTGTCAGCAATTCATTTTCGGCCAATAAAAAATCGGGATTCGTCGGCCCTTGTTGATGCACCTTATCTTTTATAAATGTCTGATAAAACAACAAACCACCTGGCCGCAATGCGGCACACAACGCTGGAGCCAAAGCCCGTTGCAAAAAATAGCTGATTACAATCACATCAAACGATGTTGGCATCGGTGGTTGTTCGCCTACATCACGCACGGCAGCCTCCACCTGCAAACATTCTGCCGCCATGTGCAATCGCAATGCATCAATCGCCACCGATGACAAATCCCAGGCTTGCACGGCCAGACCTGCCTGCGCCAGTAACAATGCGTTACCGCCCAGGCCACAGGCCAGATCCAGCGCATCACCCGATGTTGGCAACAGATGACGGTTTTCCCGTAAAACCTGCGCCGCCCGGGGTTTACCCTCTGCGGTCGCATACCGGCCATTCCATTTTTTCTGTTCGTGTTTTATTGACATTGTTTTCTCGCATGTTGTTTTCATACACATTGGTTACGGAACATGGATCCACACTTGACCACAGGCGGCCAATAGCGAAAGATCATCCATTCTAGTCGAAACCTGCGAACACTATTTATTCAACTGATTAATTCAGCTTTAACCGGAATACGATCACGATGGAAAACAGAATAACTGACCTGGAAATTCGCCTTACCCATCAAGAGGCAGCACTGGAAGAAATGAACGATGTGCTGCTGACGCAACACACGCTGATTGGTAAATTGCAGGATGACCTCACTCGCTTGCGAGGACAGCTGCAAGACAATAACACAGGGGATGTGACTGAACAGGTCAACGAACCTCCACCTCCACATTATTGAATACGGTGATTTTTTATATATGCACAAAAATCTGTAAGAATGCTAATCCACGATGATCGATATTCTGTGGCTGATCATTCTAGGGCTGGGCATAGGGTACTGGTGGGATAGTGTGCGCACCCAAGAGCTTGCCCGGGATGCCGGGTTACGTGCCTGCCAACAAGCTGATGTGCAATTTCTTGACGACACTGTAGAACGAAAACGGCAATGGTTCCGGCGCAATACGCAGGGTAAAATCCAGTTATGCCGATTGTATTTTTTTGAATTTACCAGTGATGGTGCCGAGCGTTATCAGGGGCGCATTGTGATGTTTGGGCAGGCTTTGCGTGAGGTGGAAATGGACGCCTACCGTATCCCGCAGAAATAGGTTATTTACGCCAGAAAGCCGGTGTTAATAACACCAGTAAAGTGAATATTTCCAAACGCCCTAACAGCATGGCAAAACACAAAATCCATTTTGCAGTGGAATTGATATCACCATAATGCGCACCGACATCACCCAGGCCAGGGCCAAGATTGTTCATGGAGGCGGCCACGGCAGAGAAGGCTGTGATTTGGTCCAGCCCGGTCATCATGATTAATAACATGATCACTGCGAATGATGCGATGTACAGCGCAAAGAAACCCCACACTGCATTAATAACCCGCTCGGATAATGGCTTGTTGCCAATTTTAACGGGAATCTGCGCATTGGGATGAATCAGCCGAAAGATTTCTCGCAATCCCTGTTTGACCAGTAATAAAAACCGGACCACTTTGAGCCCGCCGCCTGTGGAGCCCGCACAGCCACCAATAAAGCTGGTAAACAATAACAGGACCGGCAAAAACCCTGGCCAATTGTAATAATCTGTCGTGGTAAATCCACTGGTCGTACCAATGGACACCGCTTGAAAAATTCCGTGATGAAGCGCATTGCCAAAGGTGTCAAAAGTCTTTGTCTGGTAGAGATAAACAGTGGTAATAACCGCACTGACTGATAAGACGAAAAAGTAGGTGCGTACTTCCGGGTCATACAAATAAGGTTTCAAACTCATTCCACGCCAGGCCAAAAAGTGTAATGCGAAATTGATACCCGCAAGCAGCATGAATACGACAGCCACCATTTCGATAAGCATGCTGTCAAAGTAACCGATGCTGGCATCATGCGTGGAAAAACCGCCAATGGCGATAGTGGAAAAACTGTGTGCAATGGCATCAAAACCACTCATGCCCGCTAACCAATAGGCCAGAGCACAGCTGACTGTTAACCCCAGGTAGATGTACCACAACGCTTTGGCTGTTTCTGTGATACGCGGTGTGAGTTTGCTGTCTTTCATTGGTCCCGGCGTTTCAGCGCGATATAGCTGCATGCCACCGATACCCAGCATGGGTAGAATAGCAACGGCCAGCACAATGATGCCCATGCCGCCCATCCACTGTAGTTGTTGCCGGTAAAACAGAATGGCATGAGGCAAATCATCAAGACCCGTCAGCACGGTTGCACCAGTGGTGGTTAGCGCTGAAATGGATTCAAAGACGGCATCCGTCAATGACATGTGGGGGGTTTCCGCCAACAGGAACGGCAACGAACCCGATAGACCCAACACCAGCCAGAATACAGCGACAATAATAAACCCACCGCGTAAACGTACTTCCATTTTTACTTTGCGCACAGGAAACCACGTTACCAGCCCCATGGTCAGTGTCGCAATAAATGCACCAAGAAAAGGAT
The DNA here is from genome assembly GCA_021648485.1 of Gammaproteobacteria bacterium. Lineage (GTDB taxonomy): Bacteria > Pseudomonadota > Gammaproteobacteria > SZUA-152 > SZUA-152 > SZUA-152. Next base: position 37,976 of record JAKISS010000010.1, read on the forward strand.
AAACTGCACCATCGCCATACCACAAACCCACTGCGGCAGGTGGCAGTGTGGTGAAACTGAAGACCATCAACAACAGTCCGACGATGCGTTGAATAACAGCGCGTTGCATTGGCGTTACAGGGAAAAGGGAAAAGAAGAAAAGGGGCCGGAAATACACAGGCCGTTAGGCTGAAACAAGGTCATTTTTTCCTTTTCCCTTTTATTTTTTTTACGTTCACAGAAAAGTGACGCCAACCTGAAACAAGCGCTCTACATCCGGAATACGTTCTTTGTCTACGACAAATAAAATGACATGATCATCTGCTTCGATCACGGTATCGTGGTGGGCAATGATAACTTTGTCACCTCGCACAATAGCGCCGATATTTGTGCCTGCGGGTAATTTAATATCCTCAATGGCTCGCCCAACAACTTTGGATGATTTTTTATCGCCATGTGCCACAGCCTCAATGGCTTCCGCAGCACCCCGACGCAGGGAATGTACGGCGGTGACATCACCACGACGCACATGGGTTAACAAACTGCCAATAGTGGCCTGTTGTGGTGAGATGGCGATATCAATAATGCCGCTTTGTACCAGATCAACATAAGCGGCACGGTTTATCAGCGCCATGACTTTTTGTGCGCCGAGACGTTTGGCCAGCATCGCGGAAAGAATGTTGGCTTCATCGTCATTGGTGACGGCACAAAACACATCGGTGTGCTCGATGTTTTCATCCATCAACAATTCTTCGTCGGCAGCGTCACCGTGCAGCACGATGGTTTTTTCCAGATCGATAGAAATGCGTTTCGAGCGTTCAGCATTATGGTCGATCAGTTTGACCTGATATTTATATTCCAGCGCCTTGGCAAGGCGTGTACCGATATTGCCACCACCCGCAAGTATGACGCGTTTGACCGGGCGATCCAGGCGTCGTAATTCTTTCATTACCACACGAATATGACGTCTTGCCGCGATGAAAAAGACCTCGTCATCTGCTTCAATGACAGTGTCGCCATCGGGGGCAATGGCGTGACCGCGACGATAAATGGCGGCCACTCGTGTTTCTACACCCGGCATATGTTCACGCAGGGTTTTTAAGGCCTGGCCCACCAGTGGGCCACCATAATAAGCGCGCACGGCCACCAGCTGGACTTTGCCACCGGCGAAGTCCAGCACCTGTAATGCGCCCGGATGTTCAATCAGCCGTTGTACATAGTCAGTGACCAATTGCTCAGGACTGATGAGCACGTCCACGGGTAGCGCTTCCTGTGTAAATAATTGGGGGTGGGATAAATAACCAACACTGCGTACCCGGGCAATTTTAGTGGGTGTGTGAAACAGGGTGTAGGCTACCTGACAAGCGATCATGTTGATTTCATCGCTGTTAGTCACGGCCAAAATCATGTCTGCATCTTCAGCGCCGGCGCGTGCCAGCACTTCAGGATGGGCGGCTTCTCCCACCACGGTGTTGATATCCAACCGGTCGCGCAGGGTTTCAAGTTTGGTTTCGTCGATATCCACCACAGTGATGTCACTTGCCTCGGTGGCCAGCACTTCTGCCACCGAGGTGCCTACCTGACCCGCGCCCAATATTATTATTTTCATAAATTCCTGACTAGCGACCCACTCGTCGCGTATCAATTCCCAAAGTACGCAGCTTGCGGTAAAGGTTTGTTCGTTCCATGCCCACCAGCCTGGCCACTTTGCCCACGCTGCCGCCCGCCTGTTGTAAATGATATTCAAGATAGGCCTTTTCAAATTGCTCACGCGCCTGGCGTAAAGGCAAATCAAAATTTGCCGGGTCTATGTTCCCGAATGATACTGCACCAGCACCCAGTGCGGTCTCCACTTCATCCAGTCCAATATCGGTTTCCAGCCCCAGCACCAGTAAACGCCGTACTAAACCTTCCAGTTCGCGGATATTGCCCGGCCATTCATAGTGACGCAAGCGATTTTGTGCCGCCACTGTAAAATTACGATAAGGCAAGGCCTCTTTATCCACCAGCAGATTAACGTAATACACCAACAATTCGGTAACATCTTCCACATGTTCCCGCAGGGCTGGCACATGCACTGGCACAACATTCAATAGATGATATAAATCCTCACGAAAACGGCCAGCGCGGATTTCCTGTTCCAAATCATAGTGAGTAGCGGTGATAATACGCGCATCCAGGGTCAGGGATTGACTGCCATTCATGCGCACCCATTTGCCCGTGCTCAAAACAGCAAATAAGCTATCCTGTATGTCGGCATCCAGCTCGGCGACATCGTCCAGAAACAGCGTGCCACCTTGTGCCTGTTCGAGAAAGCCGGGCTGAATATCTGCGCCTTCTTCTTTACCAAATAACAATACATCACCCTGGCCATCGTGAAATTGCCGGGTATGCACACCAATAAACGGGCCATGTTGTCGCGCAGAGCGCGCATGAAGATATTCGGCACTGAATGTTTTCCCGCTGCCGGGTTCACCATAAAACAACACGGTTCCCGAATGATGTGCCAGCTTTTCCAGTTGTTCACGCAACAATTGAATTTGCACCGTCTTACCTACTGGCGGCATGGGTTGTAACGACACACGTTGCAGATTGTTTGGCGTATTTTGTTTTGCCTCCATCAGGGTATGCTCAACAGTGTGCAACAATTTGGCTAACGACAGAGGTTTTTCAATAAAGTCCTTCGCACCCAGACGAGTCGCTTCTACTGCTGTTTCCACATTGCCATGACCGGACATCATAATCACCGGTGCAGTCATGGTTAGATCGCTGGAAAATTCTTTTAACAGGGTAATGCCGTCAATGTCAGGCATCCAGATATCCAGCAAAATCATGTCGGGGGTTTTCTGACGTACCAAATGCCGCGCTGCCTCACCATTTTCTGCAATGGCCACTGCATAACCTTCATCTTCCAGAATATCTTTTACCAATGTGCAGATATCCGGTTCATCATCCACCACTAAAATATAAGGTTTCATTATTTTACTTTATCTTTATGGAAGAGTTTATTTTGTGCCTGTCGCGTTTCTGCGGCGGGTGTCATATCGTTTTTTAAGGCTGGCAAACGTATCACGATTCGTGCGCCACCTTTTGTTCGGTTTTCTGCGTATAGAATGCCGTCATGTTCTTCGACAATACGCTTAACCACGGCTAATCCCAAACCGCTGCCTTTTGGTTTATTGGTGACATAGGGCTCAAACAGGTTTTCCAGCATATCAGGAGGAATGCCTGGGCCATTATCTTCAATTTTGATCTCCACAACGTGCTCCGAAGCGTGTTTCACTTCTTGCAAATGAATGTCCACTCTACCCTGCGGTGTATCAGACAGCGACTCGATGGCATTACGAATCAGATTATGCAGCAATTGACGAATACGACCGACATCAGCTTCCACCATTGGCGTTGATTCTTTGCCATGTACGTACAACGTGATTTTCTGCTTTTCCCCCGCGTACAAATCCAGCACTTCACCAATCAGAACTTCCAGCACTAACGGCGATGGCTGTAGTTTTGGTGCGCGCGCATATTCAGAAAAGGCCTCCACCATGTCTTTCATTGATTGCACCTGCTGCACAATGGTGTGTGTGGAGCGATCCAGCACTTCGGCATCTTCCGGTGCCATTTTGCCAAGATATTTATGCCGTAAACGTTCTGCGGAAAGCTGAATGGGCGTTAACGGGTTTTTGATTTCGTGTGCCAGTCGTCGCGCCACTTCGCCCCAGGCCGCATCACGCTGTGCCTGAATCATCGCCGTCACATCATCGAACACGACGACAAACCCTGATGTCATGCCTTTTGCACCGGGCAGTCTTGCGCCCTGACACATCAGGGTCTTGTGTCGCCCGAAACCGGTTAATGCAATTTCTTCGCGCCAGTCATCGGCATCATCGTCAATGTGTTTTGCGATGGCAGTAATAAATGTTTTCAGCTCTGGAGCATCATGTTCAATTTGCGCCAGACTCTTACCCATGGCGGCATCCATATCCTGCTCCAGAATGTGGTTGGCCGCAGCATTGACCGCGCGCATACGTTGATTTTTATCCAATGTGATAACCCCGGATGAAAGCCGACCCAGCACGGCACGTAAATAGTTTTGCTCACGCTCGGCCCGATGCTGACTTTTTTGTGCATCCCGTTGTGCCTCGGAGACCTTGTCGGTCATATCCATAAAAGATTGCACCAATGCACCCAGTTCATCTGTGCGTGTAACCGGCAGTTTTTTCTGATAATTACCGGATGCCACGGCGCGTGTACCAATGGCCAGAATGCGTATCGGTGCAACCAGTCGCTGGGCAAAAAAGAAAGCCGCCCACACGGCTGACAACAGGGTTACCAACAGCACCAGCGACAAAGTAAAACTAAAACTTTGCTTCAGCGGATCACGCAAATATACCAGCTCTTTGTATTGGGTGATGGCCGATTGCACACCCTCTGCCAGCACACTGACCCGCGCATCTATGGGGTACAACATAAACAATACACGCGGATCAACTGCAGCACTCGACGCATCTATTTGCACTGCGGTGCGAATATGTAAGCCCCGATTATCGATAGGAGCCAGCCCCACGTAGTCATGTTTATCGCGCACCTGCGACAAAATCGAGCGACCGGGTTTTTGCGGGATAATGGTCATGGTGTCAGCGCTTGAGGAGGCAATGACCCGCCCGCTCTGAAATAACAGGGTAAGTTCACTGGCACCACTTTCGTCGCGCAATTCATTCAGTCTGAACATGACGATTGCGTTTGGTGTTTCCCGCAGATCGGCCGCGATGGCTCGTGTTTGCTTGAGCCTGTCACGCATGCGCATATCCAGCGATGAGCGACTCAGTTCCAGTGAATCTTCCATGGCACGCTCTACCCGTACATCAAACCAGCTGTCGATGCCTTTTTGTAAAAATCCTAACGAGAAATAGAAAACAATGGAAACGGGCACCAATGCCATAACCACAAATATTATCACCAGCCTGACAGTCAGTCGCGAACCCGTGGCAGCACGACGATACTGGCGTATCAAACGCACTGCATCGACACCGATCAAACCCACCAGTACGATCAGTCCCAATACATTGACCACCACCAGCATCACATGCATGCGTCCGAACTGGCTGGAGTTTTCTGTTGCCGCGCTCAACAACCATAATGAGCCGAGCATAAAAATGGCCATGATGATGACCGGCACCACGCTGGTGGACATACGCCGCAGCCATACCAGTAATTTACCCATCACAGTCTGTCTGCTGCGCAAAACGGCTAATTACAAATCCCATGAGTACCACCCACTGTTCAACCACCACTCACTGGAAATATAGGCCTTAAGCTGCATGGGTACAGGCAGGCTGCCCAAATCCAGGCGGGAACGGGCACGCACCTTGTAATGTTCGTTTGGTTGCAACAAATGGGCATCCAGAATAGGTAACTGTTCAATTTTACCCAAGGCATCCAGCGTCGCATCTAATGTGGAATAGACAAATTGAGAGCCGCTGTTGATGTTGCGCAATAAATATTGATCGGCCAGCGTGTGGTATTGAATTTCGTAGCGCTGCTCCAGGCTGGCCAGCACGATGTCCCACAGATAACGACTGGGCGTATAAACCTCGATATCCAGAATGATGGTGAGCGTAACACCATTATCCAGCGCCGTTAGTGCCTGCGGCGTGAGTTTTAACTCCAGGTTTGCATTTAGGCGATAAATATTACCGACCAATTCTGTTTTTGCATCATGCACGGTAAACAACGGAGTGGCTGCGGTCGCCTCCAGTGCGAGGCCACTGAAAACCAGCAATGCAGCCATTAAGCCGCAGCGCCTGTTTCTGGTGTTTATGCTGTTTTTTCCAAACATGCGTAATAAAACCCGTCCATACCGTTGTTTCCCGTCAGCACTTGTTGTCCCACCTTGGCGGGTATCCCCCAGGGTACGTTTATTGTTTTGGGCTGCACATCCGACTGTCTGCCCACAAATGCCGTTATTTGTCTGGCGTTTTCTTCAGGTAATACCGAACACGTCGCGTACACCAGCATACCGCCAGGCTTGAGCAGGGGCCAGATGGCATCCAGTATTTGTGCCTGCAACGTCACCAGCTTTTTGATATCGGATTCACGGCGTAATAATTTGATGTCGGGATGGCGACGGATCACTCCGGTAGCCGAGCAGGGTGCATCCAGCAGAATACGATCAAACGCTTGACCATCCCACCATTCTTTGGGCGTACAGGCATCACCCACAATACATTGGGCAGTTTTGCCCAAGCGTTGCAGATTCTCCTCCACTCGTTGCAGACGAGCGGCATCCACATCCACCGCCACCATTTCCACTTCGGCCAGCTCCAGCATGTGCGCGGTTTTACCGCCAGGTGCTGCGCACACATCAAGCACACGCTGCCCTGATTTCAACGCCATCAAACCCGCTGCCTGTTGCGCGGCTTCGTCCTGCACCGATAGCCAGCCCTCGGTAAAACCCGGCAATACTGTCACATCCTGCGGGTGTTCGAGTCGAATAGCGCTTGCGGTGAATTCACTACAACTGGCCGCAATGTCATTTTCTTTCAATCGCTGCACATAGTCATTTGCGCTGATTTTTGCCGTGTTGATGCGCAGACACATGGGAGGGCGCTGATTATTGGCCATCAGTATCGCCTGCCAGTCTGTGGGCCAGGCCTCGCGTAGCGCGTTAATCAACCATTGCGGGTGTGACCAGAGCCCCTCCTCCGAGGCATCGGCTTGCGCCAATAACTTTTCCTGCTGACGCTGAAAGTTACGCAACACACCATTTACCATACCCCGTGCCCAGATTTTTTTAAGGGTCACCGTAGCGGCCACCGTTTCTGACACAGCGGCATGATCCGGCACCCGCATGCGCATTAACTGATACAGACCCAGTAACAACAGTGCCTGTACGTCTGCATCTTTTTCTTTCAGCGGCTTTTTTAACAAGCTGGCGACTATGAGTGACAAACGATGATATTCGCGCAGCACGCCGTAACACATCTCCTGAATCAGCGCGCGATCATCGCCAAGCGCAGGTGGTACATCTTCCATGGCGCGGGACAGGGAGCGCCCATCGCGGGTGACCTGACTAAGAATGCGTGCAGCCGTGGCTCGCGGGTTTTGTTTTGATGGGGGCATTAGAATGCGTGGGTGAGCACAAAAAACGCGCCCACCCTGTGACCTCTGTTCACGAACAGATTCCTGAATTACAGACGTAGGGCGGGCACGTTTTTTGTGGCCACACAGATTCTGGCAATACATTATCCAAGTTGAACACCCAATAAACGATGGGCATTGAGAAATTGCCCGGCATCCAGTGCTTTGCCACCAGGCAGCTGCAATTGATGAATGCGCAATACACCGTCGCCAGTAGCGACATCGATACCCTCACGGGATTCGGCCAGCACGGTGCCCGGTGTTGCATTGCTGCCCTCACCAATGGCCTCGGCCAACCAGATGCGCAGATTTTTATCGTCAACACGGGTGAAAGCCACCGGCCAGGGATTAAAAGCACGTACAGTACGCGACAACACCTGTGCCGATTGTGTCCAGTTAATTTCCGCCTCAGCTTTTTGCAGTTTCTCAGCATAGTTGGCATCAGCATCGTTTTGTTTTTCCGGTACTGCGCTACCATCAGCCAGCAATTTCAGAGTATTGCACAGAGCCGTCGCTCCCAAAACAGCCAGCTTGTCGTGCAAAGTCTCAGCCGTATCGGTGCTTTTAATGGGGCACACGACCTTGTGCAGCATGTCGCCGGTATCCAGACCTGCGTCCATTTGCATAATGGTAACGCCGGTTTGCTCGTCTCCCGCCAGAATTGCCCGCTGAATAGGCGCAGCACCACGCCAGCGTGGCAGTAACGAAGCATGCACATTGATACAGCCCAGACGTGGCGCAACCAACACCGGTTCGGGCAGGATCAGTCCATAGGCCACCACCACCAGCACATCAGCCTGCCAGTCCGCCAGTATTTGCTGGGCTTGTTCGTCACGCAGACTCACCGGTTGCAGTACGGGCAGATTATGTGACTGTGCCAATGCTTTCACCGGACTGGCGGTAAGTTTGCGGCCACGACCCGCCGGGCGATCCGGCTGGGTGTACACTGCCAGCACGTCATGTTTGGCATTCAACAACGCTTGCAAACTGCTGGCCGCAAATGCCGGGGTACCGGCAAAAATAATTTTCAAGCTTTCGGCCACAGTGTTTCCTTCTGGAGGGTTGTCTGGAAATTATGCCATCACATCGTGTGCTGGCGCATTTTTTCCATTTTTTTACGAATACGCTTGCGTTTCATTTCCGACAGATAATCCACAAACAGCTTGCCATCGAGGTGATCTATTTCGTGCTGCACACACACCGCCAGCAGGTCATCTACCGTCAATTCCTGCGTATTTCCATCACGGTCCAGATAGCGCACGGTGATCTCTTTTGCCCGGGAGACGGGCTCATAAATACCCGGCACGGACAGGCAGCCCTCATCCATTTTTTCATTACCACTGTGCTCAACGATCTCCGGATTGATGAAACATTTCGGCTGACTTTTGTCTTCCGAAATATCGATAACGATTACCCGCTTCAGTACGTTCACCTGCACCGCCGCCAGGCCAATGCCCGGCGCACTGTACATGGTCTCGAACATGTCATCCACCAATGTTCGGATGCTGTCGTCCACCGACACCACCGGTGCGGCTTTTTGACGTAATTTAGGATCGGGAAATTGTAAAATAGTGAGTATGGACATGTGAACTCGGTCAAATTCGGGGTAACAGGCAAAAGATATGATAATCGCTGCCGACATTATACCCAAAGCAATGAAGATTTAGGTGAATAGTGTGCGCCTTGTTTGTTTTATGACCAGACAAATGAAATAAACAGGGCATGCCATAACACCCGAATCACCATCATTTTGAACACATATTTGGCAAAGACTTGTGACATCAATAAATGGCACTGCTCAAAAACACGCAAAAATGATACATTCAAATCAGGTTTAGCATTTACGCTTATCCTGTTAATTTTAAAATGCTTCGCTGGAGTCTGGAATATGATTCGTCTAAACTCGGGCAAACTGATAAACAGAGGGATCATCGTGTTGATGAAAGTATTATCTGTTAAAAAAAATCTGGCCTTTAAAAAGTTTTTGGGTCTGATCATTCTGGGTCTGGCCATCACCGGTAGCGTAGCGCTGGCGGATACTATCAAACTCAAAGCTGATCACCCGGATAAATATACGGTGGTGAAGGGTGATACCCTCTGGGATATCTCCGCGCATTTTTTGCAAAGCCCATGGAAATGGCCCGAAGTATGGAGCTATAACCCGCAAATCGAAAACCCTCACCTTATTTATCCCGGTGATGTGGTGTATCTCGAATATGACGCCCAGGGACGACCGGTTTTGCGCGTCAGCCGTGGTCAGGCCACTGTAAAAATGTCGCCACAGGTACACTCCACCCGTGTTGATACCCCCATTGCCAGCATTCCACTCAACGCCATTGAACAGTTCCTGGGTGAGCCTCGTGTACTCAATCAGCGCGAAATCGACAATGCCGGTTATGTGCTCTCCGGTAAAGATGCACGTTTGATGTCTGGTTCCGGTGACCGTATTTATGCCCGAGGCCTGATCCCTGGCGAAGACCCCAACTCCACTTATGCCGTACTGCGCATCGGCAAACCCTATCGTAATCCCGGAGCCAAACCGGGAGACATCCTTGGCTACGAAGCCCTGCATGTCGCCGATGCCCAAGTGGAAGATTTTGGTGATCCCTCCACCCTGCGCGTCAAAGACTCTACCCGTGAAACCCTGGTAGGAGACCGCCTGATTCCTAAAAAGGCCTCGGGGCTTGACCAGGCATTTATTCCCAAACCACCAGAAATTCCAATGGAAGGTCAGATTATTGCCGTCATTGATGGTGTCTCCCGCGTTGGTCAATTTCAAACCGTAGTGCTTAACCAGGGCGAACAGGATGGCTTGGAAACCGGGCATGTGCTGGCGGTATTCCGGGCAGGCAAAGTCGTGCGTGACTACAATGCTAAAAAACGCGGTGAAGAAGTCACTTTGCCAGATCAGCGCGCCGGTATTGTACTGGTATATCGTACCTTTGACCGCGTCAGCTATGCGCTGGTCATGGAAGCTGAACGCGACATGGCAGTGTATGATTACGTGCGGAATCCATAACGCTTTTCAAAACGAAAACCTCAGCACCCGGCCCATGGAGGGGCTTCGCTTTGGGTATATTCCACGATTCTTCACAACATCCGGGCGCTACACCGCCCCTTGCGCCACACACAGTTTCCGAGTCCGTAGCCATACCCGATACCGACTCCCTGCGTTACTGGCTTGCCCTTCTGCACGCCCCAGGAGTCGGCGCGATTCGTTTTTTGCGCATCCTTGAACATGAGCCTGATCTGCCCCGGTTTTTTGCGAATCGTGGAACCTCCAGTAATGAGTTGAGACTCCCATCCAAGTTGCACCGCTATCTGGCAAAGCCTAATTGGCAGGCCGTGGACGCTGCGCTGGCCTGGGCCGAAGACAGGCACTGCTACATCATTGGCCTGCTTGACCCTCGATATCCCGCACTACTGAAAGAAATTCCTGATCCACCCCCTATTTTGTTTGTGCGTGGTGATATTAATCTGCTTACTCAGCCCCAGCTGGCCATAGTGGGCAGCCGCAATCCCAGCGCCAGCGGTTCCCAGCTTGCCCATGATTTTGCCGCTTCACTGACCCGCCATGGTCTGACAATTACCAGCGGCCTGGCGCTGGGAATTGATGCTGCAAGTCATCAGGGCGCGCTGAATGCCGACGGCAAAACTATTGCCGTGGCAGGCACCGGGCTGGATCGTATTTATCCGGCTCGGCACCGGGAGCTGGGGCACCACATCGCTGAACAAGGAGCGCTGGTCAGTGAATTTCCACCCGGCACACCCCCTATCGCCAGTAATTTTCCACGCCGCAACCGTATTATCAGCGGGCTTAGCCTGGGTGTACTGGTCATCGAAGCCGCACTAAAAAGTGGTTCATTAATTACCGCACGACTCGCCTCCGAACAGGGGCGTGAGGTATTTGCCATTCCCGGCTCTATTCATAACCCGCTGGCCAGGGGCTGTCATATGCTTATCCAGCAAGGAGCCAAACTCACCATGGAAATCAGTGACATCCTCGAAGAACTTGCACCATTGGCTGCCTTTGTTGTTGAACATGGGGGTACACCCTCAAACGCCACACCGGTCGGTGAGCCTGTATTTTCTGACCATCCGTTTCTTGAAAAAATGGGATTTGAACCCATATCCATTGATGCATTGGTAGAACGCAGCGGATTGACGGCAGAGGCCGTTTCCTCCATGCTGTTGACACTGGAAATACAGGGAATTGTGGCCTCGACGGGCGGCTTGTATAGCCGGATAAGTTGAATGGGATTTTCAGTTCAGATCGTTGCCACAACCACTAACAACAGCTAATTTTCATCGCGAAAATACGATATTAAGTAGGTACTCATGAAAGAAGACGTACTCGACGTACTCATGTATCTCTTCGAGAATTATATGGATGACGATATCGACATGGAGGCGGATCCCGAAGCCCTCAAAACCCAGCTCCGTGAAGCAGGGTTTCTCAATGCTGAAATCAATAAAGCTTTCACCTGGCTGGAAGACTTATCGGTGTTGCAAGAAGGTGGCGACACATATGCCTCGTACGGAGGACGCTCCATTCGTATTTTCAGCCCAACAGAAGAAAAAAAACTGGATGTCGAATGCCGAGGCTTTTTGATCTTTCTGGAACAAATGGGAGTGCTTACGGATGCCAGCCGCGAACTGGTCATCAACCGCATCATGGCGCTGGAGTCACTGGAGATTGACCTTGATCAAGTCAAATGGGTAGTGCTAATGGTGTTATTCAATCAGCCGGGATTGGAAGAAGCCTTTACCTGGATGGAAAACATGGTAATGGAAGAGTTTCAGCAGCCATTGCATTAGGGGGCGTTAATGCCCACAGGCATAGACGATCAGCATCAATGATAGATATTGTTTAAGCACATAAAAGGGAGCATTGCTTGATGTTAAGCAATATTCACCCCCCTTTTTTTACCTGTTCGTTAATAAAATTTGTCTTCCCCTTCCGGCCTTGTCTTAAATCGTTTATAAGCCCATTGATACTGAGCCGGGTTCTGTAATACACATTGCTCAACAGCCTGATTAAGGCGGGTTGCTTTTTGTATTTCATCACCCTCTGTCAATGCTGAATCCGTTTTTTGAATATGCAAGTGATACCCCTTACCTTTCGGTAACCGCTCCGCATAAACCATAAACACTGTCGCCCCGCTTTTCGCAGCAAGTCGGGAGATCAAGGTCATCGTATTGGCCTGTACACCAAAAAAAGGGGCAAATACACCGGAGGTTCGATCCGGTTCCTGGTCAGGCAGAATGGCAACCAGTTCCCCACGTCCCAACGCTTTATAAAGAGTCCGCACGCCACCAGCATCAGTGCGCGCCAGAGTAGCGCCCGTCCGTTCACGGGCGTTGCGCATCAGGCTGTCCAGATCCTGAATCCGGGGTGGTCGATACAGGGTGGTCATGGGTCCGCAGCGCGAGCAGTAAAGCCCGGCCACTTCCCAGGCACCCAAATGCGGTGCTGCCAGAATCACGCCCTTGCCACTCGCCATAGCGTCCTTTAGCAATGATGCGCCACTGACATCCTGTATTTTGGCTAGAATATTTTCCGCTGGCCACAGCCAAAGCCCTCCGGTTTCCAGTGCTGCCTTGGTCGTTTCCTGTAAGCTTTCACGCACCAGCTGGCTGCGTTGTTGTGTCGTCCAGGTGGGGAAACAGCGGTCAATATTGCAGCGGGTGACGTGTCGCATCTGATTGTTAAAGCGATTCAACAGGCTTCCCAGTCCAGCGCCCAGCGCATGGCTTGCCGACAAAGGCAGCAGGGACGTAAGCCGCAACAGCAATTTGATGACAATAATGTGCATTGTTACATACCGGTTTCCAGCGAGGCGGTCGGAGTTTTGTCTAGTGAGTCTGACCAGACGTCAGCTATATTGTCCTTGTTTCGTGAATAAAACCGGGGATCCATCAGCGGTTTGAGCGTATTCAGCAAACTTTTGAACAACAGTTTGTTATCTTGCTCCTCGGCGGCCAATAATGTTTTCATGTGCTGGCGTTGTGTGGGCATCTGAAAACAGGCAGGACAACTATCGGGAATCACTGGCAGCCCGGCGGTTTTGGCAAAAATGGCCGTCTGCTGCTCTCGCGCATAGACCAGTGGACGGATAATCCGCACATCACCTGCATCATTTTGGTAACAGGCTTTCATGGTGCGCAGCTGTCCGCCATGAAAAGCCGATAGCAAAAAGCTTTCCGCGAGATCATCCAGATGTTGACCCAGCGCCAGTACGTTGTAACCTTCATCGCGTAGAATGCGATACATAATGCCGCGTTTAATGCGTGAGCAAAACGCACAATAAGACGGTTTGCCCATGTGCTTTTTGGCTTGTTCCATAATGGGCTGGGCTTCAAAAAAATACGGAATACCCAGCCCGGCCAGATAAGGCTTGAGGCGGGCAGGCTCAAAGCCCTCCACCATAGGGTCCACTGTCAACGCACCCACCTCGAAATGCACCGGGGCGCATCGCTGAAAATGCAATAATAAATGCAGCAACGAAAGTGAATCTTTACCTCCGGAGAGGCCTACCAGAATACGGTCACCGTCACGGATCATTTTATGGTCACTGATTGCTCGTCCCACTGGACGTAACAGGGATTTGGAAAGGAGTGATTCAGGGCGGGGAAATACTTTTTTCATGGGTGCATAGTGTACCTTGTCAGCTATAAGTTCAGGGGGTTAGCGCTTTGACCCCGGGTAAAAGTTTGAGGCTCAGCCCATTCACGTTAAAAATCCGCCGCACATTACATGATTTTGTTTTGTATATATAATAAAGCGCCCGGGGATACTCCTGTCACGCATAATAGAGGGTGATGCACGAATGGAAATGTTTTACATCCTGAACCACTGGCACTGGTGGGCGCTGGGCGCGTTGTTTGTGCTTGGTGAACTTATCACACCCTGTGTTTATTTTGTCGCCATTGGCATTGCCGCTGTGCTGGTTGGTCTGGTGACCCGGTTCATGCCCGAAATGGCAGGTGAGTGGCAACTGGGCTTGTTTATCGGTCTGACCCTGATTAGTACAGGCATTGCGCGCAATAAACGGCGTGGCGGTTCTCCCCGACAAAAAGCCTGATAAAGCACCTCTGGCAACGTAAACCGACTGACAAAGGATGGCACCATGAGCACCAACAAGCACGTCAAGAGTATCAACCCTATCGAAGCGCAAAAGCTGCTGGAAGAGAACCCCAGCGCCGTATTGATTGACGTGCGCTCCGCCATGGAGTTTTTGTTTGTGGGGCACCCTAAGGGTGCTGTACATGTGGCATGGATTGACGAGCCTGACTGGAAGGTGGATTCTGCTTTTTCTTCCCATGTGCGCCAGGTGATGCTCGGCGGACTCAATTGTGACGATGATGGCTGTACGCCTGTGGTGCTGATTTGCCGTAGTGGCAAGCGCTCTCACGAAGCAGGAGAAACCCTGCTTAAAGAGGGCTTTAATGATGTCTATAACGTGTTAGAAGGTTTCGAAGGCGAGCTGGATGAAGAGCATCATCGCTCCACTCTGGGTGGCTGGCGTTTTCATAACCTGCCTTGGGAACAATGCTGAATTCCAAGGCCTGAGCACCCGGCACTTCGTGCTAGAATATCTGGCTATTTACCCCCGTATACCGGTACCCCCATGACTGAATTCGAAAAACGTCTCAAAAACCAAATCCTTATTTTGGATGGTGCCATGGGCACCATGATCCAGCAACACAGTCTGGACGAGGCTGGTTATCGTGGCGAGCGTTTTGCCGACTGGCACAGCGACGTGAAAGGCAATAACGACCTGCTGTCGTTAACCCAGCCACAGATCATCCGTGACATTCACGAGCAATACCTGGACGCTGGCGCTGACATTGTAGAAACCAACACTTTCAGCGCCAACGCCGTGTCCATGACCAATTATCACATGCAGGACATGGTCTACGAGTTGAACCTGGAATCCGCCAGACTGGCTCGCCTCGCCTGTGATTCACGTACAACGACCGACAAGCCCCGCTTCGTGGCCGGCGTACTTGGCCCCACCGACCGCACTGCTACTCTGTCGCCGGATGTCAATCGCCCCGGTTTTCGTAACATCGATTTCGACACGTTGTGTGAAACCTATCTGGAGGCCACCAAAGGTTTGGTGGATGGTGGCTCCGATATCATTTTGGTGGAAACCATCTTCGATACACTCAATGCCAAAGCCGCGCTGTATGCCATTGAAGATTACTTTGAAACCAGTGGCAAGCGCCTGCCAGTGATGATTTCCGGCACGATTACCGATGCCTCCGGGCGTACCCTGTCTGGACAAACTGCCGAGGCCTTTTGGAATTCGATGCGCCATATCGAGCCTATTAGTTTTGGGTTCAACTGTGCATTGGGTGCAGCGGAATTGCGTCAGTACGTGGAAGAAATTGCGGGCATCGCCAATTGTCACATCAACAGCCATCCCAACGCCGGTCTGCCCAACGAGTTCGGCGAGTACGATGAAACGCCGGAAGAAATGGCGGCAGAGATCGAAGAATGGGCAAAAAGCGGCTTTGTGAACATCATCGGTGGCTGTTGTGGCACCACACCACCACACATCAGAGCCATTGCCAATGCTGTGGAAAAACACGCCCCTCGCAAGATACCTGAAGACGACCACACCTGCCGTCTGGCGGGGCTGGAACCACTGAACATCACTGCTGAATCGTTATTTGTTAACGTCGGTGAACGCACCAACGTCACTGGTTCCGCCAAATTCAAACGACTGATTCTTGAAGAGCAATTTGATGAAGCACTGAGTGTGGCCCGCGAACAAGTGGAAAATGGCGCACAGGTTATCGATATCAACATGGATGAGGCTATGCTTGATGGCGTCGTTGCCATGCGCGATTTTCTTAACCTCATTGCCTCGGAGCCAGATATCTCCAAGGTGCCGGTGATGATCGATTCATCCAAATGGGAAATCATCGAAGCCGGTCTCAAATGCAATCAAGGCAAAGGCATCGTCAATTCCATCTCACTGAAAGAGGGCGAAGAAAAATTTATCGTCCATGCAAAGAAAGTGCGGCAATACGGTGCGGCAATGATCATCATGGCTTTTGATGAAGAAGGGCAGGCTGACACCGAAGCACGCAAAATTGAGATTTGCACACGTTCATATAAGATTCTGACGGAAATTGTTGGCTTCCCGCCGGAAGACATTATCTTTGATCCTAATATTTTTGCCGTCGCCACGGGCATTGAAGAACACAACAATTACGGCGTGGATTTCATTGAAGCCACTCGTAAAATCACAGCAACCCTGCCTTACGCCAAGGTGTCCGGCGGCGTATCCAACGTCTCGTTTTCATTCCGCGGCAACAACCCGGTACGCGAAGCAATCCATTCGGTATTCCTGTATCACGCCATCAAGGCAGGCATGGGTATGGGTATTGTCAACGCTGGCCAGCTTGCCGTATACGATGACCTGCCTGCCGAACTGAAAGAGCGCGTGGAGGATGTAGTCCTTAACCGCCGCGATGATGCCACTGACCGCCTGCTGGAAATCGCTGAACAATACCGTGGCGATGGCGCTATTGCGAAAAAAGAAAATCTCGAATGGCGCGAACTGCCCGTCGCCAAACGCCTTGAGCACGCACTGGTGAAAGGTATTGATACCTATGCCGTAGAAGATGCCGAAGAAGCGCGCTTGAGTTTTGATCGCCCCATCCACGTTATTGAAGGTCCGTTGATGGATGGCATGAACGTGGTGGGTGACCTGTTCGGTGAAGGAAAAATGTTTTTGCCGCAAGTCGTAAAAAGCGCGCGCGTCATGAAAAAAGCGGTAGCCCACCTCATTCCCTTTATCGAGGCCGAAAAAGGAGAAGGCCAAAAAGCCGCAGCCAAAGTGCTGATGGCCACTGTCAAAGGTGACGTACATGACATTGGCAAGAATATCGTTGGCGTGGTTTTGCAGTGCAACAATATTGAAGTCATCGACATTGGCGTAATGGTGCCTGCACAAAAAATTCTCGATGCCGCGAAAGAACACAACGTGGATATCATTGGTCTTTCCGGTTTGATCACACCGTCGTTAGAAGAAATGTCACACATTTCCAGTGAAATGCAACGTCTGGGCATGAGCATCCCACTGATGATCGGTGGTGCCACTACTTCTCGCGCACACACAGCGGTAAAAATTGAGCCTAACTATAAAAATGGTCCCAGCGTGTGGGTGAAAGATGCCTCGCGCGCTGTGGGTGTCGTACAAAACCTGATTTCTCCGGAGCTGAAAAAAGATTTTGTTGCCAAACTGCAAGCCGATTACGTGCAAGTTCGTGAGAATCACGCCAACCGCCAGCGCGCCATCAAATGGCTGACCCTGGAACAGGCACGCGCCAACAAGGCCCAAATTGACTGGGCCGATTACACGCCACCCGCTCCCGGGAAAACAGGCATACAGGTATTTGAGGATTTCCCGTTGAAAGAGCTGCGTGATTACATCGACTGGACACCTTTTTTCCATTCCTGGGAATTAAAAGGCAGCTACCCGAAAATTTTTGATGATGCGCAAAAAGGTGAAGAAGCCCGTAAACTGTTTGCAGATGCAGAAAGCATGCTGGATAAAATCATCAGCGAAAAATGGCTGCAAGCAAAAGCTGTGGTGGGCATATTCCCCGCTAACAGCGTGGATGATGATATCGAAATTTACACCGATGAATCACGCAGAGAAATCCTGACCGTCTTTTGTAATCTGCGCCAGCAGCAACAAAAAGTCGACGGCAAACCCAATCGCTGCCTCAGTGACTTTATCGCCCCCAAAGACAGCGGCAAAATCGATTATCTCGGAGGCTTCGCCGTGACTGCTGGCATCGGCATCGACGAACATATCGCCGAATTTGAAAAAAATCACGATGACTACCATGCCATTATGATCAAGGCACTGGCCGACCGCCTTGCCGAAGCCTTTGCTGAACGTATGCATGAAAAAGTACGCCAGGAAATCTGGGCTTATAACACTGAGCAGCTTAGCAAGGAGCAGCTTGTTAAAGAACAGTATAAAGGCATACGTCCTGCTGCTGGTTATCCTACTTCCCCTGACCACACCGAAAAAGACAGTTTGTGGGCGCTGCTCGACGTGCAGGAAAATACCGGCATCTGGCTCACCGAAGCCAAAGCCATGGTACCCACTGCGGCAGTTAGCGGCCTGTATTTTGCGCACCCGGAATCCTGTTACTTTGCTGTGGGCAAAATCAACCAGGATCAGGTAGCCGACTATGCCAAGCGCAAGAAAATGGATTTGCAGGATGCGGAATACTGGCTGGCACCCAACCTGGGTTACAACAAAACCTGATTATTTCACCTGCCTTAGCAGCTTAAATGTGAGTTATGTGCTAAATCATTCTGTTAGCCTTTTTTACTGAAAATACCTGTATTCCGATCTGTTTTTAGCCAGAATCCAGAGGTTTACATCCCCGGACAAGCGTTCTAATACAGTAGGAAGTTATGTTGTCGTGGCATTGGTAAGGTCGCGTGTTATAAACACAGAGATCGCAGAGACGCAGAAGGCTCAAAGTGTTTAGTTGTTTTTCTCTGTGCCCTCCGCTATCACCGGTCACAAAGATCTGGCCATGCTCAAGCGTTATATTCATTTAAAGGCTGAAGACCTGGCGAAGAAGTTAGGATAAAGCAAAGTAAGATTGTGCGGATGGTAGGGTAGCCAAAACAATTAAAATAATGAAATGGGGATGGCTTAAGTGTCAGATCAGTTTTTTGAAAAACCAATCTTGAACTCGCCATATGAGTATCCAAATACTCACCGGGAGCTTGATGAATCGGGACAGCCGACACAGAAAGTCGTCAATGCCCGTCGTAGGGCAGAGTTTATAACGCCTATTCCCAGACCCCGAAAGCGAAAAGGGCCGGTTGAACAGGCGCAAATGGACTTAGGGACAACCATTGGCCCGGAGGGTGATTCGCAGCGATACGACCCTACGCCGATTATTAACCAGCTCCGTAGCCATGTAGATGAGTGGCGTAGATTGAAAAACCCAAATGACTGGGGAGTGACGCCGGAGACAGCGAGGCTTCTGCAACATTGGCGGCACCACAGCTTTAACGAAATACGGCCATTTTTCTGCCAGATAGAAGCCGTGGAAGTGGCTATATGGCTTACCGAAGTCGCACCTAAAATAGGCAAGGCAGGCAAAATATTCCTGAATCACCTCGATAGCGCCAACAATGATGCAAACCCAGAATTGATGAGACTGGCATTAAAACTAGCCACCGGGGCAGGTAAGACCACTGTCATGGCGATGATTATCGCCTGGCAGACAATCAACTCGGTGCGCCGCTCCAACAGTAAAAAGTACTCCCGGGGGTTTCTTATTGTTGCACCAGGGTTAACGATTAAAGACCGGCTTCGTGTCTTGTTGCCCAACGATCCAGACAGCTACTACGCCAGCCGCGAGCTGGTGCCCAACGATATGTTGCCTGATCTGGAAAAGGCCAAAGATGACATTATTCCCCTTGAGTCGCGCTTGTCCTCTGTATCAGACGATACGGTTGACCTTGAAGAGGTTTACAATACTGAACGACATTTGCTCTATGTTGCCTGCACTCGTGCGAGGGATCATTTGTTAGTGACGGGTGTTGAGCCTGGATCTGAGTTTTTGGATGATCTGAAGGTATTGGCTAGTGATGAGTGACACGATGACAGAGCAGGAACTTCATGATTACCTGCAAACTCATTACTCCACAGAGAATGTGAGCTGTGAGCACAAAGCATTTTCTCGCCTTCGCCATGCGGTGTCGGGTAAAGCGGGTGATGACGTGATTTCCTATGTGTCAGCGCTGGCTAATATGGAGGGTGGTCAGCTTATCTTCGGTGTTGAGGATGGCACGCTTAATGTTCTGGGCATTGCTGATTGCCACGATTTCACTCCGGAAAATCTGCCACATCGTTTGATCGGTAACTGTGTCAATCTAAACAGTGAGGGGCTGCGGGTTGAGGTCTTCATCACTCAGGACTCGGGCAAGCGGGTGTGGGTGCTTCATGTACCCAAGCATCAGCCGAGGAAGCCGGTGTTTGCTCATCGTAAGGGGTGGCAGCGTAGCGGTGATAGTTTGATCGAATTACGGCCTGAGCGAGAAGCGGTTATTTTGGCTGAAGCGGTTTCTGCCAATGAGGATTGGTCAATTCAGGTGGTGGAAGATGCAACCTTGGATGATCTTTCAGCAGAGGCAATTACTGCTGCCCGAAATCACTTCAAAAAGAAAAATGCTACGTTAGCTGCGGAGGTGGATAGGTGGAGTGATGAGGTTTTTCTAAACAAGGCTAAGCTGACGATTCAGGGCAAGATAACGCGGGCCGCCTTGGTGCTGCTGGGTAAGCCGGAGTCTGATCACTTTTTAACACCTGCGGTGGTTACCCTAAGCTGGATTGTAAAGGATCGGGATGGTCTGGAAGAGGACTATGAGCATTTTTCTGCACCGCTAATTTTGGCGGTGGACAAGCTCTTTGCCCGTATCCGTAATCTTAAATATCGCTATATGGCAGATAGCACGCTGTTTCCAGAAGAGGTGAATAAATACGATACCTGGGTTATTCGTGAGGCTCTACATAATTGCATCGCTCATCAGGACTATCAATTAGGCGCGCGAGTGGTGGTTGTGGAATTTCCAGACCGGCTGGTATTTTCCAACAAAGGGGGCTTTATCCCTGGTGATGTGGAACGGGTGATTAGCCTGGATGCCCCTGAACCTTACTACCGTAACCGTTTTTTGGCCCAGGCAATGGTGAGCCTGAATATGATTGATACGGTGGGTAGTGGTATCAAGAAAATGTACGTTACGCAGCGTCGTCGTTTCTTTCCCATGCCTGATTACCGTATTGAGCCAGATGGCGTGATGGTGACTATCTATGGCCGTATCGTGGACGAACGCTTCTCAAAGCTGCTGGCGGCAGATCCCGAGTTGTTGCTACATGATGTGATTTTGTTGGACAAAGTGCAGAAGGGCTATCAGTTAAGCGATGATGAAATAAAGACCCTGCGGGATAAAAAGCTGATTGAGGGGCGTAAACCCAATCTGTTTGTGTCGGCCAAAGTGGCGAGTGCAACGGGACAAAAGGCGGCTTACACCAAGCAAAAGGCCTTGGATCAGCAATATTATTTAGACATGATTCTTAAGCTCATTGAGCAGCATGGGGAAGTTGGCCGAGCAGATATTGATGAGCTGTTGTGGAAAATGCTTCCCGATTTTTTGGATGACAAACAGCGCAAAATCAAAATCAATAATCTTCTGAGCGAGCTTTCAGTACGGCAGGGGAAAATTCGCAATATTGGCACACGTGGCCAGCCGAAGTGGGTGTTGATAGGGAGCTAAACCTATTAATTAACCGCTATTTTAAGATTTTTTTATGAAAGGGAAGGTGGTAACTAATTGTTTTTTATGTTTAATAGTTGTTTTTGTGGCAGTTGAAAATTAAAGGAAGACTAAAAATAGTGAGCTATGGAAGTCGGTGCTTGATCGTTCAGTTTGAAACTTGTGCTTCATTTTCCTTTTCAGCAATACGATACCCCATTGCCCGGTAGCCTCGCTGGCGTTTATCCCACACTTTCAATAACGCAGGGTGTCCGGTATTGACACTTGTGTTAGTAACGTGCCTTAATCAGCGCTGTTCACCTCTTGCTCGATTTCATCAATAGCCTGCATCACAATCCCTTTGATCTCATTCAAAAACTTAAACACCAGTTTGTCACCTCGAGCGTCGGGAATGGGGACATATTCAGCGTAAATGCTGCTGATGCGTTGGCGGCGCTTGAAGGTGCTGCCTGCGCCGCGTAGCGCATAGGCTTCATGCCAGGCCGGTTGTGCCAGCTCCCTGAGTCGGTGTGAGCTGAGCTCAGGGATTTTCTGCGTGACGGCGGTTTTGATGCGGTCGATGGTTTCGCGCTTTTGTTCTTCTGTCGCTTGGCCGCTCCACTCAATCGGGTTTTCCAAAAAACGCGAGATGGCTGCTGACAGGGCAGTAATAAGATTGGACGCTGGGCGTAGATAAAAGCCATCATCCCAGCCTTCGGCATAGCGTCGGCTTAGAGCTTTAATGCTTTGCCATGGGCTAGGGGTAAATTCAGGGTGCTGGGCCAAACCCAGTCTGCTATTCCATTGCTGGCGGAAGTCATGGCTAGCCTCTTGTATAGCGAGTACCAGGTTGTCCGGGCTGTATTTGGGAAAGGATACCGGCTCAAAGACCGGTGGTTGGGCAGCGGCCAGATGTGTCAGCAGTTTGTTGAGTTCTGGTATGGCGGGTTTGGGATCGGCTTTGTCGATTCTACCCACATAAAAAGTGCTGCTTTCCAGGTGGTGCAAGAGATGGCGTGCCGCTTCGGTGGAGACGTTTTTTGCCAGCTGGTTTTCTGCCACATTGCGCACCCCTCCGAAGATATGATCGAGCTTGGCTTGGCCTTTAAGGTTGTCGCCCTTTACTGCATCCATATGTGTGAATACCACGGCCAGCTTTTGGGTGTGGCCGGTATTGACGATACCCTCAAGCGCTTTGCCAGCGGCGAAGTTAGTCATGCTGTTCTTGGCGCTGTCCACCAGCAGGATGACATCGGTGCTATGCAGCAAGGCTAGTGTTTGTTCGGGAAGATCCGCTGTAGTGCCTGCTTTATGCATTAAGCCTTCTGTGTCGATCAGCACCAGCTTGGCTGGGTTGGCGGCCCAGTTGGGCTTGAAGGGGCCGGATACTCGCATGCCATTGACCAGCGGGGTGAGCAGTTTGCCCCAGGATTGAATGGCGATGCCGGAGAAAAAGCGTACAGATTTGAGGAATTGCTCGCGTTGTATTGCGGGTGTTTCAATGTGCCAGGCGCGTGGCCAGCCAGTGGTGGTTTTCTCGAATTTGCCGTTGGGAGTTAAGTCGAATTTGCTGCGGATTTCATCAAGGATGTCGGAGGTGATTTCCAGAAATGCATCTGAAACGATGGCTTCTTCTTCAACTAGGTCCATGGCGGCATTGCGATCTTCTGACGACATCTCTGACAGCGGGCCTTGCTGATGCTCAACGGCTGCTTTTTTCTCTTGCGTAAGTGTCATGATGCGGTTGATATACCCGGCAAGAAGTTGCTGCGAGCGTGCTTTATCTTCGTCGGTGGGTGTGATGTCAGCCTGATTGTCTACGGCTGACTCGGTCTCTTCATCATCATAATCATAGGGATCGATCTCTTCTGCTTCGCTGGGCAGTTCGCCCAAAATATATTTGAGCCTGAAGCGCATATCACTCTTTTCCAGTAGGGTTTCCGCCACCCTCTGTTCGCTACTGTCGATGGCTTTTACCAGGGCGGCAGAGAGCGACTCTTCTATCTCAAAACGGGTTTCGTGTTCCGACATGAAGGTTACAACGGCCTGGTAGTGCTCACTATCGGAGACGGTAATTTCTGTGGGAAAGGTGGTGGTTCTGTTCACGGATGTGGATGGAAAGCGCTCCTTTTCGGGGTGGGTGCCAATCAACTGCCGCAATAAGGTGGTTTTACCCGCACCCGGCACGCCTAACAATGCCACACTGGAATAGCCCTGGTTGTGGTCGGGTAGCGGTAAAAGTTTATCTCTCAGTTGGGTGGCGGATTGAGTGCGGGGCGCGATCTCTCCATAGAAGATTTCTACCACTTTGGCATCAAACTGCTTGGCGGCATCGGTTTGTGAGCCTATCGACCACAGCGATTCATCTGATAGCAGTTGGTTGAGTTGTGCGGTTAGACGCTGGGCTTCCTTTTCGTCGCACGTGCCTAGTCCTT
Organism: Gammaproteobacteria bacterium; assembly: GCA_021648485.1. Taxonomy (GTDB): domain Bacteria; phylum Pseudomonadota; class Gammaproteobacteria; order SZUA-152; family SZUA-152; genus SZUA-152. Next base: position 61,841 of record JAKISS010000010.1, read on the forward strand.
TGCGGGTTTTCTTGCCGGGCTTGTTGTTGTTATCTGTTTTCAGTGGATGGCGGAATTCGACCAGCCAGGACTTGCGACCGGGGTTTTTTTTGGCAGTTGCAGTGTAACGCTGGGTCATGGTCTGGCTCCAATTGATGTTCCGTGGTGTTCCAATAGTAGCCCCTTGGCTGGGGGTGTCAAGCCTTACCGGAACACCTTGGAACATCACTGCGTGATGACGAAGGTTTGCCTCTAGCAAGCAGGGGATGAACTCTGTTGGGCTATAGTTATTGTTGCTGACAGTGTCAACGGCTCCCGAAGCGAATAGCTGCACAGTGTCCGCACTGCGAACACCTGCAACTCATGTCCTTATGCAACGAAAAAGTGTTAGCACTGCTAACGTTTCTTAAAAACCATTCCATAATTCAAAAATACCCGCGAAAAGAGGCCTGTTGGGGTAAGTTTGCCGGGGAGTTACATTGTTACGCAACTGCTATACTGAACTTGTTCTAACCGCTATCGCTACGGTCAATTAGCGATACCCTTGCCGAGTAATCGGCACCCAGCGCCTCTTCGATCCGATTCAGGTGCGACAGTCTTTAGACTGCGGGTCATGCCTTAACACTTTCTTTATCAATATTCGGAGTCAGCTCCGAGCACCCTCACGACTGATTACTTTGATCAATTCATCTTTATAGCTGCGCCAGATTGTCTGTTGCAGCATCAAATCACTGCGCCCGTCTTTGCTGGAGGCGCGTAGCGTGTCCACAGAGACGGGCGTCATGAGTATGGCGCAATGTCCTATCAATACAGGCTTTCTCGGCGTGCCTTGCCGATGTAAAAGCCCACAAAACCTCTGAATACGGCGGCAGGTTTATAATCTGCAACAGCCAGTACCTTACCTGCGATCTGTGCAATGCAGATCGTGCAGAGGTGCCATGTATTCGGGATTGAACTGCCCTGCTGCTATCAAGCAGCCCCTAGTCATGGGCAATGACCAAGGCGCGACCGGCGCTCCTCTGGTGCAGACTTATATAGCGTGGCGAAAGCCGAGTTTATCGCCATGCGGCTAGCCGCACTGGCTGGGCTGCATGTTGCATCGGTTACGATGATGCAAGCCACCAATAAAGATGTATTGCTGATCAAGCGTTTTGATCGTATTCATGCGACGAAAGGATGGCAGTGCAAAGCCATGGTTTCCGGCCTGACTTTGTTGAGCCTGGATGAGATGATGGCACGCTATGCCAGTTATGAGGATTTAGCCGAAATTATTCGCTATCGCTTCAGGAGTGCTTTCTCGACATTGCAGGAATTGTTTTCCCGCCTGGTATTTAATATTTTGTGCGGGAATACAGACGATCACGCCCGCAATTATGCTGCTTTTTGGGATGGAGAAATGCTCTCCCTTACGCCAGCCTATGATATTTGCCCACAAGTGTGTATGGGCAATGAGGCCATGCTGATTTCGGGTGATAACCGGATGAGCCAGCTTACCGTTTGCCTGGATGCGGCAGCGCATTTTCGACTCTCTCGTGAAGAAGCTCGCAAAATTATCGAGCATCAAATTGAGACTATTGAAACAAACTGGGAGCTCGTGTGCGATGAAGCAAATTTAAGTAAAACGGATCGCGCCCTGTTCTGGAAGCGGCAATTTCTTAACCCATTTGCGCTGCAAGGGTTTGCTGAATCTGAAAACAAACACGCCCCCAGAGACGCTGTCCAAGATAGATGAAGGAATTTGAATAATAAAATTTATGTGATATTTTGTATTTGTGCAGATAGCTGTCCCCTACGATGACGCTCCACCACCCCGTCGTTTCTCCCGCCGCAATGCCCACAATGCGGCATATTTATTAAACGCGCCTTGTGCATAGGTCACTGCCACCACGAACCCCGCTGGCCCGTCCAGAAAACCTAACCGTATAAAGTAGATCAAAATAAAATTCCATAATGAGCGAAGCGCAGCAATGGGCAGACCTCCGCCCCATTTGCCTGCCGCAAACCGCTTTTGCCCACCCAGCCAGGCATATTTGGCACTTTTTTGCAGAGCGTGCCCGTAGTGGCGATGTGTATAGTGATACAAACGACCTTCGAGTGTGCCTTTTTTACCCGGTGCCAACACTACATGTTCGTGTACTTGCGCATCGGTAAAGCGTGCGCCTTCGCGCTTGAATAAGCGTCGTGGCGCACGGGCGCTGCGGCCAAAGTCCATACGATGTCCGTAGACCATTACGGCCCAGGGTGTGCGATAACCGACACATTCAGGATTGTCCGTTAATGCCGCATCAATATCGTGCCGCAATTCGGGGGAAACACGTTCATCGGCATCAATGGAAAGCACCCAATCACAGCGGGCCTTTTCCAGGGCGCGTTGTTTTTGTGGGCCATAACCGGGCCAGTCGGTTTCAAATACCTTGTCGGTATAACGTCGGGCAATGTCTACGGTGTTATCGGAAGAGCCGCTGTCTAATACGATAATTTCATCCGCCCAGTTGGCGACGGATTGCAGGCAGGGTTCAATGCGGTCGGCTTCGTCCTGGGCGATGATGGTGACTGACAGACTTTGTTTACGTTTAACCGGTTCACTGCGCGCCATGCGTGATTGCGTGCAAATAGCCGCGAAAATCACCGCCAGATAAAATGCCAAGAAACTCACCGGGCGCACTCGTTCCAGAATCGCTTCGGAAAAACCAAAACTCATGTAGGCGACAATCAGCA